>UQCV01000057.1 GCA_900539665.1 uncultured Succinivibrionaceae bacterium | reverse complement strand
TTTAGAAAGCTGTCAAGTAGATTTCGGCAATTCATCTCACCACCTTAGAGGTGGGGGACTTCTTGCCGAGTTCAGTTAAAATATTTTAAATTTGTATATTTGTTGTGCAACTTGGGGCAATATTGAGCAATATGGTTCAAATTTCGCTATAACGGCGTGGGAGGGGTGGCTGGATGAGTTCAGCACCTTCTTCATCTACCAGGTGCTTCCGAAGGTTATCGAGCTGTGGGGTCTGAATATCCAGACGGATCTGGAGTCTAAAAAACTTCACGCAACTGACCGCACGATGACCACACCATTGTTTCTGCTTTGCTACATACAGCTCGGCATCTCCAACCGGGATCTTGACTTACTCGCAATCGGGATGGTGAACGACATGTACGCAGAAAGCAGCAATGATGATTACAAAGGCTATGCGCAGATCGCTACACAGAGGGATTTTGATGCATTTTAGCAGAATTTATGCATCCCTAAGTCTTACAATAGTTGCAACTATTGTAAGACTTAGGGCTATCAATGGTATTACAATATTCCTAGCTCTGAGGTAATCAAAAAAGTACCGCTTGATTTTTTGAAAAAGGCTTATTACGGACTTCACGACTTAGAACTTGACCTTGCTGTCCAGAAGGTAGGTAAAATATAGTGCAGATTATTTGTTTCCACAACCCAGATGAAGAAAACGGATACCTAAGCAACTGGTATGCTACTGGATTTACGTATAAAGAAGTGTATTTTACCTCTATGGAGCAGTATATGATGTACCAAAAGGCGGTTTACTTTGGTGATAAAGCTATTGCTGACAAGATACTTCATACCGAAGATACTGCTACTATAAAAGAACTAGGTCGCTGCGTATCTGGCTATGATGAAAGCTACTGGAACGGAATCCGTCAGATTGTGGTTTTTGAGGGGCTTTATGCTAAATTTTCTCAGAACGAAGAGCTAAAGATACTGCTGAAAGGCACAGAACAGGCTGTCCTTGCCGAATGTGCTGTAAAAGACAGAATTTGGGGCATTGGACTGTCCATGAAAGACCCTGACAGGTTTGACAGAACTAAGTGGAAAGGCAAGAATCTGCTGGGATATTCTTTAATGATGGTGCGAGAGAAGCTATAATCTATTTGCTTTGACGTGTGAAAGCTAAATTTTTATCAAAAACTTTTAAATACATCACGGAAAGGAGTGTTGCCACGACCTTTGTCAGTGAAGCTGACTTTTACAGCGTTAGGCTTAACTCTATCATGGGTACTCAGAATAAATTGCCATATACTTTAGGACAAATTGCTAGGTAGCTTAGAACAAGTTTTCTAAATCACAAGTGAGAGTGTTAAAAAGTTTTTTAGTTACAACTGATTTATTGCTCAGAACATGAGCAATAAATTGAGTAAAAAATTGAGTAAAAAATTGATGGCGGAGTCTTATATTTAAATGATTTTACGTCACTACATGATGATAGGAAGCTAAAACTTGGCTCATTTAACTGAACTCGGCAAGAAGTCCCCCACCTCTAAGGTGGGGGAGGATGTCACACTGCTTACATCACAAAATTACTAAATAACCGCCTGTATTGCTATTAAAAGATAGGGAAAATGGGACTTTCCTTGTATAATCAAATTTGTATGGCTGTGGTACCAATGGACTGTGGTGGTTCTGTGTCCAAGGTTACAGTCATCGCTTATAAGAGCTTTGGGCTTAAACTTGAGCCTATCTTTAAGTGAAATACAAAAGTGACTCCCAACATAAAGGCTTAATGTTGGGGAGATTTTTGAGCGGATCTATAGGGGTCCGCTTTTTTGTTTCTCATTACAGTATCTTCCATATATCTATCAACCATATCTATTAAGCTTGAGACAGGTTTTAAGTCTTTAAGTCGGAAACTTGTGATAGATAGAACTCAGATAGAACTTATTTCTTCTTAACCGTTTAGAAAAAGATCTGATCAAAACAAATGAGCTAAATCAGATCTTTTTGAGTGAGCTGGTACATACAGGCAAGCATAAAGAAGTGCAAGCAAGCACAAATATGTACAAACGAGGTAAAACTTTGATTTAAAGAAACTTAAAAAATATTGGAAAGAAATTAGGGAAAAGGAGAAATGGAAAATAGCGCAAAGAATTTCGCGGTGGCTAGAAACGCAAAAAGCTTCTAAAAAGAAGCTTCTTAATGGCGGACAGGCTGAGATTCGAACTCAGGAACGCTCGCGCGTCGCCGGTTTTCAAGACCGGTGCATTCAACCGCTCTGCCACCTGTCCGCTCTGTATGTGTGTCATTATACAGTGTCGTTTTTATTTGTAAAGAGGGAATTTTAATTTTTTATCAATTTACCCGAGTTTAGCTGTTCCTAACTAAAAATTTAGGGAAGAACCAGAATTTTGCGGGGGCTAGAAACGCAAAAAGCTTCTAAAAAAGAAGCTTCTTAATGGCGGACAGGCTGAGATTCGAACTCAGGAACGCTCGCGCGTCGCCGGTTTTCAAGACCGGTGCATTCAACCGCTCTGCCACCTGTCCGCTTTGTATGTATGTCATTATACAGTGTCGTTTTTGTTTGTAAAGAGGGAATTTTAATTTTTTATCAATTTATGCTTAAGTGGTGCATTTTGCATCAAAAGGCTAAAAAACGGCACGGAGGCCGTTTGGAATTGGTTGTTTATTGCTCAGTTTGTGGCTAGGGGCTCGATTCTAACGAGGTTTTACTTTCTAAAAGGCTTGTTAGGTAATGGGCCCTTGAGTGTCATAAGACAACGTTTGCAATCAAAATCTAGTTTAAAGAACGCACCACCGGTTTCAAGATATAAATCTTGTGGCTTTTTATGGTGGCGTAGAGGGCAGAGGCCAAAGCAATAACGTAGACAGTGTTTTGAAACTAAAACGTCTTGTGGAAGTTTACTATGTTCTTGTTCATACGCAGGGACGATATTCTGCGCTCCATGCTCGGCCCAAAACTTAGCCGCAGCCTGATTGTAGATATTGGCCTTAAAACCGAGATGTTGTTCGTTTGGCGGTAAAGTGGCAGTTGGCTTGATTTGGCGAGGGCAAACTTTAGGAGTTTGTTTGATGGTGCTTAATCCTTCGACAGCACTACGTCTTAAGGCGTTTAATAAACTAACTGGCACAAACCAACCAAAAGGAGTATTTAACTTGAGAGAGGATAGGGTGTAAACACTATCACCTAAGCGTCCTAGTTTAGATTCAAGGCTACTCTTTAGTTTTTCTGGAGAAGAGGCTTTTTCTGGGGCTTCAAGTGGCTGTACGGCAGTAAATTTGGCTCCGGTTTCATCGCAAGCTTCTAAGGTGATTTCTTGTTCTTTTTCGGAGTAGGTTAAATCTAACGTCAGTTTACGAATTGAAGCTTTATCGGTTAAGCTCCGTTCGAATTCCGCATCTCTATTACGGTAAAAAATAGTATTCGGTTTAATAGGCTCTAATTCTTGGAATACTTCAGCGGTTGTGTCGTCTAGCATCTTGCTGATTCTAAAACCGTGTAATTCCTTTTGGGCATCGTAATAATTTAAGGAGTCGCCATTATGTAAAGTGGTCCCGCGAACGAGATTAAGCTTTAGTAAATGTCCTTGCATCCGTTCAAGTTTGCCTACTCTAGTGCCCACAAAACCAGGAGCATCAAAACAGGCAAAATTTTCTTTTTCTTCGTGGGTGTTGTATTCCGTAAAACCACGATTAAAGCTCTTGCTTACATCAGGGGTGAAGGAAAGGATAGAAGTTCCATAAGAACTACGACGTAGCTCCGGAAATTGAGGCAAAACCTTATCAATAGCCTGGCGATACCAAGCTGTTACATTACGGACATAGCTTTCGTCTTTTAGACGTCCTTCAATCTTAAATGATCTGATGCCGGCGTCGATGAGTTCCGCTAAGTTTTTGGTTTGATTTAAATCGCGCATCGATAGTAGATAACGATCTTTAGCGAGCGCCGTGCCGTCGGCAAGATAAAGACTTTGTTTTACGCGACATAACTGTGCGCATTCACCACGGTTAGCACTACGCCCAGTTAAGGCAGAAGAAAGATAACAACGTCCGCTAACCCCCACGCAAAGAGCACCGTGCACAAAGGCCTCCAACTTGATGTTTTTAGCGGCGGCATGAATTTTTTTGATTTCATTTATAGAAAGTTCACGTGCTAATACTGCTTGGGTGTACCCGAGTTCTTCAAGGTATTTGATTTTTTCAGGAGTATCGTTGTTTTGTTGGGTTGAAGCATGGAGCTCAAGAGGCGGAAGAGGTCCAGCTAAAAGTCCTTGGTCTTGAATAATTAAGGCGTCAGCTCCGGCTTCATAAAGTTTAAAGGCCATTTCACGTGCAGCTTCAAGTTCACTGTCGTTCAAAATGGTGTTGAGGGTAATGTGAATCTTGACCCCAAACTCATGCGCGTAGGCACAAAGTTCCTTGATGTCTTCAAGGGAATTAGGCGCATTAACGCGAGCCCCAAAAGATGGACCGCCGATGTAAACAGCGTCGGCTCCACTAGCAATAGCGGCGCGGGCACATTCTATATTTTTGGCAGGAGCAAGGAGTTCGATGGTATTAGCGTACATATTGACTCTTTTTTGTTTTAGAGGACGGATAAACAAATGAAACTAGGCCCAAAACTACCAATAAGCTAAGTAAACGGAGCTATTTAGAGGTTTTAACTGTGGAAATTGAGGTGCTTTACATTTTAGTCTTACGTGACCATCAGAAAAGCCTCACCGCTAGCGGTCACATTTTAGATCATTATGGGTAAAGTCGCAATTTAGAGCGAGTTTACCGCAAAACTGCAGCGCTAAAAGTTGTGAGGCTAGTGAGGTTAGAGCTAAAACGAAAGTGAAAGTGAAATAGGTGTCGTTCGTTTGGGAAAATTAGGGAATTAGGTGGCTATTGGGGGGCTTTGGGCGGTCATTGGTAAGCTTATGTTGGACTTTAGAGAAAAATTCATCTAGCCCTTAGTATTTTGGCGTGATTGAAAACGTTTTCTTAAATAAAAATGGAAGTCAATGTATAATCTTGTGGCATAAAAGACGTTTGTTGAAGTTGAATTTTTCTATAATTTTATCCATGTTTTGATGTATTCGCATAGTCGGTACAAAAGAGGAGGTTTTCCTCAAAACAACAAAAATTATTAAATAAACATTAATTGTTACAAAAATTAAAAAAGCCAAAATCTATCAATAAAAACTAGAAAGAAAAATAATAAAAAATAATAAAAAATAATAAAAAACAAGATTTTACCTACTGTTTGAAATTGACGGCAATTACCTCAAATATAATAAAACTTAAAGCAAAAATTATAAAAAAATAGAGCCTAAACAGTTATAAAAATAAAGGTTAAATAAATGTTTAAGGCTTCATTAAACCGAAGTTTTAACCAAAGATGAGCTTAGGTACTAGGTAATTGTTCAGACTAGGTACAAAAGGGATCGATGTATGGATTTAAATGAACTAACCAAAGTAATGCTTATGCTCGGAGGTTTTACGGTCGGCGGCTTAACCCTTTCCGCTTGTGGCGGTGGTGGCGGCGGAAGTAGCGGTAGCGACGGTGGCTCATCATCTGGGGAAGACAATTCTTATTGCACTGATGATTCTTGTACAGAAGATGATACGACTCATGAAACCTCGGTACCATCTAAATATGCTGACGCATTTTTGTTTGACGTGCTGTCAGGTGAAGAAAGAATATTACTAGGTACATCTGATGAATTTGAAGCGGTAGATGATAATAATCTGCATTACGGTTCTGTGATCAACGTTACCATGAAAATCAAGGAACTTCGGTCTACGAACTCCATAGCTACGACCGATGATGGCGAGCGTGAAGTTAAGGCCTTCTTTTATTATCCGAGAGAAAGATATATCCTTAATCCTGATTTGACCATGTCTGAATTAGTGGAAAACATCAAGATTCAGAATTTTTCAGGTAATTGGATTACTAAGAAGTTGTATATAGGGACCGATCCGTTGCTTGCTAAAGCCTGGCACGTGCAAAATAAGGGTTACGATCTTGCGACTAATAGCACTGATATCAAAGCCGGGGTCGACTACAACGTAGTACCTGTATGGAAAAGTGGGTTTAATGGACATGGTGTAGGGGTTTTAGTAGTTGATGCTGATATGGAAATCAAGCATGAAGACTTAGTCGGTAATGTTGATGTAAGCACCACTTATAACTTAAAAAACAAAACTCACGACACCACCCCAAATCTTGATTCATATACTCCAGGTGTTGGTCACGGCACTTCTGTTGCTGGTATTATAGCTTCTAGTGGGGGAAATTTTTTGGGTAGCCGCGGGATTGCTTTCGGGGCGAGCTTAAGTGGCCTTAACTATGTTGCTGTAAACTATAGTTTTGCTGATGTTTTTAGTAAGTATGTTCTTAAAAACAATAACGTTAGAGTGGTTAATAACAGTTGGGTTAAACTTGAATATGGCCAAAGCATCAGCTCGGCTGAATGGATGCTTCTTGATGAAATTGCCGCCCAAAACAAAGTCATGGTAGTTTCTGCTGGTAACTTTTATTCTAAAACCCTTTCTGGGGCAGATGCAAGTTGTAACACTTTAGGCATAAACTCTAATTGTCTATTTTTGCAAGGTTCCACCATTTCTATTCACCCTGAAAGCATTGTAGTCGCAGCGGCGGCTGCCGATGGGAATATTGCTAGCTATTCAACGGCCGGCGGGCACATTTGGGTTACCGGTTTAGGTGGAGGCCTTAATTTAGAAACTAAAAATGCCATCGGGCCACAAATTACTACCACTGATTTGAGTGGGTGTGAGGCTGGTTATGCTTATAAGGGCAAATTAGGGAATGCTTTTGAAAATGGCTCTGTAGCAGAAAATAAGAATTGTAACTACAACATTTCGTTTAATGGGACTTCAGCGGCCGCGCCTGGGATTAGTGGTATTGTGGCTTTAATGCTTGAAGCCAACCCAAAACTAGATCCGGACCAAGTGCGTTATATCTTAATGCGCGCTGCTAGAACGGATGAAGATTCTGTTTTAGCCCCAGGTAACGTAATTAAAACGGTCGTTCCATGGTATGGTAAAGAATTAGTGCTTGATGACGGCTGGGTCACTAATGACGCTGGGATTCGATCTAGCATTCGTTATGGCTTCGGGCTTCCAGACGCTTTTAAAGCGGTTCAATTAGCTCGTAATTGTGATGTTGATGCCTACACCAATGAAGGGGTGGAATGTGCAAATCGTACCGCGCAAAACCGTGGTCAAGTTCTCTTTACAGGAAGTGGTACTTTATGTAGAGAATTTAAGGTTGGGTCAGGTTACAAGTATGTATGCGACTTTGATTACGAAGATAGATATTTAGGCTATGGTAGCTCTAATATGTACCATGTAACCGATTCGGTGTATCTCGAAATTGGCGATGAATTTGTTTACGATAACGACCGTGAAGATATTTCCGCGGATTGCAAAGTCGCAAATTTTGTGCGTAACGATTATAAAGCTAAACATAAGAGCTTGTTGCAAATTGAGTTGATTTCGCCTAAAGGTACAAAGTCTATCTTAAAACCTACTTACCAAAACATCGATTCTTTAACCGATATGGAATATGAAACAGATATGCCAATCCTAACTTTACGTACCAATCGCTTCTATGGTGAAGGTATTGAAGCCGGTTACCAAGCGGTTGTGTATTCGAAGTGTCCACTAAAGATACCGGCTCGTGGTGATGATGGTTATGATTTTATGCGAGTAAAGGTATATGGTTATAAGCAGTAAACAGTAAGTTTAGTCCATATTTAAGAAGCTAGGAGTAGATGTATTTCTCTTCTAGATTAAGCCCAAACGCCCCAAAACTGTTGCTTCTTGCACGAATGTTTTGGGGCATAACTTTATGTTAAAAGCTTCGTTACAAGTTTATAACATAAGGCACGATATCGTACTTGCCGGTAAGATAGTTTTGTTCGATGTCATCGCTGTCTTTACGTGGTTTAAAGTCGGTAAGCGGGCGCAAAGAGCAGACGTTTTCAGGTGATTTTTCACAAAACCAAATTTCATCACGTCTAAATCTTTCTTGATTTAATATCGAGGTATTATGGGCGGTAAAAATTAGCTGTCCATTGTGGCCACTCGTAGTGTCATTAAAGAGGCTAGCTAAAAAGCTAAATACCTTTTGATGGAGATGGAGATCTAAATCATCGATACATATTACCTGGCCAGTGTAGTAGGCATAGACGATAGGGCCAGCTAACGCTACCAAACGTTTAGTCCCTGCGGATTCACACTTAAGTGGCAGTTCATAAGTGGTGCCATCTGGATTTTCATGCGTTAAGGTAATATCTAAAGCTTCGAGTGGAATATCGCAAGTAAAATCATTATTCCCCCCGATGGCGCGATCCCCAATTTTTAAGTTGGTGATGCCAATGTTAAGCGCTTTAAGGAAGTTTAAGATTAAAACTCCAGCATTTTTTTCTCGTAAATAGAAGTCACCGGTAAATTCTGGGCCCGTTGTATCGCTAACCACCCCAAGTTCTGCAAACCACTTTTTTACCGGAGCAAGTTGGCTACTGCCGGCCACAATTGCTGTTCCAAGGTAGAGAGTGTCGTTTTTAGTGGCGCGTTCCCAATGCTTCTTTTCACCTTGCAAGCGACCAAAATAAGTATAAGTTGAGGTCTGGGAGTCTGCGTTAAACACACGTTCAAAGAGGCGTTGGGTTCGGCCTTGAGGTGAGGCTTGTAACCATTCGTTAGTGATGAGCTTGTTTTTGACGGAAAAACCATAACGGTATCTAACATCGTCAGCCATGAATTCAACGGCAAAAGAAGCTGTATCACGAGCATAACCTGAAATTTGTTCTAAGATTTCTTTAGTGCTATCAAGGCCAGATCTTAAAACTAAGGCGCGCATGAGGGAAAGAGCGGTTACGATAGTTGATTTGCCACTGCCATTAGTACCGTAAATAGCAGCGGTGCGTAAAAAGGTCGTGCCCCCAGCTTCAAAATACATCTCAGGGTTTTCATTTCCGCGATTACGGCTGAGTCTTAACACCTGCTCACTAGTAAAGGCCATAAAACCATTAATGCGAAATTCAATAAGCATAAAGCCTCCTTGTGTTTTAAAAACAGTAAGAATTTTAGAAAAACACGTTTATCAAAGGATGTTGGTTTTAACTAATGAGCTGAGTTCATTAAATTAAGGGGCCTACTCCTCTTTTTATTTGATGGCTTAAAACCACGTGTTTTTAGGTAAATTCTTAGGGTTTAGTATAAACGTAAAACCGCAAGACGGTTATTATAATTATCAAAAATGTTAATACCGTGTCAAAAATAACTCTTAAAATGATTAAGAGAGTTTTTAAAGCGCTGTCAAAGTGCTTTTAAGGTGGGTAGGTGGTATGCATCAAAGTTTTACGCCAAGTGTTTGTAAAAAGTTGGTAAGCTTTTGGGGATTTTACAAGTCGTTTACGGTGGTTTTAGATTCAATTAGGGTGGTAAAAACGCCTAATCAAAGTTTAATTTTAAGCTCCAAATACAAGGGTTTAAGGGCTTACCAAAGCGCTTAAGACCTAAGAGGACGGCGGGTGATTTAATTGTCTAATAGGCTCTTTGTGTGTTAAAATGGCCTCATTCTAATAAGTTAAGATTAAAGGCTCTTAGGGCGCATTATTATGTTTACAAAAATTTGCAAATTCATTTATCTTCTGGTGGTTGTTTTAGCCGGAATTTTTGCTTTAGCTCTAGGGGCGGCAAACAGCTCTGAGGTTGTAATCAACCTCTGGTTTGTGAAGCTAAATACGACCTTAGCAGCGGTGATGTCGTGTGCTGCTGTGGCAGGGGCTGTTTTTATCAGTTTATGTTGGCTTTATATCTGCGTAAAACTTCGTCTAAGCTGCAGTCAGTTAAAGCGTCGTCTTAAGCAGTACGAAGACCAAGAGGTAACTGTGGAAGCTACAACTGCTGTTGATCATGCTAGCGCTACTAGCAACCCAAAATAAGCTTAAGTCGTAACTTCACTAAATTAACTTAGGCCAACTTAACCAACTTTTGAGGTAATGGCTCTAAGCTTAAGACTCAGATCAGGAAGATTTAAGAGTTAAAAGCTTAGGATAGGCGCTTTACATATGCTAGAACTATTGTTTTTATTACTACCTATTGCCGCTTTTTACGGCTATTACATGGGAAGTCGCGCTCGGAGTAAGAGCTCGGACACCCGTGAGAGTAGTAATATTCGTAGTTTTATGCGAGGGATTAATTACTTCCTTAAAAAGGACCGCAACAATGCGGTCGATGAATTCATTAAGTATTATGATTCCTTAGGCGAACATACCTTTGAAGAAAGCTTAGCGTTAGGGGCTCTTTTTCGGGAACGTGGGGAACTTGAACGCGCGATTAAATTCCACACTTCTATGCTCACAACTCAAGGCTTAGAACCTGTTAAGCGCTCCACTGCACTCTTAGAACTTGCGACTGACTTTATGTCGGCGGGGCTTTTAAGTAAAGCTGAAGAAATTTTAACGGAACTAATTTCTTATAATTCAGAACGCACGCGCGCCGTAAAACTTTTAATTAAGCTCTATCAGCAAGAAAAAGAATGGCATAAAGCGCTTGAAGTCGTGAACCGCTTTAAAAACATTTTGGGTAATTCGGTAAAAGTAGCGGAAGCGCAATTTTATTGCGAACTTGCTACAGACGAGTATCTAAAGCACAATTTGATTTCCGCAACTGACTACTTTAGACGGGCGGTTATGGTTAATAAGGACTGTGCCCGCGCTTATATTAAACTTGCGCGCATCGCCTTAGAACAGCATCACCCGGAAAAAGCTATTGCCTTTTTATCTGATTTCGTGCAAAGCGCGCCTGAAATGGTACAAATAGCCTTAGAGTTATTGCCTCGTTGCTTTCCCACGCAGGATTTAAAAGGGGAGCTTGAAATCCTACATTCATGGTTAGCCTCAACCTCTTCAGTTTCAGTGATGCTTGCGGTGGTTGACCTTAAAGAACAACTTAACGAAAAACAAGAAGCGGAAGAATTCCTGCTTAATTGTTTGCGCCGTACTCCGCACGTGTTGTTGTTCTCCCGTCTTTTTAATTACAAACTCGATGCTTTAGGCCCTAAAGCGCAAGAAAGCATGGGTGATCTACGTTCGTTAATTGAAGCCTATAGCGTAAGTAACGCGAGATATCGTTGCCAAAAGTGCGGTTTTAAATCCCAGGTGTTCTTTTGGTATTGCCCAAGTTGTCATCGCTGGGAAACCATGGTACCGTATGATGATATTGCTGCTACGGATCCACGCGGTGGTAGTGACAGAGATTGTTCTGTGCCCAAAGTTTAAAAACTAATGTCAGGAATCTAAAATATGACTCAAAATATTGACCCAAAGGTTATTGTGGCGCTTGATTTTGCGACCGAAGCACAAGCCCTAAAACTTGTGGATGGCTTAGATCCAACTATGTGTCGCCTTAAGGTAGGTAAAGAAATGTTTACCCACATGGGTCCAAGTTTTGTAAAAAGCCTTGAAAATCGCGGTTTTGGGGTGTTTTTAGATCTTAAGTTCCATGATATTCCTAATACTGTAGCTCGCGCGGTAGCCGCAGCGGCAGATTTAGGGGTTTGGATGGTGAATGTTCACGCTTCAGGCGGGCCTCGTATGATGGAAGCTGCGGTTAAAGCTTTAGAACCATATGGTGCTAAGCGTCCGCTCTTAACAGCCGTGACCGTACTTACTAGCATGGATGAAGAACAGCTTAGAGCCGTAGGGATTACTTGTCCGCTAGAAGAACAAGTATTACGTTTAGCGACTTTAACTCGTGATTGCGGACTCGACGGTGTAGTATGCAGTGCGCGTGAAGCGGCAATGTTAAGACAGCACTTAGGGCAAGACTTTAAGTTGGTAACTCCAGGTATTCGTCCACGTAATGCAGAACTTGGCGATCAAATTCGTGTAGTAACCCCAGCTGATGCGATTAAGCTTGGTTCTAGCTACTTAGTAATGGGTAGGCCAATTACTAAGGCACTAGACCCAATTGCGGCTCTTAAGGCGGTAAATGCTGAATTAGCAGGCCTTTAAAACCTAAAAAATAAATTAGCTAAATTGGGGTTAAATCTAATCTAAGAGGACAAACTAGGTGGCGGATGCGCTCCTGGCTTGTCGTTTTTAAGTTAGGGAATTTTGTTAAAAGACGGCCTGTAACAGAAAAAAATAAAACCCATAAGGCTAAGATTACAAGCGGACCTCATGGGTTAGTAATTAAAAGTGAGTAAAAAGCCAAAAGCCCCAAAAAAAGTAAATGGCCTTTTTAACTCATCTTTTTAGGGCGCACAGCTTGACCGATAAGAAGTAAAGCGGCAATCAAACAGCCACTGAGAGCGCCTGCTAAGTGCGAACTTGCGCAAACACTAAAGTTAGCCTTCGGCCCGAGATCTAAAGCCATAGTGGAGCCATAGAGGCTACTTGTGAGGTTGTTAAACGATAGCGCTGGGAAGTAGAAATCGATTACGACCTTAACGATGATCGCGATTAAAACTGCAAAGGCGATAAATTCTTTGCCTTTAATAAAACGAATCAATGCAGCTCCGGTTGCAAGCCCATGCAGAGCTCCACTCATGCCTCCATAGACATTGACATTATCAAAGAGGTACACCCCAAAAGTCGTCCCAAACATCGGGATAAAGAGTAAGGTTAATTTATGCAATGAAGTGTTGATTTCGGCATTAAAGAATAGATACCAAATAAGCACTAAGGCGATGATGTTTTCGAGGGCATGATGCCAATCGAAGTGGGCAAAATTGGCGGTTAAAAATTCAAATTCATAACCTCTAGTGGCATCAATTAAAGGGCGGTTTAAAAACCAAACTTGAGTGGAAATATCCATGAGCTCATCGGAATAAAAGCTAAAAAATAAGATCCCTAAGATGAGAGCTGCTAGGGTCAAGGTGTCGATGATACGGTATGTCATAACGAGTCCTGGTGCGAGAAAACGCTCGCCGGAAAAAAATATGGGTAAATAAAAAGCTTGCCTCATAGTATAACGTTTTTATAAAAACTTGGGGCAAGCTTAAAGAAATTACTAAGAGTAAGCTTAGGAGTAAGAAATTTAGCTTGGGCTTAAAAGAGTGTTACTAAGCTTTACTTAAGTAGATGATGAGGTCGTGCTAGTTTTTGCCATCTTTTTTGATGAGATAGTCGTCGCAAACTTTTTGTTCCCGTTTCATGCATTCCAAAAAAGCTCTTGGAGTCCGACCTTGTCCAGTCCAAGTTAGTTCCTGACCTAAAACGTCAGTAAAGCGATATTTAGCAGGGACATTGCGCTTGATGGTCTTGGGGGTGGAGGTTTGAGTGTTTAGTAATTCGTTTAAATCAGAAATCGACAAATTGTTGTTATGCATAAGCGACTTGATATTGTTTAGGATTTCAAGCTTTTTGGCGTCTTGACGCTGCTTTTCTTTTTCGTCATTACGTTTTTCTTCAACTAATTCCGTTAGCTTTTCTAAGCCTAATTCTAAAGCTGGGAGCTCTGCATCCTTTAATGCAGCTCTTAGCAGTTTGGAATTGCAAAGAGTACCTAAAAAGTCACTCATAGTATTACCTCTGTCGTTTTTATAAGTTCTAATAATATTGGTATTCTAATTAATAATTTTTAGTTTTTTAATAATAACATATTTTAAGGGGTTTGGGCTTGACGGCATTTTTGATTTTAATAGTTAGTGCATTAAAGTCGGTTTTATTTAAATATTCATGAAACAAATTGTAATAAACTTAAATAAAAAAAGATGAACCCTTATTCCCGTGTTTAAATAATGTTTTTGAATAAGTAAATTAAAATGGAGTGAATAAAGGAATTAATAAGGGAGTTAATAAGAAATAGGTGAGAAGTGATTATGCAAGGTAAAGTAAAATCTTAGTCGTTGATTATATTATGTTTTATGCTTAATAGAGGGTGAGTTTTATGAGTAGGCCTCATGTTTTTGGCTGTGAGGCTAGAAAAAATCGTATTTTTTAAATAAGTTATAGTTTAAAGCAAGCTTTAAGTTTGGATCTAAATCCAAATTTAAATAAGCTTTTATTTGAAAATATTTAAAGTTTGTTCTGGGTGTTATTCAAAAAATTTGAATAACTAAATCGGGCATAGTTGAAATTAAATCTAAAAGATTAAGAGGCGAGTTTTAAAAAATATCAAAAATTGGTCATTTGGGCGCAGTTTGGGACATTCTTTAACAGATAGATTTTTTTTTAAACGTGGTTCCAAACATCGGGGAAACTAATTTTGAAGTGTTAGTTAGTAGTTAGTTTATGGCTTACGGTGAAGTTAAAAGTGTAAAAGTCAACTTAAAAATGTAGATTTTCGCCAATCTCAAAATGCTGTTTAAT
>UQCV01000056.1 GCA_900539665.1 uncultured Succinivibrionaceae bacterium | reverse complement strand
AAGCCTTTGTTTTAGCCATTCTTTACAAAATTCTTTTATTCATGCGTACTTACTACCCAAAAACCAATTCATCTCCCACCTAAAGAGGAAGGAGTCTTCTTGGAGATTTTAGATAAATATCGGCCACACGTGGCCGTATATTAACCCAAGGACGCAATTTAACACTCTTGAGGCTTGTTTTTACACCAAAGGCATTGCCTAGGCGACTGCGCGCGGACGCCCTCGGCCTTTACTAGGAGTAGTTGAATTTGAAGGCGTAGCTTGAGTTTTAGCGAGAGCTGCAGTTTCATCTTGATTTAAGGCGTTAGAGTTAGAATCGAGATTTTCTTGCACCTTGCTTACTGGCGCTTCTACATTTGGACTGTTTAAAGTGTTGAGAGCGTCGTCGCTTAGTGAAGTCTGTTCAACTGCTAATGATTTTGCATCTTGGTTTTCTAAAGATTCATTACCGTCTGATGCTTGAGCGAGGCTATCAGCTTTGACTTTAGCTTTAGATGTTGGTTTAGCCGTAGTTTTACTTTTACGTCCGCGAACAGATCCTAAGATATCCATAATTTCATCACTATGTTTAGCAATTTGGAATGAAATGTCGTCTTTAATCGCTTCCTTTACTGAATCGAGTTCTTTGATGTTACCAAGAAGTGAAAAAATTTCCTCTGCAGCAGTCAGCATTCTATCGTACTGCTTTGCCTCTTCGATATCTGAAAACCTAGCCACTTCCTTACCTTCCTCATTCTTTAGGATATACTCGATTTCAATACTACGCATAATCCTACCTCTCTTACTAAAAATTAACCTATCAGGTGTTTCCACCACTCCTATTTAAAACATAACTATTATACACGATTTTGATAAAAGTTTATGAGTTTTTACAGAAAATAGTACTAAAGTTTAGAAATTCCACTAGATTTTTATTAAAGCTCTAGGTTTACAGGGATTTTACATAAAAAACCGTCAGCGCTGGTCAAACTTACAGTTGGCTTCGTTTTTGTCAAAAGTGCCATAAATTCTCAATTCTTCATATCTTACGCTTATGATATAATGTGATCATCATCATGGTTTCTAGCAACGTTTTTCGAACTTGGAGTTTGTAGCTTGCAACCCACAAACTACAAAAACCAACCACAAAAACAAATCCAAATTTTTTAGAATCACTTTTCGTTTTGCGTACCATTATTGGAGTTATATCAATGAGCGCATTTGACCTTCATACCCATCTCAATCGGTATAAAGAAAACTACTACCTCATGATTGGTCACTTTGCGACCGACATCTGCCAAGGTTCTATCGGGGCCGCCTTAACTGTACTTTTTGCTAGTGGTAGACTCCACTCTAACATGGAAGTTTCGTTATTGGTTTTAGCCTCAACCTTGTTGTCTTCTATTGTGCAACCGATTATAGGCTTTATTAGCGACTTAAAACCACGCCCATATTTAATGGCAACCGGGATGCTTACTGCAGCTGCTGGTTTGATGTTCATAGGATTTGTAACCGACTTTTGGTTACTCTTTATTCTCATATCTATGAGTGGCGTTGGGGTTGCAATCTTCCACCCTGAAGGTGGTAAAACCGCTAATGCTGTTTCTAAAGAACACAAAGGCCGTGGGGTTAGTATCTTCTCTGTGGGTGGGAATTTAGGCTTTGCCGCCGGTCCATTAGTAATTTCAGGGGCTACCTTATTATTTGGTTTACCAGGGATTATGGCTATTGGGCTTCCGGCTATTATAACTGGGATTTTCTTTATCTCCCGTAATAGGCACTACACTCAATTAGCCCGTTCTGAAATTAAACGACGCAAACATGAAGCGTCCGAACAAGATGATTATTTTGGCTTCTCCATTTTAACTTTAATGATCTTCTTTAGATCGAGCGTGCTCTTTGGTTTAACTTCTTTTATTCCACTTTATTTTATGGAAAAGTTTAACCTCGAACCGCAAGCTGCTAATTTAAACTTAACTATCGTGGCAACTTGTGCTGCGGTGGCTAGTTTAGCAGGCGGGGCTTTAGCCGATCGCTTCGGGTTTAAACAGGTACAATGTGCAGCCGCTCTACTCTCCGTGCCCTTCTTAGCCCTCTTTTGTTTAATGCCAAACGCTTTGTTGTCCACCATCATCTTAATTCCGGCGGCCGTTTCTATCTATGGTACTTTAAGCGTGTCTATGGTTATGGGCCAAAAGTTCCTCTGTAACCGTATGGGTTTTGCTTCAGGTATCACCATTGGTTTAGGTATTACGTTTGGTGGGATTACCTCACCTATTTTTGGCTGGATCGGGGATACATGGGGTCTACAATACACAATGTGGGCTGTAACTATCGCCGCTGTCCTTACTGGGTTACTCTCTATCATAGTACCGGATATCGATGCTATTAGAGCAAAAAAGCGCTTAAGCTTAAATGACCAAGCTTAATACATTAAGCTACTTAATAAAGCCCGCTAACAGAGGCGGGCTATCAAGGTCGTTTTAATTGGTTGGAGCTAGACTAAGCTACCTTAGGCAGTGGTTGTTCATTTGAACGTTTAACCATAAACTTGATGCCTACAGAATCAATATCCTCTGCAAAATCCGCCTTGTCATCATACCAAAATACCAGCTTGCGGTTATCACCGGTGAATTCTTCGCTCAGCCGGGCTATGATCTGTTTTAGGTTTAACTCTGCCCTCTGCTACTCCTTCTGACCGATAATGATCCATTTTCCTTTCCTGCTAGAACCTTGCCGCTCAATCAGGCCTCGCTTTTGCAGATCAGCCATCAACCGCTTTACGGTCACGATGGACACCTGCAATTTTTCTTTCAACTCAGTCTGCGTGATGGAAGGATTTTCCCGGATCAGGTTCAGGATTTTGGTATCAATGATATCATTGGTATCATTGGTATCATTGGTATCATTGGTATCATTGGTATCATTGGTATGCTGCAGAGAATTTGCTAGCTCGTCCACCTTCATCATGGTTCCACTGATGCTGATTTCGCCAAGTACAGCAAGACCGCTCAGTGTTGGCTTTCCAAGTGCAATGGAGCACATTGCAATCAGTGTATGAAGGGACAACTTTCCAGTCATACCGATACCCTGCAAATCCTGATAGTTGATAAAATAATCTTTTGTTATGGTACTGATAGCTCCACTGATACGATTCCCATTTGCCTTCAAAAAATTAAAAGCAGTGTTTATGGATTCCTTTGCCTCACGGTCGCTACCGATACCTGTTTTCTCAAACTTTCCATTACCCGGAAGCATCTGGCT
Organism: uncultured Succinivibrionaceae bacterium; assembly: GCA_900539665.1. Lineage (GTDB taxonomy): Bacteria > Pseudomonadota > Gammaproteobacteria > Enterobacterales > Succinivibrionaceae > WG-1. The sequence goes on along the minus strand of UQCV01000056.1, from coordinate 11,348 downwards.
TTCCAAACGGAATACACCAAGCATGCCACTCTTGCCCTAAGATACAGTGTAAACCTGTCCTAGATTGCACATTCCTTCTGGAATGAGTTTTCCGCCACCTTGCTCAGGTACGGAAACATAGTGCTCCTCAAAGGTCTCATTATCCATGTAGGAGAAGTTTACATCGTAGAATTCCATACTGCCCAGCTTCTTGAGCTGCTCTTTTACACGGCGGCGCATCTCCAACGAAATCTGAAGAACTTATTCTACCTCTTCCTTGGTAAAACTTCCGTCTGGATACATCAGCTTCAAATAACCATCTGCCATTCTACGTACAGCGAAGGTATCTCTCTGATTGAGATACTTACCAAGACGGAAATAATGGTCAATGACATCCCCATACTGTTCCTTACGAAGCTCACGTATGAACTCCGTAAGGTAGTCACAGCTAACAACCAATCCATTTTTCTTTTAAGTTTTTACCTTGTGGTTTCAAACTTTTTAGACTTCTGTAGCTTTTGGTGGTTCCTAACTTCTGCAGTTTTATGGTTTTAAACCTCTGCTAGGTTTACTGCTTAACCGCAGGTTTGCCACTTAAGTGCAGTTTTACCACTTCACTTAACACCATTTCTTATGCCACAATCGAGCTTCTTGTTTCCCTAAAGATAGGTTCTAAGCCTGATTGCTTTAAGGCGGCCGTTACTTCTTGAACGCTTCTATCATCATTGATAATAAACTGTGGTAAATCATGATGGTCTACCGCGTACCCACCTGGCTGAGTCGAAGAGCCGGCGCTAATAGCAGTAATAACCACTGGCACAATTACATCTCTAAATCTTCTGCTTTCGCGGGTAGAAATTGAGATTTCAAGTTCATGGTCAAACAGACGCCATGCGCATAAAGTTTGGATCATTTGGCGATCATTTACCGGACTTACCGGCTCAAAACCACCAGCTGCTGGTCTTAAACGCGGGAATGACAAGCTCATTCTAGTTTGCCAATAATGCTGTCTCATGTAGAGCAAATGCCTAGCTAGTGCGATGGTATCCGCCTTCCAATCAAACAGCCCTAATAACGCCCCAATTCCAACTTTATCGATCCCCGCATCCCCTAAACGTTCAGGGGTTTCCATACGATAACGCATGTCGGTTTTCTTGCCACTTAGATGGTTTTCTTTATAGCAAGCAGGATCATAGGTTTCTTGATAAACCATGACCGCATCTAAACCTAAGGTTTTTAGTTCACGGTAATCTTCAGTATCTAAAGGTTGCACTTCCATCGAAAGGTAAGAAGCATATTCCCGCACAATAGGAAGCATTTCTCTAAAGTAATCCATGCCCCCGCGGCGTTCATTTTCCCCAGTAACAACGAGGATGTTTTCATAACCCATGGCTTTAATAGCTTCACATTCTTGCTTAGTTTCAGCAGCCGTTAAAACGCGGCGCGGAAACTTATTATGAGCCGCAAAACCACAGTAACGACAATTATTGGTGCAAAGGTTAGTCAAATAAAGAGGCACATACATGCTTACCCCATTCCCAAAGCGCTGTCTAGTAAAACGTTGAGCTAGCACCGCCATGTCAGAGAGGTAAGGCGCTGCGGCTGGAGAAATTAAAGCCATAAAATCCCCTAGCTCAAGTTGTTCGTTGTGGCGGGCTCGCGCTAAAGCGCGGGCAACGTCATTATCGGTCATAAGGTCAACTTCACGGGCGTAATCCATGATATTAACCTTAGTAATTTCATCGTAAAAACTCATGGTAATAATCCTTTACGTACTTAGTTTGACCTAAAGACCTTCTTCCGCTAAAAATGCTTCTAATGGACTAGTGGCATGAGCTACTTCACTAATCGCTCCAAGGCCTGCTAAATAAGCAGCACGGCCAGCTTCAACTGCATACTTAAAGGCGGTAGCCATAGCAACCGGATTGGTGGCAACTGAAACCGCAGTATTTACTAAAACGGCATCCGCCCCCATTTCCATAGCTTCAGCCGCTTGAGATGGGGCCCCAATGCCGGCATCAACCACTACAGGTACCGTCTTTTGGGCAATGATGATTTTTAACATGCTCTTAGTGGTGAGCCCTTGGTTACTCCCAATTGGCGCCCCTAAAGGCATCACCGCATGCGCCCCGGCTTCAGCTAAACGATGGCAAATAACTGGATCTGCAGCGCAATATGGTAAGACGATAAAATCTTGCGCTACTAATTCCTTAACGGCTTCTAAAGTTTCAACGGAATCAGGTAGCAAATAACGCTGGTCAGGATGAATTTCGACTTTCACAAAACGGGTCCCTAAAGCTTCACGAGCTAACTGCGCCGCAAAAATCGCTTCTTTGGCTGTACGCGCCCCAGAGGTATTAGGTAATAACGTAATGCCTGGAATTTTTTTTAAAGCCGGTAGAATCGCGTCGCTCCCATTTTTAAAATCACAGCGTTTTACCGCCATAGTGACTAATTGAGTCCCAGATGCAACTACAGCCTTAGCTAATAAATCGGCATTCGCAAATTTACCGGTCCCGGTAAAAAATCTAGACGTAAATTCGACCCCACCTAAATTTAGTGGCTTATCACCTAAAGAAGCGAGTAATGGACTTACTGCGTGTTCTTGCTTATTCATCTCTGTCATTTTTAACCTCCAGCCATTAGTGCAAAGATTTCGATTTTATCACCTGCGTTAATCACGAACTCTTGATGTTTGCTGCGAGGGACAATTTTTCCATTCACAGCTACCGCAAAGGTTTCGGGTACCCCCGGAATTTCTTTAAGCACGCCCCCTAAAACTTGCTCCGAAGTTTCTTGTGGCGCCCCATTTACATAAATAATCATATCGCTACTGTTCTTTTAATTTGTGTTGTTTAAGCACTCCTGTAAGCAACTTAATAAGCGCTCATGCAAGCAACTTATTTAAGTGTGCATGAGAACTACTCATGCTCGCTTACCGCCTAAGCTTCCTATAAGCATCGTAAGCAAATTGCCCCACCTCAAAGCTACGTATTGTGTATTACGTAATACGTATTACATTGCGTATTACGCATTATGCACTAAGCATTTATCGTCAGACGCGAGCTCAAAATACGCTAACTCACCATTTCTAAAATAAGCCATGGAGCCGTAAAGCTTGCTCTTAAGCCCCCCTAAAAGTTTAATCACTTCACCGGCAGCAAAGACTCCAGCCATGCCGGCTGCAGGCCCTAAGATCCCCGGAAAAGCCCGCCCTAAAAGTGGCGTATACCCCACACAGCCTAAACAGCCGTATTTTTTTACATAATCAGGATTTTTAAAGTCGTAGTACATCACCGCAAAATCAGTCCCTTCTGCTGATAACAACATTAAAGGTACGTGATGCTTTAAGCATAGGTCATGAGTCCTACGCATAGATTTAGCGTTATCCGTGCATTCGATGACTAAATCAACGACCGCAGTTTGAGGCTTTAGCTCAGTAGAGGCTAAATCTACTTTTGGTTTTAAAGCAACTTGCTTTGATGCAACATTCGGCTCTAAGGCGACAGTGCCCCCAAGCCCCATGGCTTCTAGCACTTGCTCATTAGTTTCAAGTAACCCGCGAGTTTTAACTTCAACTTCACTGTTAAGTTTAGTTAGCGCCTGCGCCGCTAAAGTTACTTTCGCTTGCCCAATTTGCGCTTCTTGATAGATGATTTGCCGGTGTAAGTTACTTAAAGACACCGTATCTCCATCACAGACGGTAATATGTTTAACCCCCGCACCTGCAAGGTACATAAGTAACGGAGCGCCCACGCCCCCAGCGCCAATAACTAGAATGCGGCTTTGCGTAAGCTTAGCCACATCAAGACCAGGAATACGCATGCGAGCGTAACGATCTACTTTGGCCCCTTCGGCCGTTTCCTTTGGGTTATCGTTTAGTGACTTTGGCTCAAGTTCCTGTTCATCATTAGCGTTTTTATTCATGTAAAGCCTCCTGCCACGCTTTAACCGCAGCTTCAGGATCTGACGCTTTAGTGATGGCGGTAATGACGGCAACTGAACCAACCCCAGTTTTAGCGACAGCTTCCACGGTATTAAGCTTAATACCACCAATTGCGACCGTTGGCATTTTATCCCCTAAGGCTTCGACGTATGAACGTAAGTGGTAAAGCCCTTGTGGCGCTGACGGCATCACTTTAGATTGGGTCGGAAAAATATGCCCTAAAGCTACATAGCTTGGCGCTAATAATAAAGCGCGGGCAAGTTCCCCATAACTATGAGTTGAGACCCCAAGACGTAACCCTGCCGCTCTAATTTGCGTCAAAGTCGCCGTATCGAGATCCTCTTGCCCTAAATGCACGCCCCAAGCGCCTAAAGCCGCCGCTTCTTGCCATAAGTCGTCGACCAAGACTCGCGCCTCATATTTCTTACCAAGTGCCACAGCGCGTTCGATTTCAGCTTTGATAAAAGCTTTATCCTGGAGTTTTACCGGATCTTTTATCCGTAACTGTAAAGTCTTAACTCCAGCCTTACATAAGCGTTCAATCCAAGCACTACTATCAACTACGACGTAAAAGCCGAGCTTAAATGGACAAGTTAAAAACGCCTCTCCCGCTAAGAACCAATCTACTTCCGCGCGATTAGCAGCGCAGTACGGTAAATCCGCCCCCAATTCATGAGAATAAAGAGGTCGTCTAACACAGCTAGCCAAACCTTCAGGGCTTTCGTTAAGCGCTTCACGAATCCCCCGCACCACAAAAGCTTTAGCAATAACCGCAGCACTTAAGAGGTCATCAAAACGAGTACTCTTAGCAGCGAGCATCGCCGCCATGGCTGAAGCTAAGGCACAGCCCGTGCCATGCACCTGGCCTGCGGCCGGTATGATTCTACGGTCGAGTAACCAATAGTTATGGGTTGCATCGCTTAATAAGTCCACGTTACAAGGTAAATGGAACCCGTCCCTTAAGCCTAATTTGTCTGCGTGCCCCCCTTTGAGCAGAATTTGTTTAAACCCAGCGTCTAAAAAGAACACCGCCACCTTAGTTAAAAAGTCAAACCAATCCCCTGCAGTTTTTATACCTGGTGGAGTTAAGCCACTCATCGCTAAAGCTTCAGGAATATTAGGCGTAATGACACTAACCACTTGGGCCATCTCATTTAAAATATTTTTAAAGGACATGGTGGTTAAAGTTTTAGATTGGTTAGTCCCGGCCAAATCAACAGAACCTTGGAGTAGCAGGGCAGTCAGAGCTTCTTGAGAAACTTCTTTAGTAGCTTGAGTAGCCTCTTTAGTAGCACTACCAACCGGATCCCAAATCACATGAGCTGGGACGCCTAAAGCCTCACGGTCGCTTTGATATTGCTTTAAAAATGAAACTACGACTTGAGCCGTTTTATCATTAGGGATCACCCCTATTTTTACCGCTTCAATACGGGCCGCCCCATACTCAGCGTAAATAGCCTCAAGTTCAGCTGTTAACGTTGCTGGCTCTACCGCTTGCAAGCCTCCAAAGTGGTGACAGTTTTGCCAGGTCACTGCCGTGACCGCTCCGGCGCCAGCCACCCCAAAAGCTGCTAATGTCTTTAAGTCGGAGGTAAGTCCCGCCCCATCTATCGGATCGGTAGCGGCGATAACTAAAACTATCTTTTTAGGCGTAGAGCCCATCATGTCGAGATTTAAAATCTGCGTTTTAGTCAATTCAAGTGTTTCAAGCGCCTTAGGTTCTAAGCCTGGAGCTTTTTCATGCTCACATGTATTAGAGGTCATAAAAGCCACCTTAATCTTTGCTTGCAAGGAGCTTTTTAACCCGCTCTTTATCAAAAGCTAAATCCCTAACTTCACGGCTAATCTTCATGGAACAAAACTTAGGCCCGCACATAGAGCAGAAATCTGAGAGCTTATGACATTCTTGTGGTAAGTCTTCATCGTGGTACTTACGAGCAAGATCCGGATTAATAGCTAACGCAAATTGATCCGCCCATCTAAATTCAAAACGAGCCTTACTCATTGCGTCATCACGAGCCCGGGCTGCTGGGTGACCTTTAGCAATATCAGCCGCATGAGCTGCAATGCGGTAAGCCATCAACCCTTCACGAACGTCATCACGTTTTGGTAACCCTAAATGTTCTTTTGGTGTTACGTAGCAAAGCATGGCCGTGCCCATCATCCCGATAACAGCCGCCCCAATACCTGAGGTGTAGTGGTCGTACGCAGGAGCAATATCAGTCACAATTGGGCCTAAGGTGTAGAACGGCGCTTCATGGCATAACTTAAGCTGTAGATCCATATTTTCTTGAATCATGTTTAGTGGCACGTGACCAGGGCCTTCAATGAGAACCTGAACCCCCATGCTCCAAGCAATTTCAGCAAGTTCCCCTAAAACCTTAAGTTCAGACAGCTGCGCTTCATCGTTCGCGTCATGAACGGAGCCCGGACGCAGACCATCACCTAAAGAAATAGCCACATCATAGGCAGCACAAACTTCACAAATTTCTCTAAAGTTAGTGTAGAGGAAGTTTTCTTTAAGGTGGTCAAGGCACCATTTAGCCATGATCGAACCACCACGAGACACAATCCCGGTTAATCTCTTTGCCGCAAGCGGAATGAACGCCTTTAATAACCCCGCGTGGATCGTAAAGTAATCCACCCCTTGACGTGCTTGTTCGATTAAAGTTTCTTTATAGATAGCAAAGTTAAGGTCAGAAGCTACACCATTAACTTTTTCTAGTGCTTGGTACAAAGGTACCGTCCCAATTGGTACTGGTGAATTACGGATAATCCATTCACGGGTCGCATGGATATCTTTGCCGGTACTTAAATCCATTACGGTGTCAGCCCCATAAACGGTACTAAAGACCATTTTTTCCACTTCTTCCGCGATGGAGGAACTAAGAGCCGAGTTCCCAATATTAGAATTGATTTTAACTAAGAACTTACGCCCAATAATCATTGGTTCAGCTTCAGGATGGTTAATAGACGCGGGGATAACTGCGCGCCCGGCAGCCACTTCAGCTCGGACCATTTCTGGGGTAATTTCCTGCCCTTTGGCCGCGCCCACGCTTTCACGCGCGGCAATGTATTCCATTTCTGGTGTAATCACGCCAGCACGCGCTAAAGCTAACTGAGTAATACCGCATCCAGCTTTGGCTTTTCTGGTAACTCTAGAGGTTTTTAAGCCCTCAACTTTAGGCGCTGCAACCACATCTTCTTCTAAGTCAGTTCTGTTTTTTAACCAAGCTTCACGTACTAGTGGCGCCCCTTGAGCTAAATCACGAGCAGGTTCACCATTACCGTAACACCCGGCAGTATCATAAAGATCTAAATGTTCCCCCGTGGTGAGTGATATACGCCTTACAGGAATCTGTACTTCGCCAGAAGAAGTTTGGCATGGGACCCAAGCTCGAGCTGAGTTAGGATATGCAAGTCCTGAAAGATGCTGCAGGCGCTGTAAAGCCTCTTGTTCAGCGGCTTGGCGTTTGTCGATAACTGATGCTGACATATGTCTGCTCCCCATGAAGAAAAAAATAATTGTGGTTTAAATTTAAAATAGTTGTCTAAAAAATTACGTAGTCTAATAGTTTAGCAATCGAAGCTTCTGTTGTTAGCCCAAGAAACAAACGAGTCCTCAGACCACCCCCTTTTAGGTAAACAAGCTTAGTCGAACCTAAATCCTAAATTTTATATCTTAAGCTTTAGAGCTTTAGAGCTTTAGAGCTTAAGTTTTAACTTTTAGCTTTTGGCTTTTGGCTTTTGGCTTTTGGCTTTTGGCTTTTGGCTTTTGGCCTTTAGATTTGAGTCCTAAATACCAGTGCTAAAGCAAGATTTAGCTACAAACTACTAGCAATTTGCCTGCCTCTAAAGTCCTTAGTATTAGTACTAATGCTTTGTAACCGCTAAATTAAACAACTTAAAGCTACAAAAGCTACAGCATTACCAAAACTTAAAAGCTACTCAAATGCAAATAGGCTTTTAACTAAAATGGATTCTAAAACCGCTCAAGGGATTACGTAGGGAAGAAATATGAATAGAACCAAGTTTGTTCTATAGTGAAGACGCTAGATACTAGACTAGATCCTATGGTCTAGGTTCTAAATATTTAGTACTTAGCTAGAACTCCAAATAAAGAATTTTTAGGGCGCTGTTTTAGCTTTAGCTTATGGCGCTTGGCTTTGGCTTTTTAAGAAGCTTTTAGCTTACTTATGTTTTCACAAAAACCTAGCTTATTTAAAGTATTGGCGTTTACCATCAACTAAATTCGTAATTAAGTCAACCTAATGGTATGCCCAAAGTGTAATAAATTAAGCTTCATCTAAAAGCACTTCTAGTCACCTGCGAGCGCTTTAGGCTTTTTTATTAGCCTTGCCTCAATTAGCCATGTCTTATTTTTACCAAAGCTACTTGCTGTGGCTTTTGGCTTAACCTTTTACTTGGCTTTTTACTTGGCCTGTTGTTTGTGCCTGGCTTAGCCTTACTCAAAGCTAATTAATTTTAGCTTTGAGCTTAGCCTTACTTAAAGGATAGGACATAAATCCTACCTAGCACTCACATTAAGTCGCCACAAACTATGTTGTTCCTTATTTGAATTATCCGCCTTCACTGTATTCCTTCGCAGGCATTATCCTGGGCAGGTTCACGAATTCCGATCCTGGTTTAACTTCGGTCTCAGCCTAAATAAAGGCACTCCGACAGCGATGCTTTTGTTATTATGGAACTTTACTAGCTAAACTGCAAACTAAAATTTGGCCAAATAGCCTAAAGACGGCATTAACTTATGAGGCTCGTCATTTAAGACATAAAATAGCTCTCGTAAAATATAGCCATATCAAAGTAGTAGCATGGCTCTATCAAAGTAGTAGCGTGTTAATACTAAAGTAGCAATATGGCTATGAGATGACATAATTTTCTCGACAAAACTAAAAAAAACGCCGAACATATACAAACTCAAGCATTAATCGCCGTACGAGCTCATCATGTCAAACGCCACCAATCAAAAACCAAATACGGTCGGCCCTAAGAATCAGGCTACCCCTAAAACTTCTTCTTTAGAAGCATCTTCCTCCAAAGTAAATCAGTCTTATGCAAAAGACCATAGCCATACGGCTTTACTTACTTTAGGTGGCGGGCTTAAAGTTTTTTGGTCAATTGCCGTGCTTGTTTATGCTTTTTTAGCCCCAGTGCATTCAACTTTTAAATTTGGGCAAGGGTTGTTAATTTTAGCTTTAGCCATAATTTCTGGACCCTTACTTCCTTTTACCCTGACTTTGGCCCTTATAAAAACCAAAACACCACGCACCATTAAATTGTTGCTACTTTTAAACCCTGACCGAGAATTAACACCTAATAGCAATGAAGCTAGTAATGAAGCGTTAGCGTCACCATCACTTCAAACAGCGCAGCCTAAAGCCAATTCCCAAGATACGTTTTTAGCCAAATATAAGGCGGTACTAGCTCCTTTAGCAATTACAGCCCTCCCTTGCTTACTCTTAGCCTCACTACTACCGTTTTGGTTTTATCAGAAGCTAGCAGATCTACATGGAGCTCAATTATTAGATTTTGGAGCCGCGCTTGTTGGTGTTTTAGTGTTTTTAATTACCGTTAGTGCCATTTTTATTAATGGCTCGTTCTCTGCTTTAAAAATAAAGCAGCCCCATCCATTTTTACATACTCTAAATGCCGTTGGCGTAAATTTAGTTCAGCTTCTATGCTTTAGCTTATCCTGTGCCATTTCTATCCCTTTAGCCCTTGCTACTGCTCATGCTTTTTGGGCTTATATTGATAGCATCATCGTCAATCGCTATGATAGCTTAACCGGTCTAAGCCCATATCTATCGATTAACACTTTAGACCTTATTACTTTAACGTTAGCCTTAGGCGCTATTGTTTATGCCATGAGTACGGTTATTCATAAGATTTCAGATGTTGCGCCCGTAACTGCAACTAAAAAATAAAAAAGGAATTCACCACTACGGTCAATTCCTTTAATTCTCTTTTTTATTTAAGTATGGCTTTAAGCCCAACTTAGCAAGCTTAAGTAAGCCAAAAGTTTTCTTAAGCTTTAGCGTATTGCTTTGCACCTATTGCTTTTAAGCCTGTGATTGGCTTTGGTTGGCATACTGGTCTTGAGTTTTCTTTAGGATTTCATCATATTTTCCCCAAAAGATCCCACGGCAAGCTCTGAATTTCACGAAGGAATCAAGAACTGACAAGAACCTAAGGAAAAACGTACATAGCATCCCTATTAAGCCTTGACCAATTAAGGCCACAATCAGCATAGTCTCACTTAAAGTAGCGGCTCCACTTGTAGTTGCAGGGACTAATAACAAAAAAGGCAACACAAACAGAAGCTTAAACAAGAGCACCATGGTCCAAGCAACTGTTAAGGACCACCAATTCTTTGTACAACTCTTAAAGCTAATCCATAAAGCTTTGGGCGCTGAAACTTCACCATAAATGGTAAGAGGCACGGCAAAGAAAGTACACATGAAATAAGTTAAGTCAATGAGTAAGAAGATGCTATAACCGATAAGCCAATGAAATACTATAAATGGGTGTTTATACAAGTACAACCCAACTTCGTTTAAAAATGCCTCACAAACCTTCTCTAAATGAGCAAAATCCTGATTCATTATGAGGTTTAAGACGTCATGAGTTTGCGCAAATTGCCACAACCACTGCCCCAAACTCCATATTTCGCTCCCATAAATAATGAGAATGAGTAAGACGCCCACCGCATAGAGTACAAAGCTTAACACCCAACTAGAAATAGCGTAGAACAAAACTTTAAAAAATTTTTGTCCTAAAACCGACATCAAAGTTTGGAACGAGCAGCTCCCATGAAAATGCCGTTCAACAAGCAAAATATAAATCATCGCTGAGGCTGTAGCGGTAACGAGGGTTGACGCGAAGGGAATTAAACCTGCGATGTACATAACTATCACACAAGCAAATTCAATCCCTAAAATAGCAAACATCTTTGAGGAAAAAAATTCCTTTAGTCCTTCGACAAACCAACGCCACCCAGCTTTTCCGGTAGCGGTAATATCTCCCACATAGGGCAAAGCTAGATCCTTTGCATTTTCAGGGACAGCCATAAAACCTCCGCGCACTTTCTTGCAAAATAATTAACCAAAGTAGTCCTTCAGGGCTACTTACTAAAAAATTGGTTCTTCATAAATTTGTGTTGAATTTAAAGATCACAAAATGATCAAAAAGGAAAAAAGCACCCTAGGTCTTACAATTGTTGCAACAAATGAGTTACACGACTAAGGCTAACACTAACACTCTTTAAAAGTCACTAGCTTTCGTAAGTTCGCGTCATAAACCACCGCAAACTTTAATCGGTCCTTATTGCAGTCAAATGAAGCCCCGTAGTCTCGAGCTAGGATTTGATTTACGCCATCCTCAAGTTTAGCTTCGACCTCATTGG
>UQCV01000055.1 GCA_900539665.1 uncultured Succinivibrionaceae bacterium | reverse complement strand
AACCTATCTTATCGGTGGGAAGCCCCCACCTCTATAGGTGGGGGAGGATGTCACCATGACTTCGAGCTAATCATACCAATTTCACCATTTAAACCATCATAAGAAGGCTCTAGTCGCTTCCACCTCACAAGCGCCAAAAATAAAAATCCCAAAAAACAAAGCCTACTTTTTGGGATTACCTGCTTTTTAGGATTATTAGAGGATTAGAGATGAATGAATAAGTAAAGTAAGTTCGAACCAAGGTTCTAAAGCTTAAGTTTTAAACTTTAAAACAAGTCGTTGACAAAATCCTTAGTGCCATTCCAAAAGTTTTCAAAAACGTTATTACATTTACGAATTTGTTCATCTTGAATCATGTCAGTTCGAACTGGCAATTCCACCAAATTTGCCTCAGTAATGTTACAAGTTTCGCGATCGACTATGTAGCCATTAGCATCGAATAAAACGGTTTTAATGCCTTCAGGCACTGCCACTTCAAGACTTTGAGCCCCACGTTTTTTCAAGTAATCATGATACACTTTTAAAGCCCCAGAAGAACCTGTTAGCCCAGTGCCAGTATTATCGTCATTACCAATCCAAATAGTCACAACTTCGTTATTATCAAAGCCACTAAACCATGAATCGTTTGAATTGTTTGACGTCCCGGTTTTCCCCGCTAAGGTGATCTTTGGATAGGTCGCAGCTAAGCTCCGCGCAGTCCCAATTGAGGTCACTTTAGTCATGCCAATAATCGTCAAATAAGCACTACGTGGATCCACTACTTGGCGCCCGTCTAAATGCGAAGTTCGATCGTAAATCCGGTCTTCACCTGCGATTACGTAACGTAAAGCCCCAAGTGGGCGGTAGAAACCTTCGGTCGCAATAGTTGCATACATCTGGTTTACTTGGAACGGAGTCATTGACACACTACCTAATAAAATACTAGGCACCGGTTGAATATCTTCATCCACCCCAAGTACGTGTAAGGTATTCACTACATTCTCAACGCCAGTGTTCATCCCCACTCGCACCATCGGAATATTACGAGATCCGGCAAAGCCCTTATAAAGAGGCATCCAACCTAAGAACTTATGGTCAAAGTTTTTGGGCGTCCATACTTGACCGCTTTTAAGCTTCACCGTCACTGGAGCATCGTGCACTACGCTACCTAAATGCCAGCCATTATCAAAAGCCGTAAGGTAGGCTGCAGGCTTGACCAAAGAACCGATTTGGCGCTTAGACTTAGTCACTCGATTGTAGCCTGGGAAAGTAGGTTCGCTACTCCCTACTACCGCTAAAACCTCACTTGAACGCCAATTGCTTACTACTACGGCACTTTGTAATCTTTGTTTACGTCTTTTAGAGAGCTGAGAGATAACGCTATAAACTGAATTATTCGCCGCTAACTGCACTTGGGGGTCAAGACTAGTAAAAATTCTTAAACCGTTATGAAGGCTTAAGTAGTTTGGCCCCAATTCACGTTCCAATTCATCTTTAAGTAATGAAATATAAGCCGGTGACTGAATGCTCCCAAAATTTTGTTTCGAGTTTACAATCCCTAAAGGCTTCGCCGCATAAGTTTCGTATTCTTGAGGCGTGATTTTACCCGCTTCTTGCATGAGCTTTAACACGAGATTACGTCTTTCTTTGGCGCGGTCCGGGTGACGTCTAGGATCATAATATGATGGTCCTTTAATCATCCCTACAAGTAACGCCGCCTGATCCCAATTAAGCTCGCTTACAGGCACCCCAAAATAAAAGTATGAAGCTAAACCAAAACCGTAAATATCAGAGCTACCGTGACCAAGATAAATCTCGTTTAAATACATTTCGAGGATTTGATCTTTTTCGTAACGAGCATCGACTATAAGTGAGAGAAATAATTCACGTACTTTACGGTCGATGCTTTTTTCTCTACTTAAAAAATAGTTTTTTACTAGCTGCTGCGTAATGGTACTACCACCTTGCACTCTTTTGCCGGCTTTAAGGTTAACTAATAACGCACGCATAATCGCCCATGGGTTAACCCCATAGTGCTCATAGAACTGGCGATCTTCAACATAGATTAAAGTATCAATAACCTTTTGCGGTACAGAGTTAATACTAATAAGTAAGCGATCTTCTTCGTTGTTAGCACTTAATCTATCCAAAAGCGCCGGTTCTAAACGCACGTATTCAATATTTTGTCTATCATCAGCCGATTGAATACTAGTCAAAATGCCATTACTAAACTTAAGTAATAATGGTCTTAATGCTTCCGTACCATCCGCAAAAGCAAACGGACGACGCATCACCACGATCCGGCGCTTATCTGAGCTTTCAGCATATTCACCAGAATTTTTAGGATTTTTGACTCGGCGGTATTTTAAGAGCTCAAGCTCAGCCTTAATTTGTTTATAAGAGAGGTGTTGATCTAAAGTTAACTCGAGCGGACGCCCATAAACTACAGCCGGAGCCGCCCACTTGTTTTCACCTTCAAGACTACTGCCTGAAACCACAGAATAATAATAAAGAATAACCCCACCTAAAATAATGGCGCCTACTAAACTAAGCTTAACTCCAAGACACATCAGACGTAAGCACCAAGACGGCCGTTTCTTCCCGCCGTTTTCTTCTAGGTCTAGAGCTTCATTTTCTACTTCAGAATTCACGTCAAGATCTTCTTGGCTAGATGCATTTTCGTCATCTTCATCATGCGAAGAGTGAGGACTAAACATACAATCCCTCTATTGTTTAATACAGTTTATAATAGTGCTGTAACTTATATCGTAGCCGTGATCTAAGGCCTTATGGTTTAACCTACCACAGTCACCAAAAAAACTAATCTAAGTTAAGTGCTTATTATACCTAAAACGAATCCTCTTGGCGGATTTTCCGTTAAGCAAAAAATGTAGCTTCAAAGCCTCAAGGCTAATCCTAGGCTTCACCAACGCTTTGGTCTGGTCCTTTTTCCATTTCCATAACTTTTAACTTTCGTAAATTTCTAAATTCCAGAAATTTCCCAGCTTAAAGTTGTTTTTATGTCACACATGCCCCACTTTTAAACATTTTGCATGTTTTTATCTAGCAAACAATTTGTACCACAGTTAAAATGGAAAACCACCTTAAATTAACCTTAGTGCTTTTTTTATTTTTAAAGGCAGTTACATATTTTAAGGTATTTTTTTTAGAAACTTTGACAAAAAAGGACTCCTCCGGACTTCATAGAGGCATTTTTATAACGAATAGTGATGCAATTTAGAACAAACTCTGCGTTAAGTTCACATTTTATTAAAAGGTGTATTTACAAAGCTCTAAAAATCATTTAAAAAATGCGCCCGTTGAACGGCAAAGAAAAATTTCGATGAGATCTCAAGGTGATGATAGTGAACTAACCAAAGGCTATAGCCTCTAACAGAGATTACCAGTCACAAAACTAGTTTGCATCACCATCGATTCGTGATTTTTAGTTCAAAACTGAATAACGGAAAATAGTTGGCCACGCTGTCCGCAGCTGGTGCAGCGTATAACACTTAATTAAAAGGTCATGACTATAAACCATAGGAGATAGACTATGAGCGATAAGTTTGAATTGGGCCCAATGTCCATTGCTGGCGTTGAACCATACCAAGTTCAACCTGGCGAAGAATACATGAATGAAAAGCAGAAGGCACACTTCCGCAAGATCCTTGAAGCTTGGTACGGCCAGCTCAAGGGCGAAGTTACCCGTACTGTTGATCACATGAATCAAGAAACTGCAAATTACCCTGATGCCGTAGACCGCGCTTCTCAGGAAGAAGAATTTGCGCTTGAACTCAGAACTCGCGACCGCGAACGCAAGCTCATGAAGAAGATCGAAAAGACTATCAACAAGCTTGATAGCGACGACTTTGGTTACTGTGAAGATTGTGGCGAAGAAATCGGGATCAAGCGTCTCGAAGCTCGTCCAACTGCTGATTTATGCGTAAACTGCAAACTCCTTGCAGAAATCAAAGAAAAGCAGCTTTTAGGCTCATAATTTAAGCATGAGCACTTATGTAGGGCGTTTTGCCCCAACCCCAAGCGGCAGTTTGCACTTTGGTTCTCTCGTCGCCGCTTTGGGTAGTTTCTTGCGTGCCAAGAGCTTACAAGGCTCTTGGCATCTTCGTATTGATGATATAGATACGGTTCGCTGTACCAAAGAAGCCACCTGTAGCATCATCACGACTTTAAAAAACTATGGCTTTACTTGGGATGGCCCAGTGTTTATCCAAAGCGAACGCCTTAGGAACTATGAATCATATTTAGCCAAACTTAAAGCTCAAAACCTAATCTATGGTTGTGATTGCACTCGCGCCATGCTCCGCGGGAAAAACGGCATTTACCCTGGTACTTGTCGGGATTTAAACCTATCCCCAGAACCCCCACACGCCGTGCGTTTAAAAAACCCAGGGCTAGAATTTCCATTTTCCGACCTGCTACGCGGCCCGCAAAACCTCCCCTCTGAGTTTTGGCATGATGACTTTATCTTAAAACGACGCGATGGGATTTTTGGTTATAATTTTGTCACTGTTATTGATGATTACGAAAGTGGTGTCACCGAAGTCGTGCGGGGTGTTGATATTTTAGATAGTACGCCTAGACAGATTACCTTGTACAATTTACTTAATCTCAAGACCCCAAAGTGGCTACATCTTCCATTAGCTTTAGAAAACGCCGGCCAAAAGCTTTCTAAACAAAACCATGCCCAGCCAATACCGACAACTTATACGCCAGAAATTTTACTCCAAGCTTTAGAATTTTTAGGGCAACCAACTTCCCCTGTTTGGCTTAAAATGTCCGCTCAGGAAGTTTTAGCGGTGGCCACGCATAATTTCGCGCTTGAGCTTATTCCAACTTCAGATCAAAAAGCCCCGGATGTTACTCCAAGGGCTTAAGGTTAAAGGTTTAAGTTTAACCTTTAACCTTTAACCTTTAATTGAACTAGCACTAGCTTTTAGCGGCAACCTGAGAAGAAATCTAGTTTTTTGTTATAAGCCTTCGTCGCCACATCAAGTAGACCTAACATGCTATGGAAGATATTGTCGTGACTGTAAAAACCAGCCCGCTTGCCTTCATTTACTAAACACGTAAGATTCAACTTATGATCAGCGACAAAGCCTTGATTAAACCACATGTGAAGTGGCACTCTAGTTTGCGTATCAGGGGCGATAGCGTAAGGCATGCCATGAAGATACAAGCCCATTTCTCCAAGCGACTCCCCATGGTCGGAAAGATACAAAAGTCCTGAGCCTTTAGATTCACCTAAACTTACTAAAAACTTTTGAATTTGCGCAATCACAAGATCTGTATAGAGAATGGTATTGTCATAGGTATTGATAAGTTCTTCAATTGAACACGCTTGAATATCTGAGCGTTCACAGCTTGGCGTAAACTTCTTGTATTCTTTTGGGGTTCTTTCAAAATAAGTGGGACCATGACTACCTTTAAGGTGTACCACCACAAATTTATTTCTAGTTTTTAAAGACGCTATAACCTGCGGTAACTTTTTAAGCACTATTTCATCATAGCAATTATTAGTGGAGCACAATTGTGGGGACTCTAAACTTTCTTTTGCGGGATCTATTAAATAAACGTCAGATTTAGGCAAACGCTCACACACTCCCTGACAGCCTCCATCATTATCGATCCAAGCCACCCCAAAACCAGATTTCACTACCACATCAAGTAGATTACTTACTCTTTCAGCCCGGCTTCTTTTAAAAGAATCACGAGACATATTCGAAAATAAACAGGGCACAGATTGCGCAGTGGAAGTCCCACAACTTATCACTTTACTAAAAGTGATATAGTTAGGAATTTGGGCGGTATAAGGAGTCGTGTTACGCTGATAACCGTTTTCAGGGTAATTTTCCGCGCGGGCAGTTTCACCTAAAATCATCACTACTACTTCTGGACGTTCTTGAGGGTTATCTGTAAAAGCATCAGAACCAATAATCTTAAATGGTTCAGGTACCGTAAAATAGGTAGTTTTAACGTAACTATTGACGGCAGACAAAAAGCTATAAGGAATAAATTCACGGTTTAATGAATGGTTGTTGCGCCCCGTGCTTACGTAAGAGCTACCAACTAATAAGTAAATTACTCCCACAACCAAAAAAGAACTAACGACTAAGCCTAAACGCTTAAAAAAAGAACCAATATGACTTTGAGGCCAAGTAATTTTTAAGCGTAGCACTATAAGTGCCGGTAGAACTCCAAGAAGCAAGACAGTGAAAATGGAAGCGGTATTAATATAGCTTTGGGCTTCTGCAGGATTGGTGAGCGCAAAATTACGCACCATATCAAAATCATAAATAATACCGTAATTCCACGAAGCATAAAATAGGACAGCTGCTAACACCGTAAGCGGTACTAAGATAATTTTGGCGGTGTAACGAGTTAAGAGCAATAAAAAGATAATAAAGGAAGCCGCAAAAACAACCACCGGCACCGTTAGCCCAAAAAATATATTTTCAGGAGAGGGGCCTAGTTGCTCTAAAATACTAACTACATGACGCCAAAACGGCCAATTAAAAACGAACGCATAAAAGGCTGCGGCCAAAACGAGAAACCAAATCCAAGAAATGGCCTTACGGCCACGAATTACACAAAAAAAGAACTGGCAAATTTTTTTTATTTTTAAAGCAATGTGCATAAAAGCTAACAAATCCTGTAAACGTAGCAATGGTGAGTTGAGAATTTTTTTATTATTTTTTACATTCCCGGGCCTACATCCAGGTCTCTCTAGCCACACCCATATGTATTAACTTACATATTAGTAGGACGTGTACAGTAACATATAGTTCAAATCTTCAAAGACATTTAACCATGATTTAACATTCCGCCCTCAATACCTACTTTGTTTCTCCTGAAGAATTTATACTCCGTTTACACAAAACACCCACCTTTCCACACTCTTACACCGATTTATTATGTTTTTGATATAAACATGTTACAATGGGAAACGAGTCAAGTTTTAGCCAGTAAGACGTTAAAGACTTGACTCCACTATTTATTTCTATCTATCGCCACATATGGCTTAAAGTAACATCTAGGTTTAACTTGCCTTCTTTGTCTGTAAACCTAACATTACTTACTAAAAAACTCTCTAAGGTTATATCCCCAAGACTTTTTAAGTAAGCCTTAGGTTAAGAGGTCACACCCAACGTCACCTCTAAAACATCCATAGGTCTTTAAATCTAACAGCACTTAGAGCTAAATATGTTAGCTAGGAACAATTCGTAAGTTTTGCTAAAACTAAGGGTCGACCTCATTAAGGTCTAAGCTTGACAACCAAAAGTCTCGTCGCCACCTAGCTTCAAGACTTAGCCGTTAAAATAAGTCCGGTAAAAATTACGGCATCCACGGCATGCACGGCATAGTTAAATAAGGGCATCTCAAACCATCAATGTGCCTTTATTTAACTATGCCTAGGAAAAGTACTAATTTACTAAGTACGAGTACTGTTTCATTATGTTTACGGGTTAAAAATGGACCTAATTAGCGCTTACCTTGGGCACATAGCTAGTCTCTTAAATGGCTACCCCAAATGCCATTTACTAAGAGCACTACCCCTAAGCCAAAACATATGTTTATAAAAACGTATGCTCCCTAACGATAGAAAAAATAGATCTCAACTAAACGAAATTTACAAAAAAAGTCCGGCCGGTCTTAAGTTTTAGGGGATTTTACGAAACACCATAATTAAGTTTAGCTTAATTACCCCCAAGGACCGCAGCATTGAAGCTGGTGCCTTAAAGTAAACGCATGGGCAGGACTAGAAATGCACTTTAGGAGGTGTATCATTTTTTTACAGTTAGATCAGGAACTTCTGTCTACCATTGAACAGAATAAAAATGAAGTGTTGGCGCAAGGTTCCGCCCACTTAGAATTACCAGGCCGCCTAATCGATACCAATCTCATTAGCCGTAATGCCATGTATGTATTAAAAACATTACATGATGCTCGCTATAAAGCTTACCTAGTAGGTGGCGGGGTGCGTGACCTTATCCTCGGTCAAGTGCCAAAAGATTTTGATATCGTAACTAATGCGGTGCCCGAAGCCATCGTTAAACTATTTCCTCGTAGCCGTATTATCGGCCGTCGCTTCAAGCTAGTTCACGTACTTGCTAGCAATCAAAACATCATTGAAGTTGCGACCTTTAGACGTAACATTACGCCCGAACCTAACAAGGCAAGCGGGAGCTTAAAAGCTGCTGCCTCTGGCATGATTTTACGCGATAATATTTATGGCACTAGTTTAAAGGAAGATGCGAGCCGTCGCGACTACACCATCAACGCCCTTTACTACAGCCCTTTTGAAAATGTTATTCATGATTTTCATGCGGGGTTCTTCGATTTAGTTCACGGCAATATCGAAATGATTGGCGATCCGATGCAAAGATTCCACGAGGATCCAGTTCGCATGATCCGCGCCTATCGTTTTGCGGCTAAACTTGGGTTTACCATCACCCCAAGAACCGCTAAAGATATCCCAGAATTGCTGCCACTATTAAGCCAAATTCCTCCAGCTCGTATGTTTGAAGAATTCGTTAAAATCTTCCTTACCGGTCACGGGGCCAGAAGCTTTGATATTTTAATGCGCGATGATGTGCTTAAGTATCTCTTAGTCGATATGGGTAGCATGCTCTATTCACGCGATTATGTGGACTTTGTACGCTATGCACTTACTAGCTCTGACAAGCGTCACCACGAAGGCAAGCACAACATGCCACACTTTTTATTTGCGGTTATGTTATGGCCTTTGTGTGAGCAAATCTTTTATCGCATGCAAAATATTGAACCATTTAATTTTAAAGCACCTAACAAGATTATCACCAAAGCTGCTGACATCGTTTTAAATGGACAAAAAAATATCACCAGTATTCCACAACTTGCTTTAGCCGATATTTCCGATATTTGGCGCATGCAAATTGAGTTAGAAGATGAACACAATGCAAATAATCCAGAAGCTATGGTATGGCAAGGGATCTTCCGCGCTAGTCTTGAATTTTTAAGTCTCCGCGCCCGCTTCGATGAAAACCTAGCTCCAATTGCGGCGCAATGGATTGAAAGCTACGAGTTCTACGTTCCGCCTGAAAAGCGTTCACGTAAATCTTTAACCAAAAAAGATCAAGAACAAGCTAGTCGCGCCAACATGGCGGCAGGTAACGCCAATACCCCTGATGCGAATAACTTAGGTAAAACCAAGAAAAAGCGTAACCGTTCTCACCGCCGTAATAAGGCCAGCGATACCCCAAAAAGCGAACGCCATACCGCGGCTAAACTAAGACGCGAAAAGCTAGATTTTAAGGCCGCTAGCGCCTATATCGACAATTTGCCTTTTTAAGCTAGTTTAAAAAAACTCCCAAAACCATAGCTCAACCCAAACCTTTATCCTTGGTTTTTCGTTGAGGCTATGGTTTTTTCGGGGCTAGTTACGTAAAATTAAAATTACTTCCAATTCCCCGCAATAGTTTTTAGGAAACAACCAAGCGTAAGCCTAAGCAAACGTAAACCTAGTTTTTTCTCTAAAGCTATTTTTCGCAAAAAGAGACTATCATGGCCAAACAAGTAATTATCGGCATGGGTTCTAACCTTGGTGAACCGTTTTTACAAATGAGTGTAGCATGTGCAGAATTACGCAATATCCCAGCTTTTACTAACGTGCGTATTAGTTCACTTTACCAAACAAAACCCGTAGGTCCCCAAGACCAACCTGATTTTATCAATGCAGTAGCCATTGTAGAAACAGAGCTTGAAGCTCTGCAAGTTTTAGATCTATTGCAATCCTTAGAACAGCGTCATTTAAGAGAGCGTAAAGAACATTGGGGCCCGAGAACTCTCGACCTCGATATCTTGTTTTATGGCGATAACCAAATTAACACTGAGCGTTTGCAAGTCCCTCACCCTGAATTTGCGAACCGAGTTTTTACGGTCGTGCCATTACTTGAACTTGAGCCCGACTTTGTTTTTGCCGGCGCTCCTCTTAAGGATCTCGTCGCTACCTTACCCATAGAGGATCGCCAAGCTTTAAAGCAACTGATGGCGGTTTAACCACCACTCTAGTGACATCCTCCCCCACCTATAGAGGTGGGGGACTTCTTGCCGAGTTCTGTTAAAACAGCATATCTCTCTTGAGAATTATGTGTTAAATGACTAAACTTATGTAGTCAATGGTTTTTAACCGGGGCAGGAGTCAGATACCGCCCCGTATTCGTCCGAGCTTACAAGGCAATTCGGATATTGCAGGAGGAATCATAATGCCTGTTACTACCGCTCAACTGCAAAAATTAAAGCAGGAGCATAAAAAATTTGCCACCATTACCGCATATGACGCCACTTTCGCGCACATCTTTGATGAAGCCGGGATTAGTGCCATTTTAATTGGTGACTCTCTTGGCATGACGGTCAAAGGGGAAGACAGCACCCTTGGAGTTACTGTTGATGACGTAGCCTATCACACTAAATGTGTCAGAAAAGGAGTGACTAACGCTCTCGTTATTGCTGACATGCCGTTTATGAGTTATTTCGATCCTAAGAGTGCTTGCCAAACCGCACAAACTTTGATGGCTGCAGGGGCTAACATTGTCAAACTTGAAGGCGGGGCTCATCTTAGTGAAACCATTAGAACATTGGTGCAAAACGGCGCCCCAGTTTGTGCCCACTTAGGCTTAACCCCACAATCAGTCAATGTATTTGGTGGGTATAAGATTCAAGGACGCGGTGAACATAAAGCAGAACTACTGCGTAAAGACGCTTTAGCCGTGCAAGAGGCCGGAGCTTCAATGCTCGTTCTTGAATGTGTACCACGTGATCTTGCGGCCGCTATTACCTCTGAGCTCTCCATTCCTGTTATCGGCATTGGCGCAGGTAACGGCACTGACGGGCAAATTCTCGTTATGCATGATGCTTTAGGTTTTACCTGTGGTCATACCCCTAAATTCGCTCGCAACTTCTTAAAAGAAACTGGTGATGTTTCAGCTGCTATCAAAAAATACATCGCTGAAGTTGAAGCGGGAATTTACCCAGATAACACCCACAGCTTCGAATAAATTCGCTTTTTTTTCTCAATATAGTTGAAGAGAACAAAGAGCCTATTCCTTACGGGCTTAATTGCGCTATAATTAAGCCCGTTTTGACCGAAATGGTCAAGTCGGACCGGTAAAAACCTAAAGTGCCTGTAGCAGGCATGTTAGGTTTTTAATTTTAAGAATTCTTCCTGCAAGCGTGAAGCTCCAAGCTTCACATTTACCCCAACATATTTCCGACAGGCGTTGCCGCCGGAATTGGAAAATAAAAATCATGAAAATAGCTAAGGACATCACCGGGATTAGAGAGCTCGTCACCGGTTTTAAACACGCCAACGAAACCATCGCTTTAGTTCCAACCATGGGTAATCTCCACATTGGGCACCTCACTTTAGTTAAAAAAGCCCGTGAAGCAGCTCAGCATGTAGTAGTAAGTATCTTCGTAAACCCAATGCAGTTTGACCGAGCAGAAGACCTTAAGACTTACCCTCGGACATTAGAAAACGACCTTCGTTTACTCGAAGAAGCAGGGGTTGATGCGGTCTTTACTCCAACTCCCGATGTCATGTATCCGCAAGGCCTTGGCCTACAGTCATACGTTGAAGTTCCTGATCTATGTAATAGCCTTGAAGGTGCTTTACGTCCAGGTCACTTCCGCGGGGTCGCAACCGTAGTAAGCAAACTCTTTAACATCGTGCAACCTGATTTTGCTTGCTTTGGGCTTAAAGACTACCAACAAGTAGCTTTGATTAAAGAAATGGTACGTGACCTTAACTTCCAATTAAAGATCATTGAAGTACCTATCGTTCGTCACGAAGATGGTTTAGCTTATTCATCTCGTAACAACCTCTTAAATCAGGCTGAACGTTCTATCGCTCCACGCCTCCACGCCCAGCTTGAACAATTAGGGGCTAAGCTTAAAACAGCAGCTTCCGCTGACATCCCTAACATCATCGATGACGCTATCAACTCAATCGATGGGTGCGGTTTTAAGACAGACGATTTGGCCGTAGTAGATGCCGATACCTTAAATCCTGAAATATCTGCCTCTCAGCGCGTAGTGATTTTAATCTCTGCTTATTTAGGCAAAATTCGCCTCATCGACAACTTAGTAGTTGAACGCGAATAAGCTCTCTCGAACACAAAAAAACGGCACCAAGCATGAAAATTGTCATTTGGTGCCGATTTGCTATAATGTGTAGAATTTTTTTTCAATAAACGCATGGGCGTTTATTTTTTCCTCATCCCGCCAGGTAGCCACCGGCTGCCGGTCGTATTTTCCCAAAGGAGTATGCTGTGGGTTTTAACTGCGGAATCGTAGGCTTACCAAACGTTGGTAAGTCAACACTTTTTAACGCCTTGACTAAGGCAGGTATCGATGCTGCCAACTTCCCGTTTTGTACCATTGAACCAAACACCGGGATTGTGCCAGTACCAGATCCAAGACTTGAAAAATTAGCCTCTATTGATCACCCACTCAAGATCGTGCCTACCACCATGGAATTCGTGGACATCGCCGGTCTTGTTAAAGGGGCGTCAAATGGTGAAGGTTTAGGTAACAAGTTCCTTATGAACATTAAGGAAACTGATGCTATCGCTCACGTCGTAAGATGCTTCGAAGATCCAAACATCATTCACGTAAGTGGCAAGGTAAATCCCGCTGAAGATATCGAAGTAATCAACACTGAACTTGCTCTTGCTGACCTTGAAACTTGCGAAAAGGCTATGCACCGCTTTGAAAAGAAAGCCAAGGGTGGTGATAAAGAAGCGATTGCGGCGATGAAGGTTCTCGAAAAGTGCCATCCATTACTTAACGATTGCAAGAAGCTTCACGGCCTTAACCTTACTAAGGAAGAACTCTTCGCTATCCGCGAATGCAACTTCCTTACTTTAAAGCCAACTATGTACATTGCCAACGTGGCTGAAGACGGCTTTAAAGATAATCCATTCCTCGATCAAGTACAGAAGATTGCGGACGCTGAAGGTTCTGTCGTAGTACCAGTATGCGCATCTGTTGAATCAGATCTTGCTTCTATGGAAGACGACGAAAGACAAGAATTCATGGAAAGCCTAGGCTTTGATGAACCAGGTCTTAACCGTGTTATTCGTGCCGGTTACAAGCTTCTTAACCTCCACACCTACTTTACTGCCGGTGAAAAGGAAGTTCGTGCTTGGACTATCCCTGTAGGCGCAACTGCCCCTCAGGCAGCTGGCAAAATCCATACTGACTTTGAAAAAGGCTTTATTCGTGCGCAAACCATTAGCTACGAAGATTACATCAAGTACAATGGTGAAGCAGGCGCTAAAGAAGCTGGTCGTATGCGCGCTGAAGGTAAAGATTACATCGTACAAGATGGTGACGTTATCACCTTCCTCTTCAATGTAAGTAAGTAATAAGATTACTTTTTTCCATAAAGTTGTTTCAAGCTCCCTTAATTTTAATTTCTTAAGGGGGCTTTTTTGCTAATAAGGCAGTTTTTTTTAACCGTAACTATGGGAACACAAAGAAAAATTTCGACCATTTGATCGTTTGATATTTTAGTTTCGAGCCCAGTTGATACAACTTTAATCGCCTAACTTATTAGAGTAAGAAGCAATTTTTATTTTTCCCTAAAGCTTTATAAAACTCAAATTGCTTCATAAGTGAACTACTCACCACCTAAAGAGGAAGGAGTCTTCTTGGAGATTGTAGATAAAACAACTTTGTTTACATTGACTCTAAGGCTTAAGCACCTTACTGCTAAATGAGAGCTTAATTCGTCTCTTGCTTTAATTGCCATATGTATGTATCAGTGATAAAATGCGCGCAGATGTGGGACTTCTACACCCATCATTCTTGTCTGCCGCCCGTTTCGGATTCTGTTCCCGAAGCAAGCCCGGACTACAGGCATGCTGTCCTAAAGAGGAGAGCAATCGAATATAATCATATCAAAAGGCCCAAAAAAAATAGGAACACTATGGTGTTTAGGCTCTTTTGACAAATCATAAAGAAGGTAGTAAAAATGCAGAGAATTTTACTCAGAAGTAAACTGCATCAAGCACGTGTTACCCACTCTGTGCTTAACTATGAAGGCTCCTGTAGCATTGACCTTGATCTTCTCGATGCTGCTGGTATCGCTGAACATGAACAGATTGATATCTATGTAGTAGAAAATGGCGCTAGATTTCATACCTATGCAATCGCCGCCGAACGCGGTTCTAAAATGATCTCCTTAAACGGTGCTGCTGCCCGTATGGCTGCAGTTGGGGATAAGGTTATCATCTGTGCTTATGGCATTTTCGATGAAAGTGAAGTTGCTACCCACGAGCCAAAACTTGTATACCTAAACGAAAAGAACGACATCGTACGTACTTCTAAGAACATCCCTATTCAACTCGCTTAATTTAGGTAGCGCTAATACTTAGGTTAAAACCAAGTTTTAATTAAATGGCCTCCTTAATCGGAAGTAAAAAGTTATCTTAAGTTTTTAGCTAGTTCTATCCTCACTTTAGGATTAGCCCTTGATAGATAATGAAATAATTAAAACCGCAGACCATAAAGGGCATCGCCACAAAGTCTGCGGTTAATTTTTACATAAAAGGCATGACAAATGACCATCAGACTAATCGTAGGCCTAGGCAACCCTGGGGCTGAATACGAACACTCAAGACATAACGCCGGGGTTGACCTTTTGCGTCGCCTAGCTGATAAATACAATATCAGCCTCCGTGATGATCCTAAATATTTTGGGGAAACAGGGCGCGGGACCATTGAAGGCCAAGAAGTTAGATTGCTTTTTCCGACTACCTTTATGAACTTAAGCGGTAAAGCAGTCGGCGCTTTAGCTGGATTTTTTAAAATTAACCCAGATGAAATCCTCGTTATCCATGATGAATTAGATATCAACCCAGGCTTGGCTAAAATTAAACTTGGTGGTGGTCCTGGCGGGCATAATGGTTTAAAAAGCATCATTGCCTCCCTCGGTAATAACCAAGGCTTCTACCGCCTCCGCTTAGGTATTGGCCACCCCGCTAACAAAGCGGAAATGGTTAATTTCGTGCTTGGGCGTCCTGCCCCAACCGAACGCGCATTAATCGAACAAGCAGCTGATGAAGCCTTAGTCGCCATCAAAAATATTTTTACACAAAATATTGACCGCGCAACTAACAAATTAAACGCGTTTAAACCCCAAGCTACTAAGTAATTAGTAACTCTAACTTAGCTTAAGCGCTCTATTACTAAAGTACTCAAAAGTGCTCCTAATAAACCAAGCTTGCCTTTAAGTTTTTCTTAAAAAGTTTTACTTAGACTCGGCCCGCTTGGTTTATTTTTACCGAAATCTCCCCCAAAATCGTATCTTTATCGTTCCGGAGGCAATTCTAGAATAGA
Source organism: uncultured Succinivibrionaceae bacterium (assembly GCA_900539665.1). Lineage (GTDB taxonomy): Bacteria > Pseudomonadota > Gammaproteobacteria > Enterobacterales > Succinivibrionaceae > WG-1. Next base: position 150 of record UQCV01000055.1, on the reverse strand, counting down.
GGTCACTAAGACATAAAGATGGCTAAGGCTTAGTTTTAAGGCTTTGCTTTGAATTTTTGTTCTAAGTTTATTTTCTAATCCGTTATTTTAGATCTACAAAAAGTTTATAAGCTACAGTTTTGTAGGCTTACTCACCCTTTTACTAAATTC
>UQCV01000054.1 GCA_900539665.1 uncultured Succinivibrionaceae bacterium | reverse complement strand
AAGTTTGATAGCTATGCTATCCTTATTCTTACAGGTGTGTCCACTTCACCTCTACCATATAGTGTATAGGACTTCTAAGTCCACTACATTACTTTTTCTTAGTATATTATCGTATATTTAAGCTCAAAAGAAGTAAGAGCAAAAAAAAACAATTCATCTCCCACCTAAAGAGGAAGAAGTCTTCTTGGAGATTTTGGATAAATTGCATCTTTGAAGCTTTAAAGAACCTGTTAACCGAATTTTTGCTAATCAAATCTTAGATAATCAAATTTTTGAATTTGACTGATTGTTTAACCTCGATTCTCTTGATTACTATGAATCCGGAATTTCTATTTACTTGATTATAGATTACAGATAAGAGTTTTAGTTCCTAAATTCTTGGGAAAAATTATTTTTGAGCTAGCCAAAATGAGTCCATAGGAACCGAAAAAGCCAAATTTTGCTTCAAATTTTGACTGTTCCCACTGGCAAGCCCGTGGGGTTCTGATTGCCAAGTGTAGCTTGTAATCGTACACCTTTTTCAGGCTTTGGAGTTACAAGTGTAAATCTGTTTGAATCAGGATTTTCATTACCAAGCAGTCCTACGACCACATTAGCGGTAAATTTCTGTCTTACGACAAGGAAGTACAGTCAATCTTCCAAATATTTAGATTGTATATTTGTTTTATACTAATATCAAGTAGTAGAATGTAGTTTTTTCATAGAAAAAGCGGCTTTCATCCCACATGCAAGCGTGTGGGTTTTACGCCGCAATTTATAACGCAAAAGTGAGGTAAATTCGGAGTTCTTTTGTTGATTCTTGCGAGATTTAGATGGTAATTAAACTAAATATAGTGTTGAAGCATTGAGAATATAGTGTTGAAGCATTGAGAATATAGTGTTGAAGCATCGAGATTGAGATAAAGAGTGAGTAAGGGCGAGCTAAAACGAGCGTGGCAAAAGTGGAGTTAAAGCCTAGCCTTGTCTTTTACCTAAAACGGGACTAAAAAATGGTATAACGCCAAAACATAAACGAAAAAGACATCAAAATTGCTCATTTTTATAAGTTTTTGCAAAAATGCCCTTGAAACTATAAAATGTGTCCCCATTTACTAACTAGAAACAAACTTACTTAATTTTTTAGGAGTGCTAAGACAATGGAAATGCGTGAAGAGGCTCAAGCAGCAAAGCAGGCGGAAGAACAGGATCAGACAGCAGCGGCTGCAGGTGAAACTCAGAATGCAGAAGGCTGTGCCTGCGCTAAAGAAACTCAAGCAACTGCCGCAGATGTAGAAGCAGACGTTGCGTCTGAAGTGGCAGCTGAAGCTGATGATTGTACCGCTAAGATTACTGAAGAATTAGAAGCTGCGAAAAAAGCATTAGCTGATGCTCAAGAAGAATGTTTACGTGCTCGCGCTGAAGTACAAAATATGCGTCGTCGTTGTGAACAGGACGTTGATAAAGCTAAGAAGTACGCTATCGACCGTTTCGCAAAGGAACTTATTCCAGTAATTGAACCGCTTGAAAAGGCAATTCAATTTGCTGATCGTGAAAATGAAGCTAGCAAGAACATGCTTGTTGGGGTTGAACAGACTTATAACCTTTTAATGAAGGCTTTAAAGAACAATCAGCTCGAAGAAGTTAATCCAGAAGGGGCTGAGTTCGATCCAAATCTACATCAAGCAATTCAATCACTTGAAAATCCAAATGTTCCAGCTAACCATGTAATGGCAGTAGTACAAAAGGGTTATGTATTAAACGGCCGTGTAATTCGTCCAGCTATGGTTATCGTTTCAAAGGGTGCTGGTAACACTGTAGATTCTAACGCTTAGATCTTTACTGGCTTAAAAATCCCTAAAAGTGAGCGCATGGCAACAGGCGCTTTAGTAAAAGCTCATAGGGTTAAAGCAGGGCTTTTATATAGGTTTAAACTTCTTTTGATTAAATGGTTCTAGCGTCAAACAAAAATTTTTAAAAAAAATTGTGTTTGAGGGCTTGAAAGCTGAAAAACAAGCACTATGTAGTAGTCAGAAGAGAAAAGAATTAGTTTAAGTTTGGAGTTTACCAACATTAGTTGTTGGGTTGTTGATAAGACCTCCAAGCTTAACAAACAGGTTAAATTATTGGAGAATTCTAAAATGGGTAAAATTATTGGTATTGACCTTGGTACTACCAACTCATGTGTGGCTGTACTTGAAAACGGTAATGCTCGTGTTCTTGAAAATGCAGAAGGTCACCGTACAACTCCTTCTGTCATCGGTTACACCAAAGATGGTGAAATCCTTGTTGGTGATGTTGCAAAGCGTCAGGCGGTAACCAATCCAGAAAACACTTTGTTCGCTATTAAGCGTCTTATCGGTCGTCGTTATGATGATAAAGAAGTACAGCGTGATATTTCAATCATGCCTTACAAGATTTGCCGTGCTGACAATGGTGACGCTTGGGTATCTGTACAGGACAAGAAGCTTGCTCCTCCACAGATTTCTGCTGAAGTTCTTAAGAAGATGAAGAAGACTGCAGAAGATATTCTTGGTGAACCAGTAACTGAAGCAGTTATTACTGTTCCTGCATACTTTAACGACCAGCAACGTCAGGCAACTAAGGATGCCGGCCGTATTGCAGGTCTTGATGTAAAGCGTATCATCAACGAACCTACTGCAGCTGCAATGGCTTACGGTGAAGATAAGGTAAAGGGCGAAAAGAAGATCGCTGTATACGACTTAGGTGGCGGTACTTTCGATATTTCAATCATCGATATCGATGAAGTTGATGGCGAAAAGACCTTCGAAGTTCTTTCTACTAACGGTGATACTCACTTAGGTGGTGAAGACTTTGATAACCTTTTGATCAACTACCTCATCAGCGAATTTAAGAACTCTAACGGCGTTGACTTGAGCAAGGATATGCTTGCTTTACAGCGTTTGAAGGAAGCTGCTGAAAAGGCTAAGATTGAACTTTCATCTGCTACCCAGACTGATGTTAACCTCCCATACATCACTGCTGATGCAACTGGTCCAAAGCACATGGATATCAAGATTACCCGTGCTAAACTCGAATCATTGGTTGAAGACCTCGTTATGAAGTCTCTTGAACCTGTGAAGACTGCTCTTAAGGATGCAGGCCTTAGCGTATCTGATGTTGACGAAGTGCTCCTTGTTGGTGGTCAGACTCGTATGCCTATGGTGCAGAAGGTTGTTGCTGACTTCTTCGGTAAGGAACCTCGTAAGGATGTAAACCCAGACGAAGCTGTTGCTTGTGGTGCTGCAATTCAGGGTGCCGTACTTGCTGGTGATAAGAAGGACGTACTTCTTCTCGACGTAACTCCACTTTCTCTTGGTATCGAAACCATGGGTGGTGTGATGACTACTCTTATCGAAAAGAACAGTACTATTCCTACTAAGAAGAGTCAGGTGTTCTCTACCGCTGAAGATAACCAGCCTGCAGTAACTATTCGTGTATTCCAGGGTGAACGTAAGCGTGCTCAGGACAACAAGCTCCTTGGCAACTTCGACTTAACTGGTATTAACCCAGCTCCACGTGGGGTACCTCAGATTGAAGTTACTTTCGATATCGACGCTGATGGTTGTATCCATGTAAGCGCTAAGGATAAGAATACTGGTCGTGAACAGTCAATTACCATTCAGTCATCATCAGGTCTTTCTGAAGAAGAAATCAAGAAGATGGTAAGCGAAGCTGAAGCTCACTCAGCTGAAGATAAGAAGTTCGAAGAACTTGCTACTGCTCGTAACCGTGGTGATGCTACTGCTCACGCAGTTAGAAAGCAGCTCTCTGAAGCTGGTGACAAGGTACCTGCAGATCTTAAGTCTAAGATTGAAGATGGTTGCAAGGAACTTGAAGATAGCTGCAGAGGCGACAACAAGGACGCTATCGAAGCTGCTGAAAAGAAGCTCATGGACGTTTGTGGTTCACTCGGTCAGTACACTCAACAGGGTTCTAACGGTACAGCTGGTGCTGAACAGCCTCAACAGGAATCTAAGAAGGCTGATGATGATGTCATCGATGCTGAATTTGAAGACGTTAAGGATGACAAGAAGTAACAGAGTGTCTACACAACAGGCTTTTTAACTGTTACTAGGATGAAACGGATGCCGTCCGGTGATGGTGTCCGTTTAATCGTATATTAGTCATCGGTCTTACATTTAACTTTATTTTAAAAGGTGTAGCTAAAGCAAAATGGCAGCAGAAAAAAGAGATTATTACGAGGTTCTTGGTATTGATAAGAATGCCGATGAACAGACAATAAAGCGTGCCTTCAAGCGTCTGGCGATGAAGTACCATCCAGATCGTAACCAAGAACCAGGGGCAGAAGAAAAGTTTAAGGAAATTAACGAAGCTTATGCCGTCTTAAGTGATCAGCAAAAGCGTGCGGCTTATGACCAGTACGGCTTTGCCGGTGTTGACCCTAACCAGATGGGTGGTGGGGCCGGTGGCTTTGGTGGCGCTGATTTCGGTGACATGTTCGGGGATATTTTTGGAGATATCTTTGGTGGTGGTCGTCGTGGTGGCGGGCCTCGTGAACAACCAGGTTCAGATATTGAACAGATCTTGGACATCACTTTGCCAGAAGCTGTTAAGGGCACAAGTAAGGTTATTAAGGTTCGTACTTATGCTACTTGCGATACCTGTCATGGTAGTGGCTGTGCCGATGGTGGTAAGCCAGTTACTTGTCCAAACTGTCATGGTACTGGTCAAGTTCATATTCGTCAGGGCTTCTTTGCAGTAAGCCAGCCATGTCCAGTATGTCATGGTAGCGGTCAGAAGATCGATAAGCCATGTCCTGATTGCCATGGTGAAGGGCGTGTACAAAAAGTTTCAGAAGTTTCAGTTAAGATCCCGGCCGGGGTTGATACAGGGACTAGAATCAGAGTATCTGGTGGCGGTGAAGCTGGGCGTAATGGGGCTCCATCTGGAGACCTTTATATCGTAATCCGTGTAGCTCCGCACGATATCTTTGAACGTGATGGTCTTGATCTTCATGTTAAAGTACCGGTTTCATTTGTGACGGCAGCACTTGGTGGTAAGGTTGAAGTTCCTACTTTAGATGGTAACGTAAGCATTACAATTCGTGAAGGTACTCAGTCAGGCGCTAAACTTCGTGTTACTGGCCGTGGGGTCCGTTCTCTCCGTGGTGGCAGAATTGGTGATCTCTATTGCCATATTCAAGTTGAAACCCCTGTAAACTTAAGTACTGAACAAAAAGAAATGTTACGCAACTTTGAACGTTCATTAAATGGTGGCACTACCCCAGAAACTGGTAATGGTAATGCTTCAAATGAACATTCACCACGGGCGAGTAACTTCTTCGAAAAGGTAAAAACTTTCTTTAATGACCTTAAAGGTTAATAGAAAACTTAGACCTTAAGTAAAACTAAGGTTGTTACGCGTTTAAAAACGAAGAACAAACGTAAAATCACAAACCTCTAGGTTGTAAAACCTGGAGGTTTATTTTTTGCGTGTGAAAAATTTTTGACGCGGAATAAAAATGGCGCAGAAAAAATTATTGTTTTAGGTAGTACGCGTGTTTACGCGAAGCTTAAAAGATCGCAGCCACCTTAGCGCCTAAATTAAAAAGTGGTCCCAAAGTTCTAAACCGACAGTAAACAAAATGCTTATCAAACGTGAGATAAAATTCTTCACTGCTCTGTATTTAACATTACTTGAAGGAGAGTAAGTGAGAGTTTGGGGAAGATTTTTTTGGAGTGATTTTTGCTGACTTGACCTAAAATTATGTGCCAAACGACCTAGATAAAAATTGTTTTAACCTCTTAAAGTGATATCAATGGCATTATTAGAGTCCTAATTTGTCTAAACATGGTCAAAGGTGACAAATTGGGCTATAATGGTTAAAGTTTTTAGGTAGGAGAAACGTAAGCTTAAGAGTTGCTTAAACGTTTACTTAAACTTAGGTAAACCTTCCTTAAAGTAAGTTAAAGTCGATGCTAAAAGATTCTTTATTATTTAGTTAATCGGTTTAAGGCTCTAAAAACTTGAACTAAAAAATTTACTTAATTGAGTTTTTAAGGCTTAAACTTAGGTCATGCATCCTGCACTTTGATGCGACTTTATTGAGTAATTACGAAGCTCCCACCTCTTTAGGTGGTGAGTAGTTCACTAGGCTTCAAAGAAAAGAGTAAAATCTTTAATTCTAAAGAAGCCATACATTTTTTGTAAACTTCGAACGGGATTTGTGTAAACAGGTCCTGAGTTTTTTTATTCTTTAAAAAAAGAGGGATAATAAGATGGAAACTACTCCGATGACCGTTGAAGGCGCACGCCAAATGCGTGCGGAACTAGAACGCCTTAAAACCGTTGAACGTCCGCGCATTTCTGCTGCTATTGCGGAAGCTCGTGAGCATGGTGACCTTAAAGAAAACGCAGAATACCACGCTGCTCGTGAAGAACAAGGGATCTGTGAAGCTCATATTAAGGATATGGAAAGCAAGCTTGCAACTGCTGAAATTATCGATATCACCAAGCAGGCTTTTAAGGATGAAAAGAAGGTTGTTTTTGGGGCTACTGTTAAGCTCGAAAAAGAATCTACTGGTGAAGAAATTACCTACAAGATTGTAGGTGAAGACGAAGCAGACATTGAACACGGTTTGATTTCTTATAAAACTCCAATCGCTCGCGGTCTTATTGGTAAGTACGCTGATGACGATGTTGTTATTGTGACTCCACGTGGCAAGGTTAACTACTACATTGTAGAAGTACTCTACATCTAAATATTTTTAAGCCCGAAGGCATCAAAGCCCGGTTGGGCTTGAATTATTATTTTGGTGTTTAGGGCTTTAATTAAGCTACGCTTAAACTTAAGTTGTAGAAAACGGAATGCCATTAGTTTGGAATTCCGTTTTTTTGAATTAAAAACTAAGGCCCTAGAGTGTTTGTTCAAAGTGACATCCTCCCCTACCTATAGAGGTGGGGGACTTCTTGCCGAGTTCAGTTAAAGTGCAATCTAGAGTGCCTTTTGTTTTTTAGTGTGCAGTCTAATTGAATGACTTTGTAAATGGTCTGAATTAACTGTAAGACCGTTTACGCCTTAGCTATATTCCATGGCATTAAATTCTCTAACATCTCCTCAGGTATTGAGTGAGATTTGTAACCTGTAATTGTACCTTTAGAGTCCTTTTCAAATTCAATATCATTTAGGTGTTCGCTCATTGCTGTAATGCATCTTTGCATGTAAGTTTCAAATTCAATACCATGCATTTGAGCTGTTTTATACAGTGAATAAAACAGAGCTAAGTTCTCTGCATCTTTGCAGGGGTCAGATGCCATCATGCCGTTTCTTAGTATATCCAACTCACGAAACTTCTCTTCAACCTTAGTTGATGACATAAGTCCATAAGGAGAGTCTAAGAAGGACTTTAACTTAAACTCTTTGTTTACAGCATAAGTAATGGCATCTCTAAATTTCTTAGAGCAGCTACGGCGCTTTGATCCATCTTTGTTTTTAATGGCATCGTTTATAGCTCTAGTATCATCAAAGATATCCTCAATAATAGGTCTTAGCTCTTCATTCTTTAGTGCGACTACCATAAGTCTTACAGTAGTTGCAACAAATGAATTACATGACTTTAACCACGTTTGTGGTTGCAATTATAAAAAAGATCTATACTTATGAATACAAAATTAACTGCTTTAGTCAACCCCAAAATTTAGGGATGAACCTTTTATTTGAAGTCCTACCCAACTAAAGTAGCGTCGGCCTAATAGTCAAATTCCACAGGATTTTGCACAGAGCCAAAAAAAACAAGTAGTTCAATTATTCTTTTGGTAAAGTGAACTTGCTGTTTTTCTTAGCCTGTTTGAAGAGAGTAAGATTGTTACCTAAGAACTGAACTACAGTCGATTCGCTCTGCTCAGCAAGATACTGGGCAAGTTCATCGCGTTGTTCGCGGTCTTCTGCTTTTGCTTTTACCTTGATAAGTTCGTGATGTTCAATAGATGATTTGATTTCTTCAATGACGCTTTCGGTGATGCCGTTTTTGCCGATCATAACCACTGGCTTGAGTTCAGCTGCTTTAATCTTGAGGTATTGGCGCTGTTTGGTAGTTAATTCCATTTGAAGTTTCCTAAATTCCATATCAACAAGTGGGATTATACATGTTATTTAAAAAATGGGTAAATTTTTACGGCTAACACCTTAACTTATACAAGTCAGCATCGACTTTAGGTTCATCCTAATAAGAAAAAGTTAAAATGTAGCGTGAATCCTTTGTTAACCTCGGAATACGTGTAAACCCCGGTGGTACTTTGAGTTAGCCTCGGGGCGCTTAGAGTTAGCCTCGGAATACTTACGTTAGGTTGAGGCTAACTTTAGGATAAACAGACATTTGCGCCCAAAAAATATGTAAATGCCATCATTGCATGTATTAACTAAAGTAGACTAACTGAGATCTTTTTGCAGGCAATTTACAGGTGGCTTATGCAAATTAGCTGAATTTATGACGTCATTTCGTATATACTATGATTAAGTTCGGGTTCGGTTGCACAGTTTTAATGGGTAATCGGTGTTTAACGGAACTTTAAATATTTTTGTTGTATTTGGTAGAACAAAGTTAAGCTACAAAATGAGTGAGTAGCTTAGGTAAACAATGTAGGAACTGTAATAGGCAATGCAGCGACCTTGTGGGGTTATATAAACCTTAAACAAACGCTAAACACCTAAAACAACACCTAAAACTAAACCTAAGAATTGTTACCCAATATTCTTCCCTTTAGCTTAAAAATCGTTGGTTTAGGCATTGCTTAATGTAAGGAATTATAAGCTAGCTCTAAATCAAGATCAGAAGCGTAAATGAGATGATAAAAAAGTTTCTGCCACAAAATTTAATGTTTAAGAGTTAATGAGTAAGAAAAAAAGAACTGCAAGCCAAAGTCGTTGGCTACAGGAACACTTTAAAGATGTTTATGTGCAAGAAGCGCATAAGCAGGGGTTACGCTCACGTGCGAGCTTTAAGATTGAAGAAATTCAAGAACGTGACCGGTTGTTTAAACCAGGTTATAAAGTCGTGGATTTAGGCGCGGCTCCTGGTGGCTGGTCCCAATATGCTACTACCTGCGTAGGGGAAAACGGCCGTGTGGTAGCATGTGATATCCTACCAATGGATCCAATTTATGGTGTAGATTTTTTACAAGGCGACTTTAGAGAACAAAGCGTTTTAGACGAATTACTCCGCATTGTGGGGGATACTGAAGTAGACGTAGTGATGTCAGATATGGCACCAAACATGTCTGGTAATTTGGCAGTAGACCAACCACGCGCTATGTATTTGGTAGAACTTGCGTTTGAAATGTGTAACCAAATTTTAAAGAAAGGTGGTTCATTTGTAGTTAAAGTCTTTAATGGCGAAGGAACTGAAGCGTATTTAAGAATGCTTCGTTCGGCCTTTAAGGAAGTTAAAGTTCGTAAGCCTGATGCTTCACGTTCAAGATCTCGTGAAGTTTATTACGTTGGGCTTGGCTTTAAAGGCGCTAGAGAACAAGAGTTTTTTAGATAAAATTCTACGTAGGAGCGTACGGATAAAACCTAATAGTCCACTAAGGCTGTAAAACTTAACGGTCTGACCCAATGGTCAAACCAAACAAATGGTTAAACTAACCAAAAGATCAAAACAAACGGTTTTAACCGACAAAACAAAAATTATAATTTGCAATTTATAACGAGTTTATGTTTTAGAAAAAGCGGCCATTCTTCCTAGAACTGCTAAGTGATTTAGGTGGAGCCCAAAAGTATCGCTTGCCATGCGATTTTAGGGGGGCTAAGTTTTAGGTGAAGCATTCGCTAGGGACTTGTAACTGTTATAAAGATTTTGCCACGGAGCAAGCAGAGCAAATTACATAAAAATTTTTTAAGAGGCTTAACTTAAGGATAAACTAGCATGGCTAAGAATCTAATACTTTGGTTAATTATTGCAGTCGCTTTTATTTACTGCTTTGAAGCCTTCAATTCTAGCAACGTCAATAGTACTGACGCCACCAAGGATTATGTTGCTTTCAAAAATGAAGTAAAGGCAGGCGATATTAGTCAGGTCCAGGTAGACGGACGTAAGATTACTGGGGTGAAACGTAACGGCAGTAATTTTGAAATCTACATGCCAGTACAGGATCAAACCTTATTGCCGGCACTTGAAGAAGGTAAGGTCAAAACTTTTGGGACTAAGCCAGAAGAACCTAGTGTGCTCTTCTCTGTTCTTATTTCTTGGTTCCCAATGTTGCTCCTCATTGCTGTTTGGTTGTTTTATATGCGCTCCATGCGTAACCAAAGCGGGGGAAACGGGATTTTTGGTTTCTCTAAGAGTAAAGCCAAGCTTTTAAGGGAAGACCAAGTTCATACTACTTTTGATGATGTTGCCGGTTGTGACGAAGCCAAAGAAGAAGTAAAAGAGCTCGTTGATTACTTGATGGATCCAAGCAAGTTCCAAAAGCTTGGGGGCAAGATTCCACGCGGGGTGTTACTCGTAGGTCAACCAGGTACCGGTAAGACTTTGTTAGCCAAAGCTATTGCTGGGGAAGCCAAGGTTCCATTCTTCTCCATTTCTGGTTCTGACTTCGTTGAAATGTTTGTGGGTGTCGGGGCTAGCCGTGTACGTGACATGTTTGCTCAGGCGAAAAAACATTGCCCATGTATTATTTTTATTGACGAAATCGACGCTGTTGGTAGAAGCCGTAGCGGTTCAGGCATGGGTGGCGGTGGTCACGATGAACGTGAACAAACCTTAAACCAGCTCTTAGTAGAAATGGACGGCTTTGAAGGTCATGAAGCGGTAATTGTAATTGCTGCTACTAACCGTCCTGATGTTTTGGACTCTGCGTTATTACGTCCAGGTCGTTTTGACCGTCAGGTAACTGTAGGTTTACCCGATATTAAGGGGCGTGAACAAATTCTTAAGGTTCACACTCGCAAGGTTCCGGTAGCTGAAGACGTAAACATTTCATTAATTGCTCGTGGAACTCCAGGTTTTTCTGGGGCTGAACTTGCTAATTTAGTTAATGAAGCTGCGTTGGCGGCAGCTCGTGCAAACAAAAATTTAGTGAGCATGACTGAATTTGAATTGGCTAAAGACAAGATCCTTATGGGGACTGAACGTCGTTCTATGGCCATGGATGAACATGAAAAGATCAATACGGCTTACCACGAATCGGGTCATGCTATTGTTGGTAAATTAGTACCTGATCATGATCCGGTATATAAGGTTTCTATTATTCCGCGTGGTCGTGCTCTTGGGGTTACTATGTATCTTCCAGAAAACGATAAGTTTAGCCACACAAGAGAATACATCGAATCAATGATTGCTTCTCTTTATGGCGGTCGTATTGCTGAAGAATTGATGTTCGGAGCTGACAAAGTTACAACTGGGGCTTCAAACGATATTGAACGCGCTACCGATTTAGCTAAGAAAATGGTTCTTCGTTGGGGGATGAGTGACAAGTTAGGTCCTCAGCTTCTTTGCGATGAAGAAAAAGAATCATACTTAGGTAGTATGGGGCTTCAAGTTAAGAACTTATCAGAAACTACTCAGCAATTGGTTGATGCGGAAGTAAAAGAAATTATTTCTCGTAACTATGCTCGTGCGCGTAAGCTTCTTGAAGATAACATTGATATTCTCCATGCTATGAAAGATGCTCTTATGAAGTATGAAACTTTGGATGCTACTCAAATTGATGATTTGATGGCCCGCCGCCCTGTAAGCGAACCTGCTCAAACTCCTAACGGAGCTTCAGCTTCAAGTTCAGCTAACTCTAATAACGGTGATAACCAAGGTTCAAATGACGCTAATGGCCAGCCAAGCCAAGAAGCTCCGGCTGCGACTGAAGCCAAACCACAAGAACCAGGGCAGCCAAAGCCGGAACAACCAAAACCAGAACAACCAAAAAATGATAACAACGACAACGGTTGGGGACTTTAATAGTTTGGCGGCGAATTAAGTTCTAGCTAAATTATTAGACTCAAAAGTTAAAGCTAAAAGATAAGCTTGTATCTATTAGTTGGTAAATAAATATCTGGTAACAAAACACCAAAGCTAGTAATCAAAAACTAGTAACTAAAAACTAGTAACTAAAAACTAGTAACTAAATTTGGTAACCTAAGACTAAGAAAGTCACCTTGTAAAAAGGTGACTTTTTTTATGGACGCCGAAAAAAAAAACATTTTTGGAGTGGGGCGGATTTTTTAGAGGAAATTTTTAGGAAAAAGGTTTGTTTATGAAGTGGTAAATATGGATGGTTTTAAGCTTTATTTGTGAGTATAAACAGCGCATTTACAAAAAATCGAGCTTATTCTTTTGCTAAAAGGCGTTGAAGCTCTCATAATATGATTAAATTGCCTATAATGGCATCTTAAAAAATAAAAAGGTTTTTCTGATAATGGTAATGGGACTAGCTTTAGCCTAGAAACGTCATGTGATGGTTTGCTAGTTTGGTAGCTATTATCGGTGATGGTTATGGTGACTATAGAGTTAACCCTTTGATTTATCTAAACCGTGGTTAAAAGCAAGCTGTGGTAACTTGCTTCCTTACTTGGCTTTCATACTGATTATTATGGCCAGCATAAGCTGGTTTACCTTACGGATATTTATATGAAAAAATATAAGCTTGTTTCAGGAAATAGAACGCTGGATCTTAGTACTCCTAAGGTTATGGGGATTTTGAACGTAACTCCGGATTCGTTTTCAGATGGGGGAACGCACAATAAGCCTAACGCGGCCTACGATTTTGCCGCTCAAATGTGTCGAGATGGGGCGACTATTATTGATATTGGTGGGGAATCTACTCGTCCTGGAGCAGCTTTAGTTTCAACGGAAGAAGAACTTGAACGAGTAATTCCGGTGGTAGAACGTATATCTAAAGGCTTAGATGTATTTATTTCTGTTGATACCTCAAAGCCTGAAGTTATGGCGCAAGCTGCGGAAGCAGGGGTGCATTTAATTAATGATATAAGAGCTTTAAAGGTTGAAGGAGCTTTAGAAGTTTGTGCTAAAGCTAATATCCCTGTTTGTTTAATGCATATGCAGGGTGAACCGCAAAATATGCAAGACGCACCACAGTATAAGGATTTACTTGGGGATGTTAATGAATTCTTCTTTGAACGAATTCATGAATGCTTAAATGCCGGTATTAAGAGAGAAAACATAATTATCGATCCGGGGCTAGGTTTTGGTAAAACTTTAGATCAAAACTATGAACTCTTAGGGCGTCTTGAAACCTTTAAGTCATTTGATTTGCCTATGCTTATTGGCTTGTCTCGTAAATCAATGATTGGCAATCTCTTGAATGTACCAGTTAGCGAACGCATGGTCGGCTCTGTCGCTTTAGCTCTCTATTCCATTATGAAGGGCGCTAATATTGTGCGCGTTCATGACGTTAAAGAAACAGTACAAGCAATTACTTGCTGGGAAAAAGCGCAAAGTTTTGAGCATTCTGCGCCGGAGCTAAAGAAGATCATAAAGCTTGGTCATGACTCGAAATCGAGCAACTAGCTAGAAGTTGCTAGAACTAGAAACTGTTAGAACTAGAATGGATAAGGCTAGAAGTAAAGCGATATAGCAATACAGCAAAGTAATATAGCAAAGCAATAAGGCAATAAAGTAATACTGCCATCATTGCCACGAATAATTGAACTAACAAGTTCACATGATATTTAAAAACAAATACAAAAGGACATATTTGTCATGCAAAGAAAATATTTTGGTACTGACGGGGTGCGTGGTAAGGTCGGTAACTACCCAATTGTCCCTGAATTCGTAATGAAGCTTGGGTGGGCAGCCGGTAAAGTACTCTCTAAAAACGGCACCAAGAAGGTTATTATTGGGAAAGATACCAGAATTTCTGGCTACATGTTAGAAGCTGCTTTAGAAGCGGGGTTTAGTGCAGCTGGGGTTAAATCAGTGTTGTTAGGCCCGATGCCTACTCCTGCTGTTGCGTACTTAACTCGTGCTTTTAGAGCGGAAGCCGGGGTGGTAATTAGTGCTTCTCATAATCCATTTTATGACAATGGGATTAAATTCTTCTCTAAAGATGGGACTAAGCTCCCTGACGAAATCGAGCTTCAGATTGAAGCTTTGATGGATGAAGAAATGACTATTGCTGAATCTAGCGAATTAGGCAAGGCCTCCCGTAAAGACGATGCTCCTGGTCGTTATATCGAATTTTGTAAGAGCTCATTTCCTAATATTTACTCTTTAGAAGGGTTAAGAATTGTGCTCGACTGTGCTCATGGCGCTACTTATCAAGTGGCTCCTATGGTATTTAGAGAACTTGGGGCGGAAGTTATTACCATTGGTAATGAACCAAATGGAACTAACATTAATGATGGTTATGGTTCAACTCACCCGAACAATCTAGTGCTTAAGGTGCTTGAAACAAGAGCGGACCTTGGGATTGCTTTTGATGGTGATGGTGACCGTGTATTGATGGTTGACCGTGATGGTGAAATACTCGATGGTGACGTGCTTCTTTATATCATTGCTTGTTACCAAAAGAAAATGGGTAAGCTTGTTGGTGGGGTAGTAGGGACCTTAATGTCTAACCTCGGATTTGAACAAGCGTTAGCGCGCCATGAAATTCCATTCGTGAGAGCCAACGTTGGTGACCGCTATGTAATGGAAAAGCTCCTCGAAAACAATTGGGCTTTAGGTGGGGAAAATTCAGGCCACATCATTAGCTTACGTCATACCACCACAGGGGATGGTATTATTTCTGCTTTGCAGGTGTTAAGAGCTATGTGTGAAAGCAAGAAGTCTCTTAAGGATTTGCATGCGGATCTTAAATTGTTCCCACAAGTATTGATCAATGTTCGGTTAAAGCCTGGCTTTGATGCATTAAGTGATGACACAGTACTAGCTTCAGTTAAGTCAGCAGAAGACCGTTTAGGTAACGCTGGGCGCGTTTTATTACGTAAATCTGGGACTGAACCATTAGTACGTGTTATGGTAGAAGGTGAAGACGAAGAACTCGTTAATTCATTAGCGCGTGAAATTGCTAATGTGATTATCCGTTTAAGTCAGAGTTAAGCTTCTTGCTGCCAAAACGTTAAAGCCAAAGTGGCTAAAACAACACTCATATAAACCACTCTTGAGATGCTCTCTTGGGTGGTTTATAATCAAATGTGGGTAATAATCGCTCAGATAAGGCGTTTTAAGCTTTAATTTGAAAAATTTTTAAGAAAAAAGCTTGAAATCGGGAAATTCTTTGATAAAATAACGCCCATTAAAACAGCAAAGAAGCTGAGGAAGGGAAGAATGTCATACGCTTATGCAATATTAATAGTATTACTTTTAATAGTGGCAATCCTTCTTGTTGTGTTTATTCTTGTACAACAAGGTAAGGGTGCTGGTATGGGCGCGTCATTTGGTGCTGGTGCATCAAATACATTGTTCGGATCAGTAGGAAGCGGAAACTTTTTTACTAAGTCAACTTGGTTTTTGTCTGCGCTCTTTGTAATCATTTGTTTGGCTCTCGGGTATGTTAATACTCACAAAGCTAAAACTGGTTCTGATTTTGATCAAATTGTATCTGAACAGCAAGATGTATCTGAACAGAAACAAGTTGCACCAAAGAATGATGCTGATAAGCCTATAGTAAGTGATGCTGCAAAGGTTGAAACTCCTAAGGAAGAAGCGCCAAAGGTTGCTGAACCACCAAAGGTTGCTGAACCAAAGGGTGAGGAAACTAAAGTAGAAGCTCCAAAGGCAGTTGAAGAAGTTAAGACTGAAGTTGAAACTAAGGCTGAAGATGTTAAAGCTACAGTCGAAGCAAAGACTGAAGAAGTTAAAGCTGAAGTTGCACCAAAAGCTGAAGCTGTAGAAGCTAAGGTTGAAGAAGTTAAAACTGAAGCTCAGCCAAAAGCTGAAGCTGTGAAAGCTGAAATTCAGGATAAAGTTCAGCAGACTGAAAACAAGTAGTCTGATGAAATTTATGCCCGGGTGGTGGAATTGGTAGACACGCTACCTTGAGGTGGTAGTGCGTAATGGC
>UQCV01000053.1 GCA_900539665.1 uncultured Succinivibrionaceae bacterium | reverse complement strand
TAGGAATGTGCAACTCAAGAACCCCAAGTCTAGTGGTGAACTCACGGGTTCTATACCCATTTCGTTGAGTGGTGCGATTATCGCTTCTCTTATAGGATTCTGCGCCAATTTGTTCAGTTGCTTCCGCCTTTAGAATCTGATCTAACACTGCGTTTAACAGCTGCGCTACTCCCGTATCTCCTTGGCATAATAATAGATCTTTAACTTTGTCTAGTTCTAGTGTAAGATTAGCTTGTTGGGCCATTTCCCTTTCCTTATATAAATATGAATGTTGGTAATTAATATTTTACAAGGTTTACTGGGGCGTGGCCCAATTTTTTAAATTTACACCAATTATATGGACTCAATCCGATAACACATACAACGGAGTAATTCATGCCATCTACAAAGCAAATCGAACTAAAAATTCTCGATAAACGCATTGGTGAAAACAGCCAGTTCCCTCTGCCTTCATATAAAACTCTAGGGGCTGCTGGGATTGATCTCTACGCTATGCCCGAAGAAAGTTTAGTTTTAAACCCAGGTGAGACCAAATTAATTCCAACAGGTATATCAATCTATATCCGCGATCCTAGCCTTTGCGCAGTAATCTTACCAAGATCTGGGCTCGGTCATAAAAATGGGATTGTTTTAGGGAACTTAGTTGGACTTATCGACTCTGACTATCAAGGCCCACTAATGGTTTCAGCATGGAACAGAGGACACGAACCGTTCACCATTGAACCTGGCATTCGTCTTGCTCAATTAGTATTTTTACCTGTTGTGCAAGCATCTTTTGAATTGGTAGAAGAATTTCAAAAGAGCGAACGCGGGGAAAATGGTTTCGGTTCTACCGGCACTAAATAAACTAATATATTACACAATCCAAAGAGGTGAATTATATGGCTACTGAAAACGTAGTAAAAACCGCTGAAAACACTGCAGATATCATTAATCCGCAGCTTTTCAACGATCCAATTGGCTACTTCCAAAGTAATCAGCAGTTTATTTTTGATTTCTGCACCAACATCATCTATGCCTTGGCTATTCTCATCATTGGCTGGCTCGTAGCTTGCGTGGTGTCTTCTGTTTCACTTAAAGTTCTTAACCGCTCTAAAGTTGAAGCAACTGTAGCTAAATTTATCAGCAACATCTTTAAGTACGCCATCCTAGCCTTCGTAGTAACGGCAGCTCTTGGTCGTTTAGGCATTCAAACAGCGTCATTCGTTGCTATCATCGGTGCGGCATCTTTTGCTATTGGTATGTCTTTGCAGGGTTCTCTTGCAAACTTCGCCTCTGGCGTTTTACTTTTAATCTTCAGACCAATTAAGGTTGGTGAAACCGTTGAAGCTGCTGGTAAGACTGGGACTATAGAAGAAATCACCATCTTTACCACCACTATGCTCACCCCTGATAACAAGGTTATCATTGTGCCAAACAGCGCTGTAGGCTCTGGTACCATCGTGAACTATTCACGTATGGGAAAAAGACGTGTTGATTTTAGTTTTGGGATCGCTTACGGCTCTGATATTGCTAAAGCTAAAGCAGCTCTTACTGAAATGTTTAATAATGATAGCCGTATCATCAAAGAAGATGGCATCACTGTAGTTGTTAGTGAACTTGCCGCTTCTTCTATCAATATCACTTGCCGTGTTTGGGTTAAGGGCGCTGATTATTGGAATGTTTACTTTGACAATATAGAACAAGCTGTAAGCGCACTTAACAACGCTGGCATCAATATTCCATTTAATACTGTAACTGTTGTTAACGGTTAATAGTAACAGTTTGGTAAATATTTACCTTACGCTATAAATTAAATATAAACTAAAAAACGGAGGCTTGGACCTCCGTTTTTTACGTTTATTCGAAACTTTTAACCACAAAATCTAACGCTTAAACGCCATAAACTTCGCGATACTTCTTCATAGCTTCAAGATGAGCTACCTGGTCTGGCTTAGTTTCAAGGTAACTAATCAAATCAGACATGGTAATAATGGAAACAACTTTAGTGTTGAAGTCTCTTTCAACTTCACCAATAGCACTAAGTTCGCCCTTACCCTTTTCTTGACGATCAAGAGCGATTAATACACCCTGTAAAGAAGCGCCACTTGCCGCAATAATTTGCATAGATTCACGGATAGCAGTACCCGCTGTAATCACGTCGTCAATTAACACAACTCGGCCCTTCAATGCAGAACCTACGAGATTACCACCTTCGCCATGGTCTTTAGCTTCTTTACGGTTAAATACCCATGGCGCTTCCTGACCGAATTTTGTCGCTAATGAAACTGCAGTTGCAGCTACAATAGGAATCCCTTTATATGCCGGACCAAAAAGCACATCATATTCAAGACCAGATTCAACCAATGCTTCAGCATAATAAGCCCCAAGCTCTGCTAAATCCTGACCTGTACAGAATAAACCAGCGTTAAAAAAGTACGGGCTAACACGACCAGACTTTAAGGTAAATTCCCCAAAACGAAGAACGTTTTTGCGTAATGCTAGTTCAATAAATTGTTTTTTGTATTCCTGCATAACTTCATTTCTCCTTTGCAACATACGTATAATACTTTAAATTAAAACTATGGCAATATTACGCTATAAATATTTTGGGTTTATAAACAAGGAAATAAATATGTCTATCTATAGCATGACCGGATTTGCGAGCTTAAAAGGAGAATTAGATAGTGGTAGTTTTACCATAAACGTTAAAAGTGTAAACAATCGCTTCCTTGATATGAATTGCCGTCTACCTGATTTTTTACTAGCTCGAGAATTCGACATCAATCAAATTATCAAGTCTTTGTTTTCTCGCGGTAAATTCGACCTTACTATCGAGTTTTACTCCAAAAATCAAACTAAACCAAGTAATATAAATCGAGAATTAGCCCGCTCTTTTGCGGATGCGGCAATGGATATCAAAAACTATCTCACCGAAAGTGACGAGCCCGTATCCACCTCTATTAACCCGTGCGACATTCTCTTAATGCCTGGAGTAATTAGCGAAACCGAACAAATCAACTACGATGATGTAGCCGCCCAAATTATTGAAAAATTTCCCGAAGCTTTAAATATGCTTAAGGCAACTAGAGCATTTGAAGGTAATAAGCTTAAAGAATTTTTAGAAGCTCACTTAGCTTCAATCTCTGCCGAAATCGATAAAATTAGAGTAGCCATGCCCGACATTGTGGCTTGGCAAAAACAAAAACTCACCGAACTTATTGAAAACGCCAACTTAAAGCTAAATAACGAACTTCTAGAACAAGAGTTAATCATCTTTTCTCAACGCATCGACATAGCAGAGGAAATTAATCGACTTACTGCTCACGTAGCCCAAGCTCGTAATATCCTCACTCAAGGTGGGACCTGTGGTAAAAAACTTGATTTCTTAATGCAGGAATTTAATCGCGAATCCAATACCATCGCCTCTAAATCCATTACTACTAACATTACGAATGCCGCTATCGAATTAAAAGTTCTAATCGAACAGATGCGCGAACAAGTCCAAAATATTGAATAGCTCTAAACCTAAACTTTTGTAGTTAAGCTCCTAAAGCTCACCTCAAAAATTAAACCCCCGTAAACTTAAAGTTTACGGGGGTTTAAGCATTTAGAGAAACGTTAGCACATTCTCATGACAACTATTACTTTAAGCGCCAAGTAGTGCCCTGTGGACCATCTTCGATGACCACACCCATAGCAGCCAATTCATCACGAGCTTTATCAGCTAAAGCCCAATCACGAGCCTTTCTTGCTTCCTGACGCGCACTAATAAGAGCTTCAATCTTAGCTGTATCCAATGAAGATTCTGCGCCTTGAGCCCCTTGTAAGTACTTTTCAGGTTCCTGTTCTAAGAGCCCTAATACGCTCCCAAGTTTCTTTAATAACGCACCAAGATCTGCCGCTTTAGCTAAGTCTTTATCTCTTAGGTTATTAATTTCCTTAGCCAATTCGAAGAATACAGAGTAAGCAAGTGGAGTATTGAAGTCATCATCCATAGCCTTCTTAAACTGCGCTTCATATTCAGAATCAACTGGAGCAACCCCTTCAGGGAGACCGCGTAAAGCAGTGTATAAACGCTGCAACGCAGCTCGAGACTGTTCAATGTTATCTACAGAATAGTTTAACTGACCGCGATATTGAGCGCTCAAAAGGAAGTAACGTAAAGTTTCCCCATCGTACTTTTCTAATAGATCTCTAATAGTAAAGAAGTTGCCTAAAGACTTAGACATTTTTTCTTTATTGATCATTACCATGCCTGAGTGCAACCAGTACTTAACATAATCTGTATGCCAAGCACAGCAACTTTGGGCAATTTCATTTTCATGGTGTGGGAACATTAAGTCAGACCCACCGCCATGAATATCAAAAACTTTCCCTAGGTAATGAGAGTTCATAGCTGAACATTCAATGTGCCACCCTGGGCGACCAGGGCCCCATGGGGAATCCCACATTGGTTCACCAGGCTTTGACATCTTCCAAAGCACAAAGTCGTATGGATTACGCTTAGCAGCTTCAATATCTACGCGAATCCCAGCCTTAAGATCTTCAAGGCGCTGACCTGACAAGCGGCCATATTCTGGGAATGAGTCGATAGAAAACATAACATCGCCATTATCAGCAACATAAGCATTCCCGTTTTCAATCAAGGTTTCAACCAAATGAATAATATCGCCGATATGAGCTGTAGCACGTGGTTCAATATCAGGACGTTTAATGCCTAACGCATCAAAGTCTTTATACATTTCAGCCGTTAAACGATTGGTCAGATTTTCGCAACTTTCCTTGTTTTCGTTGGCGCGCTTAATAATCTTATCGTCAACGTCAGTGATGTTACGTACATACTTAACTTCGTAACCACTGTAACGAAGATAACGCACGATCGCATCAAAGCATACAAAGGTACGACCGTGGCCAATATGACATAAATCGTAAATGGTTACACCGCATACATACATTCCAACTTTGCCGGGTACAAGAGGCTCAAATTTTTCTTTTTTGTGAGTTAAGGAGTTATATATTTCAAGCATAAAGGATTCCCAAATCTTAGTATCGTTCCGGAAAGTATAGGAACTAGGTGTAAAACTGCTCTCATTTTATTTCTTTAAACATATTCACGCAATAGCATCATTTAGTGCAATCTGATAAGAATTGACACCTCAGACGCATAAAGAATGGAGAAAAAAACAAACACTTATCTCTCTATGATAAAATGAAACGAATTTAATTAAGGAGATTACCTATGGTAACTATTGAAACTAATTTAGGTTCCATCAAGCTTGAACTTGACCCCCAAAAAGCCCCTGTAACCTGCGCAAACTTTCTTAAGTACTGCCAAAGTGGCTTCTTTGAAGGGACTATTTTCCACCGTGTAATTAAAGGTTTTATGATTCAAGGTGGCGGTCTTACTGCTGATATGGAAAACAAAAAAGGCGCTTACGCTCCTATCGAAAACGAAGCTAACAATGGCCTTAAGAATGACAAGTACACTATCGCTATGGCCAGAACTAGCGATCCTCATTCAGCTACTAGCCAATTCTTTATCAATGTCGCAGATAATAGCTTCTTAAACCATACTGCTAAGACTCTTAACGGTTGGGGCTACGCTGTATTTGGTAAGGTGGTAGAAGGCCAGGATGTAGTTGACGCCATCGCTAAGGTGCGCACTGGTAGAAGCGGCATGTACCGTGATGTACCAGAAGACGTTATTACTATCCGCAAAGTAATTGTGGAATAAGGCCATTCAAATTAATGTCAATCTACATTATTGCCGACTTACATCTGTCTCCCGATACCAAAGAGCTTAATCAAAGTTTTTTTAACTTCTGCCATAATTTGATAGAGGGAGATGTGCTTTATATTCTCGGTGATTTTTTTGACTACTTTATTGAGCCTGATACAAACAACTCACTTCACCCTCTGCTAAAACAACACTTCTTAGCCCTAAAAAACCGTGGCATCAAGGTTTGGTTTATGCACGGAAATAGAGACTTTCTACTCACAAAAAAAATGGCCTCTTTTTTTGAGTTTAATTTAACTAAAGACAATGAAGTTATAAATTCTGCCGGCCGACGAATTCTTTTGATGCATGGTGATGAACTATGCACCGCTCACAAAAGCTACACTCTCTTTCGCTTTATCAGTCGATGCCGCCTGCTACAAATGATTTTTTTTAGCTGCACGTCCTACAATTATCGCCAGCACATTGCTCGCAACATGCGCCAAAATAGTCGACGTAACTTTGAACGTCATAACTGCGTGCGGGAACAAATTAATGAAGCTGAGGCTCGTAGACGCTTGAAAAAAGCCAACTGTGATATCCTAATTCACGGTCACACCCATCACGTCTCCGTTATTCATCGAACCGATCCTAAGTTCTCAATCTACGATACAGGCGATTGGAGCTCTAAAGGCTATTCCTACATCAAAATAGCCTCGCCTAATGCTATGCCCGAAATTACCATCTGTCAGCTAGATGGGAACCCAACTGCCACTTTAAATTAGTCTTCAATAGTGGCACAAATGGCTTCGGAATCTTCAAAGCGGAACAATTCATCTTTGTTTTTAGTGATATAGATATAGCGATTACCAACTTCGGAATGTTCAAAGTTATGGCTTTTACAGTCTATTTCGAACATCTTAGCACTCGCAACTTTTAAGAAAGCATCGAGCTCAACCTTA
This sequence comes from uncultured Succinivibrionaceae bacterium, assembly GCA_900539665.1. Lineage (GTDB taxonomy): Bacteria > Pseudomonadota > Gammaproteobacteria > Enterobacterales > Succinivibrionaceae > WG-1. Next base: position 9,889 of record UQCV01000053.1, on the reverse strand, counting down.
GAGCTATTGGTCGTTACTCTAAAGGTATACTCCCGATATAAATGCTTAGGGTCTGTTTTATTGAGCGTTACAGATAGCAATTGCATGTATTGATTAGAATTTTGCTGTCTTACCACCTGTTTATTTTCAAAATTAATACGGGCCTCAATTCCTGGTAAACTTTCAGCTAGGGTTGGTTCAGCCGCTGTAGCCACTGCTCCCCACCCTAAAAAAGTACTTACTATCCCGATAAACATTAAGTTCTTATACTGCATATCTGTCCTATTTTTGATTTTGTTTGTTTTGGTTAAGTTAGTTTTATTCTTGCTTGTTTTACTTTCGATCATATAAAGCGCTAAAAGCGCTTTATATCAATTAAGGATGCACCACCCATTTTTAGCGTCATAAAAATTAATGAGCTTCACCCCAATTAGAGCCAATACCAACCCCTACTTCTAATTTAACTTTAAGCTCCACGGCATGTTCCATAATATCTTCTATAGCTTTGGCATAAGTAGCGGCCAAATCTGCTCTAACTTCAAATACTAATTCGTCATGGACCTGCATAATCATCGCTATCGTTCCAGCTTCAGTTTCACGTTGAATCCAAGCATCAACCGCAATCATTGCCAATTTAATCACTTCAGCTGCGCTTCCCTGAATAGGAGCATTAATAGCCGCTCTTTCAGCTGCTTGACGCACCATAGCTTGCGGACTATTGATATCTTTAACGTAGATTTTGCGCCCACTAAAAGTTGTTACATAGCCATTTTGATGAGCAGATTCTTTTATGGAATTCATATACCCTTGAACTTTCGGATATTGAGAGAAGTAACTAGCTATATAATTTTTGGCTACTTGATTTTCAATATGGAGTTGCTTGGCTAACCCAAAAGTCGACATCCCGTAAATCAATCCAAAATTAATCGCTTTAGCTGATCTACGCAATTCAGGAGTTACTTCCGAAACTTCCAATCCATGCATTTGAGCGGCGGTCACAGCGTGAATATCTGAGCCTTCAGCGAACGCTTTTTGCATATTAGTTTCATCGGCCATATGAGCTAAAATGCGCAGTTCAATTTGCGAGTAGTCAGCCGCCAAAATCACAAAGCCTTCTTTAGCTGCAAAGCCAGTTCTCACCATGCGCCCATCTTCTGTTCTTACGGGAATGTTTTGCAAATTAGGATCTGACGATGATAAACGGCCAGTCACAGTGCCATCTTGATTAAAACCACCATGTAAACGCCCAGTAGTTGGGTTGATAAGCTTAGGCAATTTTTCAATATAAGTGGTGAGCAATTTTTTCATGGCTCTAAATTCAAGGATTAAACGTGGCACCTCGTAGGATTCGGCTAATTCAGTCAACACTTCTTCAGAGGTTGATGGCTTGCCCCCTGCACTCTTTTTCTTGCATGGCATCCCTAGATCGCCAAACAAGACCTGCCCTACTTGAGCTGGAGATGAAATATTAAAACTCCGCCCTGCTACCGTATAAATTTTTTGTTCTGTTTGCTCCATACGTTGCTTTAAGGCATGTTCTTGACGCGCAAACTCTGCTACATCCAAGTTAACCCCATTTTCCTCAACCCTATAAAGAATTCGGGCTAAAGGAAGTTCTTGCCCATAATAAAGTGTAGCTAAAGCCATGTCTTGGTTAATAAGAGCTATATATTTTTGATGTAACCCTTGCACTACCGAAACAACATCCCCTGCTAACCCCAAAACATCTTGGGCCGGAGCTTCAGAAAGAGGAATAGCATTAGCGCCCTTGCCACAAATGTCTAGTTCATTTTTATAGGTGTAACTTAAATCTAAGGTCGCAAGCTCAGCTAAAGTATGAGGTTTATTGGAGTCCAATAGATGAGACTCTAATAACACATCTTCCAAAACTCCCAAAATCTTTTGGTTGTAACGCTTTAAGATATGGTATGTCTTCTTACTATCAAACGTTACCTTCTTTAACGTCGCATCCATAAAAATAGGTTGTAGCGTCTCTAAAACAAAATTTCGTTCTAATTGACCAGGCATTTCAAACTCAGAGTGAGTTAATGGAATATAAAAAGCTTTTTTATTAACTAAAAACGCCATGCCTACCAAGCTGTATTCCATAAAATGGATCCCGGTGTCAAAGCAAAAGAACGCAAATTCTTGATACGCTAAAATATCAGTGCACAATTGCTTCAATTGGTCCAACGTGGTTACAATCTGCGCCTTTCCTGCTGGAATAAAATCAGCTTCTAAAATTGAGGATTTTACTTCTAAATTAGCGTTTGCAAGTGCGGTGGAAGATTTTTCTAAAGTAGAGCTTTTATTATCTAACAAAGTTTCATCTTTAGCCGTTGACGCTTCTAAACTAGGGTTCGCTGAAAGATTTTTTTCTTCCTGCTTGGCTAATTCTTTAAATTCAAAACGTTTATAAAGCTCAAGTAGCTTTTGATGATTAGGTTGCGGTAAAGGAAAGCTATCGATTGTGGTTGGTAATTCAACATCAGTCTTTATAGTTGCAAGCTTTCTTGAAAGCATGACAACTTCTTCTTGTTCTTTGAATTTTTCTGCAAACTTTTTGGCGCCTCTAAAACTCAAAGAGGCAACCTTTTCTAAATTATCTTTAATCGTATCGAGGTCGCCGATATTATTAAGCAAACAAGAGGCTGCCACATCCCCAATACCGCTCATACCAGGAATATTGTCCGCAGAATCCCCTTTAAGCGCTAAAAAATCACGAATAAGTTCAGGTGGCACCCCAAATTTGTTTATCACAGCCTGTCGATCCAAAACTTCATTTTTCATCGTGTCGACAATTTGCACACTAGCGCCAACTAAGGCCGCCAAATCTTTATCCCCAGAAGCAATTAAGATTTTTTTTCCCTGAGCTCTCGCCATCGCCGCATAAGAACCTAAAACATCATCCGCTTCAACGCCAGAAACTCTAATGATGGGCCAACCAGCAGCGGCAATAATTTCTTCAACCCATGGCACTTGAACACGCAAGTCATCAGGCATAGGCTTACGATTAGCTTTGTACTCCTTAAAAAGCTCGTGTCTGAAACACTTACCCTTAGCATCAAAAACAATTGCCAGCGGAATTTTGGGATATTCACGACAGAGACGATTGAGCATGTTGATAAAAGTCATAGCCGCGCCCGTTGGTTCCCCCCGGCTGTTATGGAGGCCCGCTCTAAAAGTGGCATGAAATGCACGGTATAAAAAGTTGTTTCCATCAACTAAAATTAGGGAAATTGCTTTCATAAATCTTTGCTCTAATACTCTTTTAAATAGGGAAGTCCACGCTTAAAACTTAGCACCTTAGACTCCACATGCTTCTTAAAACTTGGCTTTAATTTCGATCTAGACTTTCCCCAAAAATCTTGGAGGCAAAATCAAATACTCTATCTTGTTTGGCAATGATAGAAACTATCTTGTGAGGGCCACTACTAGTTGTACCCCGCCAATGGTCGCCACAATACAAGTAATTACACTGATAACTACATTAAAAGTAGCTCGCAAATAGTTGCCACTCATAAGGTCATTAACAGTTTCTAAAGAAAAACTAGAAAAAGTGGTAAACCCACCTAACAACCCAGTTATCAGTAGATATTTAAGCTCAGGATGCCCTGACCACACTGTGCCTAGGAACTGGCCTATAACCCCAATTAGGAATGAGCCAATTATATTTACAGACACCGTCCCAATTTGTGGAAAGGCCACTGCCCAAGAACCACTAGTAGCAACAATAAAACCAGACATTAAAAATCTAAATAAGGCCCCTACCGCTCCACCGAGGGCCACTAATAAATACATCATTCTTCTGTAATTTCCATGTTCCAGCCAAGCGCTAATTGTCTACTACATTCATCTTTTAATGCCACCGTACGTAAATAATGCTCATCTTTCCAACCACTAGGCAAATGAAGTTTTAGACTCCTTTCGGCTAATCCTTCAAAAGCTACTTCTTTACGTCCATCAGCTGAGCTTCGACACATACATAAAATAATCGCCACTCTTAAAATACGAGCTAAACAAACCGCTTCCGTCGCAGAAATCGCATTTTGATGCGTAAAAACTTCAGGGATGAAATCATCACGTTGATTTAACATTAAGGCTGACAATAACTTCTTTTGAGCAACTGTAAACCCAGGCATCACTATATTATCAATGATGTAAGCTGCATGCTTTGGGGCATTTTTATACTCTATACACAGGCCAATTTCATGAAGCATTGCGGCCCATCTCAACATGGAGCGAGCCTCCAGATTATCAATATTCCAAATCGTTTTTAAGGCATCAAAAGCTTCTAACGCCGTTCTCGTCACAAAGAGAGCTTGTAATCTATCCAATTGATATCTAAGAATCAAACTATCTACTGTGGCTAATCGAACATCAGTAGTAGCGCTTTTTCCCCACAAGCCATAGATAATACCTTCACGCAGGGCCCCACCGGCAAGTACGATGCTTTTAATGGAGAATAATTCAAAAATTGCCATCAAAACAGCCAAGCCCGAAGGAAAGACATTAAGCCGTTCTGGGGTCAAACCTTCTATACTCAAATTTTGCATCGAACCACAAGCGATGGTTTGGTTTTTTAATTCCAATAATTTTTCATAGGTTACTGCTTCGTTTTCCCCTCTTGCTGACATGATTTCATGTAAGGCTTGTACAGTACCTGAGGCCCCAATACAGCTATCAAAACCAACAGCTAAATATTCCGCAGCGTATGGAGCTAAAACCGCTTTAGCCCCTTCTATTGCTTGGGCATATGCCTGCGGTGAAATTATGCCGTCAGCAAAATATCCTTTTAGCCAAGTTACACATCCCATGGAAGTACTGTGTAGTACTTTGATCTCAGGCCCCACCCCAATAATCAACTCAGTACTAGCTCCACCTATATCAATTACTAAAGTTCGCCCCGTGTAAGCACTAGTACTCATAACGCCATGATAAATAGTCCGCGCTTCCTCTTCCCCCGAGATTATCTCAATAGGCTGTCTTAAAATTGCTTCTGCTCGATTGATAAAAACATTAGCATTTTTAGCTAGGCGTAGCGTTGCCGTACCCACAATACGAATGTTTTTATCAGGAATATTCGCTAGCTGTTCGGCAAACATCTTTAGGCAATCTAGGCCACGCTCCATCGCTTCTTCGTTTAAATACCCTTGGTCATCTAAGCCACTAGCGAGACGAATTTTTCTCTTTACACGTGAAACCGCCCGCACAGAGCCACCAACATTGCGCACAACCAACATATGAAAGCTATTTGACCCTAAATCAATAGCTGCGTATAAAGGTGATTCTCCAATCATACGCTGCTCCTCCGAACGTAAATTTTGTTAAATTCCTGCAGGGCCACCACTTTTTAGCTTTATCAAAAATAAAGCCTTTGTTTTTATCGATATAAACAATGATAAGCGCTAAGTAGACGAAAGCTAACACCATCTAACCAAATACTTCACAGAAAAAGTTACAGAAACTATGTTGCTCATCAATTGCTAACGGTGACACCAAAAAATTTTTCCCATTTGTGAATATATGTTATGAAATACAAAAACACAATTGCTATTATATAAACTGAAACAAGAATGGTTAGTGATAAAACTACTATTTACGATAGTTTTTCTAACGAAACTCGTTAAGACCTTCTTGCTAATTATCAAAACAATAACTAAGGAAAAGGAAAAGGAAAAGGAAAATGGCAAATTTGATTACCGAGCTCAACGAAAGTAACTTTGAAGACGTAGTTTCCCAAAACAATCAACCTGTAGTCGTAGATTTTTGGGCACCTTGGTGTGGGCCTTGCAGAATGCTTGCCCCTGTAGTTGAAGATGTAGCTTCTGAAATGCCAGAAGTAACTTTTTGTAAGCTTAACATCGATGAATCCCAAGCTTTAGCTGCTCAACTTGGGATTCGCAACATTCCAACTTTGCTTGTTTTTAAAAACGGTGAACTCATTAGTCGCCAAATTGGGGCTTTAAATAAGCAACAGCTTATTGATTTCATCGAACAAGCTATTAACGGCTAATATTAAAAGCCTTGAACTATCGATAAAGACCAGCTGTTCTTTATCGGTAGCCAATTAAACTACAAAATGCCACTTGGTCAAACCTCCTTCTGAATTTAGACTTTTTAGGCCACATAATGAAGAACGAATCACATCCAAGTGGCATTTTAATTTCAACTTTATGATGGTTAAATTTCAGAGTGGTTAATCTTCAGTTTTGTTGTTAGCAGCTTCTTCTCTTAATTGTCTAATAGCTGAGTCGAAACCAATTTTCCACCCACGACGAGTTTCTTCGTCTACTTGCTTATATTTACTAGCATCAACGAATCTTACCTTTTGACTAAACTTTGCTTCTTCCCCTAAAAGAGCAACCCATTTAGGATTGTAGTTACGTTCGCTTTGTTCATCCCAACTAAGAACTTTTTGCATTACTAACTCAAGTTGGTCTAAATGCTGTTCTGCATAAGTTCCTATATTAGTCCCAAATCGTACACTAAGAGCCGTAACTCCTCGCTGCACAGATTTATCTAATGATTTATTCGCATCAGATCTTGCTCTTAACTGCGCCGTGTAGTACCAAAACATAGCTACCTCTGGATGCCCTGCTTGAAAAACCTGTTCAGCATAGGCTAATAACACTGGTGGCACATATTTATTGGGATCATTCATCACGTCTTTGATAACGTTCATATCCCCAGCAGAAACGCTTTTAATTGTTTGTTCAGTTTTTTCAAAATCAATACCCGCATATTCGCCCTTTAATTCATTTAAAGCGCGTGACAGCTCTTGTTGATTTTCAGTTTGCGGATTAACTTCCTTTGGTTTCCCATCTTTAGGTACCGTCACACAAGCATTTAACAAGCCTAAACACAACACTAAACCCAAAAGTACTTTCTTTTTCATATTTAACCCATATCTGTTTGTAGACTCTAACATCTTGTTCAAGCCATATTTTGTTTCGCATTACCTAAAATATAATTTTAATTTGGCTTAACTCGGAAACATAAAACTATTATCTTTATTTTTTTTGGTAAAGCAAAGTATAATCAAAAGTGATTTATTGATTAGTGAACTACCTACAGACCGAATTCTTTAGGCTTCATTTATTTACAGCAGTACAACAATTTTTAACCTGTCAAATATGCACAATTGGTACATATGGCATAATTCGGACATATCAAACATATCATGAGTTCTTATAATATTCTCCTGCTCTGTGGTGGCGGTGGCTCAGAACACGACATTTCCTTACTTAGCGCCAATTTTATTGAAAACCAACTTAAATCAATTCCAGAATTCAATGTAACAAGAGTAGTGTTGCACCATGATTTTTGGGAATGCACAGATGGCACTAGATGCTTTCTTTCTAACGATCAAAAACTTCATAGTTCTTCAGGGGAAACTCATATTGACTATGTAGTACCTTGTATCCATGGGATCCCAGGGGAAACCGGTGATATTCAATCACTACTTGAACTTTGCGGTCTTCCATATCTTGGATGCCCATCTGAAGGGAGCAAATTGTGCTTTAATAAAATCAGCACCAAACTTTGGCTCTCAGCTATTGGCATTCCTAACACTCCATTTATTTTCTTAGACAATAACTCTGCAACAAATAAAAATAGAGCTCATGAGTTCTTTAAACAGTACGGCTCAGTTTTTGTGAAAGCAGCTTCTCAAGGTTCATCCGTTGGGTGTTACAAAGTAACAACAGAATCAGAACTCGATACTTATATTGAAAAAGCTTTTGGTTATAGCCAAGAAGTATTGGTGGAACAGGCTGTTAAACCAAGAGAACTTGAAGTTGCAGTTTATGAATACGAAGGTCAGTTGATTGCCACTAACCCAGGTGAAATCATTACCCCAAATAATGATTTCTATACTTTTGAAGAAAAGTACAATTCTGATTCCCATTCTAGCACTATGGTAGAAGCTCAATTAGATCCAAAGCTTCAAGCAGAAATCAAAGACTATGCCTTGCGTGCCTTTAAGGTTTTAAAGTTAAAAGATTTATCACGCATTGACTTCTTCTTAACTAAAGATGAAGGTATTTTACTTAACGAAATCAACACCTTCCCTGGTATGACTCCTATTTCCATGTTCCCTAAGATGTTAGCTCACCATGGAGAAAACATGCAGGCTTATCTTAAAAACCGCATTTTAAGTGCACTTAAAGATAATCACTAATCGTCTAGGCCTTGTACCTAAAATCTAAATTTAAAGAACCGAGAAAGATTCATAACAAAAAAGGAAGATTTTTCAATCTTCCTTTTTTTCACCTCGTAGGTTCAATTGTAATAATTAGAGCTTAGCCCTTCATTGCTTGGAAAAATTCTTCATTGGTCTTACTCATGGAAAGTTTATCAATTAAGAATTCCATGGCTTCAATTTCCCCCATTGGATGAATGAACTTACGCAAAATCCACATCTTTTGTAACTCTTCAGGAGTGGTTAAGAACTCTTCATGACGAGTACCAGACTTAGTAATATCAATGGCCGGGAAAACACGCTTTTCCGCAATCTTACGGCTTAATTGAAGTTCCATATTACCGGTGCCCTTGAATTCTTCATAGATTACTTCATCCATCTTAGAACCCGTATCAATAAGAGCAGTACCGATAATTGTTAAAGAACCACCTTCTTCTACGTTACGTGCGGCCCCAAAAATTCTCTTTGGACCTTGGAGTGCGTTAGCATCAACACCACCGGTTAAAACGCGACCTGATGAAGGAATAACAATATTATATGCACGAGCTAAACGGGTAATGGAATCAAGGAGAATCACCACGTCGTGCTTGTGTTCAACTAAACGCTTAGCTTTATCGATAACCATTTCCGCTACTTGAACATGTCTTGTAGGCGGTTCATCGAAGGTAGAAGCCACTACCTCGCCTTTTACCAAACGCTTCATTTCAGTAACTTCTTCTGGACGTTCATCGATAAGAAGCACAATAAGATCGCATTCTGGGTTGTTCGCATGCACGCTTTGCGCAATATTTTGGAGCAACATGGTTTTACCAGCTTTTGGTGGAGCTACAACCAAACCACGCTGACCTTTACCAATTGGAGAGGCTAAATCAATAACACGAGCAGTAATATCTTCAGTAGAACCATTGCCTCTTTCTAAACGCATACGTTCAGTAGGATGAAGTGGAGTTAAGTTTTCAAACAGAATTTTGTTGCGGGCATTTTCTGGTTTGTCAAAGTTAATGCTATCTACTCTGAGTAAAGCAAAATAACGTTCATTTTCTGCTTTTGGCGGACGAATCTTACCACAAATGGTATCGCCGTTATGTAGATTTAGTTTTCTAATCTGATTTTGGGATACATAAATATCATCAGGACCTGCAAGATAAGAACTGTCTGCGCTACGCAAGAAGCCATACCCGTCAGGCAAAATCTGTAAGACCCCAGCTCCAAAAATATCTTCACCGCTCTTAGAATGAGCTTTCAGAATGTTGAAAATAATATCCTTTCTGGCTAGACGACCAATGTTGTCGAGCCCCATGGATTCACCGAGACTGACAAGATCAGCCGTTTGCATGTTTTTTAGATCTGTTAAATTCATATGTGTAAATTTATGCAGCAATGAAGGATCTGTTTATAACTTTGTGAATGAGTAACGCAAAGATAAAACAGAGGAATTGAAGGAAATGACTTAATCGCACGCCGTAGCGATGATAATATGACGTCGAATTATGGAACTGATAAAATCAGGTACACCTGTAGATATTTACTAAGACTTCACAGAGCGTTTAAACACTCATAACTCTGTATCTGTCTCAAGTGCAACTACCTCTACAGATTGTACCCTATTTTACTTTACTTACGACAGTTTTTCCACAAATTTTTAGCAGTTATAGCAGTTACGCACGAAAATATAGGAGTTTAATACCATGTCCCCATCCTAATGTC
>UQCV01000052.1 GCA_900539665.1 uncultured Succinivibrionaceae bacterium | reverse complement strand
GCTCAAAAGAAGTAAGAGCAAAAAAAAACAATTCATCTCCCACCTAAAGAGGAAGGAGTCTTCTTGGAGATTTTAGATAAAGAGCACAAAAAGAACTAAAAAATACCAAATATGCCAAATATCTACCGTTAAAACACACAATCTTTACTTAAGAGTCTGTCTTTTCGGGAACAATATCATTCTTTTTAGGAACAATATCTTTTCAACATTATTTTACCAACCCACGTTTCCACAACCTTTTAAGGAGCAAGGGCCCTAAAAATCTAACTTACTATCTCTTAGGAAATAGGCTTAGTTTAAACTTCCTTCGATATCACTAAAGTGCCTAATAGGACACCCCAACACGCGTCCCACATAAAAACTTAAGTTCATCAATAAGTTCATCACACGGTTCTACGGTAAAGTTTGATGGTAAAGTCATCATTCCCTCACCACGTTCAAGCGTCACTTCTAGTGGCATCGTACCACTATAACGATCTAGTACTTGATGCAATCTAGTCACAAAATTTTTCTTTTTAAAGCAATCGTCATCGATAACTAAACGTAGCACTCGCCCATGGCTTAAACGCGCAGCCGTAATACCATACATTTCTTCGACAAAGACTTTGTTTCCGCCTGCATATTGGTCTTCAGCAATACTGCCTTTGATCACGACAAGCATATCGTTTTCAAGCCAATCACTGTAGGTATTAACCTGTTCTCGCCATAGAGAGAAATTAACTCGGCCACTATAATCAACAATCGCTCCCGAGATAAATGGAGTTCCATCCTTAGTGCGACGTAATTCCATGTCCGTCACCACCCCAGCTATAGTTACGTATTCACGTTCTTGCCCATAACCACGTCTAGTCGGACGAACTTCTCCTAATTGAATGCTAATAAAGTTCTTTAATTCCTCGGCATAACGGGCAATTGGATGCCCTGTTAAATAAAGCCCTAAAGTTTCAACTTCACCTGCCAACCAAATTTTATCCGGGTATTCTTGGATATCAGGAAATGGCGGATCAGTAAAATCATCTAAACCGCAATCCATAAACAAGTCAACCGTCCCATTACTGCGGTCTTTAGACGCTTCATTACCTAATTTTAAGGCCACATCAATAACCTGCATCATGGCCGCGCGACTTGGACCTAAATTATCTAAAGCCCCAGCCTTAATAAGTGCTTCCATAATACGACGGGATAAAAATCTGTATTCAACACGTCGACAAAAATCAAAAATGTTTTTAAATGGCCCCGATTTTCGGGCTTCCATAATCGCCCCAACCGGACCTTCACCGACACCTTTTATCGCCCCTAAACTAAAGACAATGTGACCCTCTCTGTTTACAATAAAGTGAATTTCTCCTTGATTCACATCAGGCGGATCGACTGCTATATTAAGCCGACGACATTCGTTTACGTACAGCACGATCTTAGGGGTATTTTCCTTATCGGCTGTCATCATGGCAGCTAGGAATTCTGCCGGATAGTGAGTCTTTAACCATAAGGTTTGGAAGGTTACAATAGCATAGGCTGCTGAGTGCGATTTGTTAAAGCCGTAGCCTGCGAACTTTTCCACCAAATCAAAGATCTTTAACGCTAAATCACCATCAATCCCTTTAGATTCAGCCCCTGCTTTAAACACCCCGCGTTGGCGTTCCATTTCAGCCGCAATCTTTTTACCCATAGCGCGACGTAAAATGTCTGCGCCCCCAAGACTATAGCCTGCCATTTCACGAGCAATCTGCATTACCTGTTCTTGGTAAACTATAATCCCATAGGTAGGTTCAAGGACCTTCTTTAAACATTCATGTTGGCAATTTGGATCGGGATAAGAAACCTCTTCTTGCCCCCGTTTACGGTTAACGAAGTTTTGCACCATCCCGCAGTCTAACGGCCCGGGGCGGTACAACGCTAATAGTGCAATCACGTCTTCAATGCAGTCAGGCTGCATTTTAACAATCAATTCGCGCATCCCAGCAGATTCAAGCTGGAACACCGCCGTGGTTTCCCCTGATTGCAGCATGCGATACGATTCAATATCAGCTAAGTCGATACGCGCAATATCTAGTGGCTTTTGCCCCTCGCGAGCTAGACGTTCATCGATCATTTCCACAGCCCAATCGATAATCGTCAAAGTTCTTAACCCTAAAAAGTCGAACTTTACTAATCCCGCCTCTTCAACGTCATGTTTATCGAACTGAGTCTTAGGATTACCACCATATTCATCGCACATTAAAGGCGCGAAGTCTGTAATAATGGTAGGTGATATAACTACCCCACCCGCATGCTTACCGTGTGAGGTAGTTAACCCTTCAAGGCGCAAAGCGATATCGACAACCTCACGCGCTTCTTCATCATTATTGTAGCGTTCATTAAATTCGGCTGAGGGCTCATGTTTCTTATTGCCGTTCATTGCAATCCCAATAGTCATATCAGGAGCTTGAGGAATCAGCTTAGCTAAGTTATCCCCAAAAGAATAAGATTTCCCTAAAACACGCGCCACGCTCTTAATAGACGCGCGAGCAGCTAAGGTCCCAAAAGTAATAATTTGCGATACAGATTCTCGTCCATAAAGATCTGCCACGTGTTGAATCACGCGTCCACGGTTATCCATACAAAAGTCAACGTCAAAGTCAGGCATGGATACACGTTCTGGGTTTAAGAAACGTTCGAAGAGCAAATTAAAGCGCAATGGGTCGAAGTCTGTGATACGAATAGCATACGCTACTAACGAGCCCCCACCAGAGCCACGTCCAGGACCTACCGGAACACCATTTTTTTTAGACCACTGAATAAATTCCATCACGATTAAGAAGTAACCAGGGAAGTCCATCTTAATGATAACCCCAAGTTCAGTCTCTAATCTGTCCACGTAGCGCGGACGCTGAATTTCACGTTCTTTAGGATCTGGATATAAGAACTCTAGACGTTCATCTAACCCTTTGTATGCTTCACGACGGAGATATTCCGCATCAGAAAGATCGCCTGTTGGGAACTTAGGCAAATAATTCTTCCCTAAGGATAATGAAACATTACAGCGTTTAGCTATTTGCACCGAATTTTCCAAAGCTTCCGGAATATCGGCAAATAATTCACACATTTCATCCACAGAACGCATGTACATCTTTGGGGTATATGGTGGATGCCAATTTTTATCATCCAAAGTTACTTTATCTTGGATTGCTACTCGGATACGGTGAATTTCATAATCATCTTCCGTCGGAAACATCACCGGATTTGTTGCTACCACCGGCAAGTCATGGTCGCGGGCAAATTTAACGGCTTCCGCAATATAAAATTCTTCATCCGGAAAGCCTAAACGGCTTAATTCGATGTAGTAACGATTAGGGTAGTTTTTCTTATAAAATTCAATGCGTTCATCGGCTAAATCACGACGCCCTTTAACTAAGAAACTCCCAATATCTCCTTTCATCCCACCTGAAAGAACGATTACTCCTTCTGAATATTTAGTTTCTTTAATCGGAAACTCTTTATCTAGCCATGAAAAATCAACATGAGCATGGTAATCGACTTCCCCTGCGCGCCACCCATCAGATTGTAGTTCCACAATATTGCGATAACCAACTTGGTTCATCGCAAGCATGGTTAATTCAAAAAATTCGTTCTTTACTGATTTCTTATTGGTGTCATCGCGGACACAAAGCTCGATCCCAAATATTGGTTTAATCCCAACTTTGCGCGTGTCTTCGAAGAGCTTAACCATATTACATTGGTTCATATGGTCAGTAACCGCAATGGCCGCCATATCCATGGAAGCGGCTTTTTTAACTAAAGTACTGACATCCATAATGCCATCGATCATGGAATAATCGGTATGTACATGAAGATGCACAAATTTTGGTTCTGTCATTGAATACTCCATTCTCTTTTATAAATGCCGTCTTTAGTCTTAAAAAAATCTACGAGTCGTAGCTTAATGCCTATACCAATTTTAACCAAAACAAACAGTAGGAATTTGACCAGATGTTAAATTTTTAACCTTAGTCAAAACAAACTTACCCACAGCTTAAAAAGTTAAAAGTGTCTATGTAAAGTTCCGAGAACTAAAATTAAAAAAACTCCCCACCAAAGCTTCCCCCAAAAAAGCTTTGGTTAGCTCTTATCCGTAGCCATCGCTGCCAAAACTTCAGCTACCGGTCTAAAACTACGTCTATGACACGGTAAAACCCCATATTGCTTAATAGCGGCCATGTGAGCTGCAGTTGGATATCCTTTATGCGCAGCAAAACCATATTCAGGATGCAATCTATCAAGCTCTAAAAGCTCATGGTCGCGAGTCACCTTAGCAATGATAGAAGCTGCACTAATTTCAGGCACTAAAGCATCACCTTTAACGACACTCTGAGCAGGAATAGAAAGATGTTTAGGGATTCTATTACCGTCGATTAACGCCATTTGCGCCGGCACCTTAGCCAGCACCTGGGCAATTGCTCGTTCCATAGCAAGCATGGCAGCCCATAAAATGTTCAATTCATCAATCTCAGCTGGAGTTGCTTCGCCAACTCCCCAAGCCAAACTCTTAGTTACTATTTCTTGGTATAGTTGTTCACGCTTCTTTTCTGTGAGTTTTTTAGAATCATTAAGGCCTGCAATAGGATTATTGGGGTCAAGAACTACCGCGCCTGCAACTACATTGCCACAAAGTGGGCCGCGGCCAGCTTCATCAGCTCCCACAAATAAACAAATTTTTGGATCTTTTGGATATGTAAACTCAGTTAGCATCTATATTCCTCGTGGCCGACATACTAAAAAACTAATAGGCATGAACCTAAAGATTAAGTAATTAAAACTTGATTTACCTTACTTTAAATTAACTCCACAAACAACCATATTTAAAGATTATTTAAAGGACAAAAAAGCCGGAAATCTCCGGCTTTATTCAATTTACACTCAACTTAAAACCAAATAAATCAACAAACTCAAGCTTGCACAAGCTTTTCACGCTTAGCCACATATTTGGTTCAGCTAAAGCCTTTCCCCTAAAACTCACTAGTATTTTAGGCTTCAGAGGACCTGTGCAGTCTTTAAAGTTAGTTAGAACTAGAATTTGGTACTGATGCTGCTTTAGCTTGGGTTGCTTGTGCGCGTTTACGTACTAGCTCTAGCACCGCCTCAGCTGCTAAAGAATCGGAATCAATGTTCATCAAGCGATGGATCCGGGCAAATTCTATAAGCTGTTCGCGATTTTCAGTATTTAAAATCTTAAAGATTTCGTTTTCGATATTAGCTGGATTGCAATCTTCCTGAATAAGTTCAGGGACAATTTTTTTGCCACTTAAGATATTAGGTAATGAATAACTGTCAATTTGCAACATCCGGCGCCCTATAGCCGCGGTTATTTCATTGACGATATAACATACCACCATACGTTTTCTTAAAAACATGGCTTCAAGAGCTGCAGTACCAGAGGCCACCATAATGGCATTACAAGATGCCATCACTTCCCGCGAACGACCAACCCACACGGTCAGCGGAATATTAGGAGCATTCTTATTCCATAAATGAGCAATCATTTGAGCTTTTTCGAAGGTTGGAGTGGCACAAACAAAACGCATCGCCGGATATTTGCGCTTTAAGTTATAGGCCGTTTGCGCAAATTCTGGAGTTAAAAACTTTATTTCTGAGTGTCGACTTCCCGGGAAAATACCAATAATTTGATTGCAATCATAAGCCCCTTCAGAAAAGCCCAAGCCCACGCGCGTCGCCCGAACTGCCACATCACCACGAATTTCACGCGCTAATCGGTGACCGACATACGTACAGGCAACGCCATAGCGATCATAAAAAGCTTTTTCAAACGGCAAAATTGATAATACTAAATCAGCCGCTTCTTTGACTTTAAAGACTCGTTTTTCACGCCAAGCCCACACCGAAGGACTGACATAATGCACCGTTAGAATGCCGTGCTGCTTTAAAAAACACTCTACGTTTAAATTAAAATCAGGAGCATCAATGCCAATAAAGACATCTGGTTTTTGAGCTAACAAAGCTTTTTTAAGCTTACGTCGATCCATTAAGATACGAGGCAAAACTTTAAGTACTTCGGCAACCCCCATCACAGCAAAACGGGACATATCAAGTATTTGTCCACGTTTACCGATAACAGCCCGGATCCTAGGGCCATAAACCCCAATAAACCGTGCGCTTGGATCTTTTTCTAAAATACGCTTTACAAGGCCCTCCGCTAAAATATCACCGGAGTCCTCACATACACAAATAGCGTAGAGATGTGAAACAGCTACATTCGTCATTATCGACAAATTCCGCGAGTACTTTCTTTAAGGAAGGTAATCAATAAATTAATCGCAGGTTCTTCAGCCGCCATTGGAGTGAGCTTTTCAATTGCTTGTTCAATGGTATTTTCTTGGCGATAAATAACCATGTATGCATGACGAATCGCATTGATGCTTTCAGCCGAGAAACCACGACGCTTTAAACCTTCTTTGTTAATCCCAAAAGGTTTGGCATAGTGACCAGCCGCCATTACAAAAGGAGGTACGTCTTGATTTAAAGCCGCCATACCAGCTACGAACGCATGATCACCAACACGCCCAAATTGATGGATAGCCGCCAAGCCACCAAAGATAACCCAATTACCAATATGCACATGGCCAGCTAAGGTCGCATTGTTCGCAAAAATACAATCATCACCCACAATACAATCATGAGCAATATGCACATTCACCATCAAAAGATTACGGCTACCAACCTTAGTTAAGCATTGGTCCTGCACGGTCCCACGATGCAAAGTACAATGTTCGCGAATCACATTATCATCACCTACCTCTAAGAAGGTGCGGTCTTCACTTTTGTACTTCTTATCCTGACAATCTTCACCTAAAGTGGCAAATTGGAAAATACGGTTACGTTGACCAATTTTGGTAGGTCCTTTAATCACACAGTGGGAAGCAATTACAGTATCTGCGCCGATTTCAACTTCAGGGCCGATATAAGTCCACGGTCCAATAACAACATTTGGGCCAATAACGGCATCGGGACTTACAATTGCAGTCGGATGAATGACTACACTCGCATCAATCATAATCCTTTCCTCTTTAAATTAAGCAGTAAACCAAAACAGCTGTTAGGTAATAATAACGCACCCCAAATAATGCACTTTTAACTTTTAATAAAAGGTTTTATTTTAATGGGGTAAATAGAGATGCTAAACAATCCATACTATGTAACCTATTGTTACCTATATTCAACTTTAAAGCAAAGCAAAGTATAGGTAACAGAGCTTCAATCCTTGCGCCACGCTGATTAAATGAATTCATTCTAAAACCAAGCTTTAAATTTTTAGAACTTGCATTTAAACAGAAACCAGGCCGGACAAACCATATCCGCCTGGTCTCGGGGTCTAAATCAATAGACTAGACCGGACCAAATCGTGTTAATTAACTCATTTATATTTAAGAAAACCTATAAGTCACACTTACTTTGGCTTTCCCCAAAATCTTAACGAATAACTAAATCACCCGGTCAAATAAATATGTTAGCTCTTATGTTTAGCCACGACGCTTAGCGCACATCAATTCAGCAGAACATACAACTTCACCATCAACTGAAGCAACCCCAGTAAACTTAGCGATGCCACGTCTTTCCTTTAAGTATTCAACTTCAAGAATCAACTGATCACCTGGTACTACTGGACGCTTAAATCTAGCGTTATCAATAGAAGCAAAATAGTAAAGTTCGTCAGCTTGTGGCTTACCAACCATAGTAAATGCTAAAACCCCAGTTGCTTGAGCCATAGCTTCAAGAATGAGCACGCCAGGAAGAACAGGCTTGCCTGGAAAGTGCCCCTGGAAGAATGGTTCATTAAAAGAAACGTTCTTTACGGCCTTAAGAATCTTGCGATCACCCGTGATATCATAGTGAAGCACACGGTCAACCAAGAGAAACGGATAACGATGCGGCAAAAGCTCAAGAATCTGCTGAATGTCCAATTGATTGTTAGAGTTACTCAAAATCTATTCCTTATTTTTATTAGTTTCTGCCAAAACACTTTCAACATTCTTCAGGCGCTGGGTAAGCTCCTCAATCTTGTTGACTCTGCCTAAGAAGTGTAACCAGGATCTAGCATCCTGAACCGGCCAATACGAAAAATATTTTCCAGATTCTTTGATATCGGAACCAACCTGACCGAGAACCTGAACACCATCGCAAACCTTCAAATGACCATTAAAGACTGAGGTTCCACCTACGGAGCAGAAACGACCGAGATCGACACTCCCTGCAAACACAGCCCCACCGGCGATGGCTGAACCATAACCGATCTTGTCATTATGCGCAATTATTACTTGATTGTCTATTATAACATTGTCAGCAATTTCTGTATCATCTAATGCACCGCGGTCAACAGTGGTGTTAGCCCCGATTTCAACATGGTTACCAATAACAACTCGGCCAACCTGTGGAATCTTTATCCAAGTGCCTTTAGCATTAGCATAACCAAAACCGTCAGAACCGATTACCGCCCCAGCTTGGAACAAGCAATAATCACCCACAACGCAATCATGATAAATTGAAACATTAGACCAAAGCTTAGTGAAACGACCTATTTTGGCCTTTTTACCAATAAAACAACCAGCCCCAATCTGAGCCCCTTCACCAATTTCTGCATCCTCTTCAATTACCGCATTAGCGCCAACAGAAACATTAGCACCAAGTTTAGCACTTGGGGCAATAACTGCACTTGGGTGAATGCCTACCGCACATGGAGGAGTGGTATCAAAAATTTGAGCAGTCAAGGCAAAGGCAACATAAGGGTCTGAGACTACTAAATAGGAAGTCTTTTGTTCCGGTGGCAAATCTTCTTCACGCAAAATTACAGCACCAGCGCCAGTTCCGGTTAGATACTTGTGCATTTTTTTGTCAGACAAGAAGCTGATCTCATCAGCTTTGGCTGTGCCTAAATTGGCTATACGCACCACTTCTTTGTTTTCATCACCGATGATTCTGGCCTCAAGCTTTTGAGCCAGTTCTTTTAATGTAACTTTCATGGACAACCTTCAATAATTGCGATTCTTAAAGAACGCAAAGCCGGTAACTTAATACCGGCCTATACTTATACCTGGAAGCAAATACTACCTAGAAGCAAATACTACCTAGAAGCAAATTCCTGGTACCCGGAAGCAAAGTCCATAATTTAACTTAGATAACCTAAACCAAGCTTATGAACTCTCGTTTGCGGGAGATATTACTTGCTCTTACTTACAAGTTCAATAACCTTATCAGAAATATCGGCTGACTTGTCTTTAAGGCTAATAACGCTACGCGCTTCAATAATCATTGAAAAGCCTTCTTTTTCAACTACCTTTTCCACTGCGTCGCCAACTTTCTTTTCGATATCCATCATTTCTTTTTGTGAAAGCTTACGTGCTTCTTGTACGTATTCATCTTGCTTTACTTTAAACTGAGCATCGAGAAGCTGCATTTCACGTTGCTTTTGCTGACGTACTTCAGGGGTAGTGTTAGGGTCGGCAATTACCTTTTGTAAAGCCTGAGCTTCGCTCTGAAGCTTATCAAGCCCCTTCTTCTTTGAAGCCAAAGCAGCATTAACACGCGCATCAGCAGCCTTGGTCTGAGGAATTTTGTTCATCACATAACCAACATTGATAGTCCCAATCTTCTGATCAGCAGCCTGAGCCACCCCAAAAGAACCAAGAGCCAAAGCAGCAGAAAGCATTGTAATCTTTAATACGTTTTTCATTGTAATTTTACCTTTGTTTATCAACAGGTTTAAAACTACATCCCTATGTAGCTCAACCTAATTCATCATAACAGAGCCTTAAACACAAAAAACCAACCTTACGCAAACAATCAGAAATTTGTGTACTTTTCTCAACCTCTGTTAAGTCCTAGCATTTATTATAGCGCATGAGCGATAGCAAGACTAATGCGCTTCTCTTAAAGTAGCGTAAATTATTATTTACGCCACAATAAATCTCCATATTTAAGCGGTTTATCCACATCCTTAGAAGGTTCGACCAATGTTAAAGGAGAAGAATTCAGTCTTATCCCCTTCTCGTTTCTTAAGCGGACGAGCAATGGTAAAGCCTAATGGGCCTAGAGGAGAAATCCAAGATAATGTTACCCCTGCTGACGCCCGATAGTGTTTTGGACTAGAGAAATCATACATATATTCACAATTGAACATACATTGCGAATAGTTATCCGGATTATAATTGGTATCCCACAAAGTCCCAACGTCAACAAAGAGCGAGGTACGCAAAGAATTTTCATAGCCTTCTTCAGCAAATGGAGTCGGTACAATAAGCTGTAAGCTACCTGCTAAAATAGCATTACCACCAACTGAAGTATTTGTTGCTAATACTGTGCGGTTACCCATATAAGACGTTGCATACAAAGCTCGTGGACCTACTGCATTGTACTTAAAGCCACGTAGCCATTCATCCCCACCTAAGTAGAAGTTTTCAAAGAATGGAAGGATCTGGTCATACCCATCTTTATCACCGTAGCCATTACCATATCCCGCTTTACCGCGGAAGTTAATAATAAACTTACTTTCTTTATCTAATGGGAAGAAATGAGTGGTATCAGCACTCATCTTGTAGTACTGAGTATCAGAACCAGGCACTGTGACATAGAAGCGAAGATTTTGCTTATCCCCACTAGTTGGTAAAACCCCTTTATCGAGGTAATTACGATTGAAGCTGAGTGATAGCTTATAGTTTTGGAACACTACTTCATTATTCGTACGGTCTTCGGAAGCATATATACTCCAGAAACGTTTGATCTGAGCATAAGCACTAGTTTGTGAAAGCTTATTATGCTCATAACCAACCCCGTAGGTGATATAATTGTGTTCATCAAGTGGGTAACCAAGGTTAAGACCAGCCCCATACTTCGTGTTGTTATAGTCTACGATATTAGCATCGCCCGCCTTAAAATCTTCGTAGAAAATGCTAGCCCCAAGACTGAGACCGTCTACAGTAAGGTAAGGTTCGTTATAAGAAAGTTCGAGCTTTTTGTCGTACTTGTTAGTGTTGATCCCAATACTTGCACGCCCACCGTAACCTAGGAAGTTATTTTGTGAAATTTCCCCACTTAAATTAATCCCAGTTTGAGTCCCGTACCCGATACCAGCTTTAATCGAACCGGTTGGACGTTCTTTTACTTTAGCTTCTACAACGACGGTATCCACTTCAGTACCAGCATGTTTTGGTTCAACTTCTACTGTTTCAAAGAACCCTAACTGATTTAAACGACGTTTAGAAACTCTAATATTTTCGTTTGAAAGCCAGGTTCCATCCATCTGACGAATTTCACGTCTGATAACATCGTCAGTCGTAATGGTATTACCCTTAATTTGCACATCAGTTACGTAAATACGCTTACCTGGTTCAACGTTGAATTTAAGCGAAACTAGCTTGTTTTTATCATCGATTTCTGGAATAGCATGCACCTTGGTATAAGCATAACCGTATTTACCCATATAATCAGAAAGGATTTCTTCCGCGTGCGCAATGCGAGCTGCATTATAAATATCGCCCTTTTCTAGCGGAATCAAAGCTTGCATTTCATCGCGATGCCCATAGGTTTCACCGATAATATTAAATTTATCAAGTGTATATTGTTCGCCTTCAGTCAAAGATATAGTTAAGTAAACGCCTTTGAGCTCTGGAGTAACTTCAACTCTAGTTCTATCGATCGAAAAACGAACGTAGCCACGGTTCATGTAGTAGGAACGCAATGTTTCCATATCACCATTAAACTTTTGGGCATTAAAATTACGGCTAGCAATAAAATTCCACCAAGGCACTTGGTCGCGTAGTTCCATTTGCGCTAACAAACGTTCATCGTCAAAAGCTTTATTACCCACAATATTGATTTGTTCAATTTTCGCGGCCACACCTTCGGTGAAATTAAATTTAACATCTACACGGTTTCGTGGTAAATAAACTAAAATTGCTTTAACTTTAGCTTGGTAACGCCCCATACCATGATAGTAATCCTCTAAAGAACGTTCGAGGTCTTTAAGCTTAATTACATCTAAAGTTTCCCCAACCGATACGCCTTGAGCTTTGATGATATCTTCGATCTGATCAGTCTTGATTGCATCATTACCAGCATATGAAATTTTGACGATAGTTGGACGTTCCGTCATCTTTAAATTTAAGACGCCAGTTTCATCATCATATGACACCGAAATATTATCGAAATTATGGGTCGCATAAACCTTTTTGAGAGCTTTTTGGATGTCATCCATAGTCACTGAATCACCAGCTTGAATAGGTAACGACAGTAATACCGCCCCTTTAGTTACGCGGTACAACCCAGTAACTTTAATTTCCTTCACGGTAAATTCGTGAGTCTTTGAGGTAACAGCCGCATCGTCGTCTATAGCCACAGCCTGATTAAGGCACGCTCCGCCTACTGCTGCTGCAAGTATCCCGCCAGCTAATAATTTCCTATATACGCTCATTATTTTTCTACCAATTGAAGTAAATATCATTAAACATAGCCAATACCATCAAAAGAAGCAACAGGAATAACCCCGTCTTCATTAAAGCCGTCATAACCTTTTCTGGAAGAGGCTTGCCACGGATAGCTTCTATAATGTAAAAGAAAAGGTGGCCCCCATCTAAGACTGGCACTGGTAATAAATTTAGGACCCCAAGATTAACGCTAATTAAAGCCATGAAACCAATGAAGACTTCAAGCCCTAATCTTGCAGTTAGGCCTGCCCCTTTGGCAATGCCTATAGGTCCAGATACATTTTTAGGTGAGATATCACCGGTAATAAATTTCTTAATGATCTTAAAGGTCACTAAACTCATATCTAGAGTTTTATTATACCCTGCAATCACTGAATCAATCATACCATATTGACGAACAAAAAAAGCATCCTTAACAGGATAGGCAAACGGACCAATACCGGCATAGCCCCTACTTTTCCCGTCGCTTTCAATAACTTTTGGAACCAAAGTTAAGGTTAGAGTTTCGCGTGTTAATTGCCCTTTAGCTTTTAAAGAAGCGAGTTCGGCTTGTTCCTTTTGGGAAATCATCTGGGCAGGAATGGAAGCTAAGAAATCAAACTTTACAGCCTCTCCACGTTCCACTTTTAATTCAAGTGGTGTGCCCAATGAACTTCTAATTTGCTGACTTAACTCATCCCATGAATTGATTTTAACCCCATTAGAGAAAATCAATTTATCATAAACTTTAAGCCCCGCCTTAGCTGCCGCTGAATCTTTTTCAATATGGGCTAATACGAGCGAAGCTTCGACCTGTTTTGGAGCCAGACCCAAATCATCTAAGAATTTTCTCTTTTCCGGGTCCATTTCCCAACCAGCTAATGAGAGTTTAACTGTACGCACCGGAGCTGAACCAATGTCACCTGCTACAGTAAGTTCGACTTCATCACCAATATTAGCTAATAAGTGGTAGATAGCTTCCTCAAAATCAATAACTTCAGTCCCATTAACAGACTTAATAAGATCGCCATTTCTCAGACCTGCTATAGCCGCTGGAGTATTAGGAGCCACGTTAAACACAGGTTTAAAATCTTGAACCCCCACCATAAAGGTGGCTGTGTACAAAATCCACGCGAGAATAATATTGCAAAATGGGCCGGCAGCCACAATGAGGAAACGTTGCCACACTTTTTTATGGGCAAATGATTCATGAATTCGCTCCGGATCTATGCATACTTGCTCTTCTATTGCGCGAGCTACTGGTTCTTCAGATTCAGGCGCCGTTTTAGCTTCTAATACCGATTCCCCTTCCGCTTTTTCGCCATACATTTTGACGTAGCCACCAAGAGGGATTAGAGATATTGAGTATTCAGTTCCAATTTTGCTCTTGTATGAAAACAAAACCGGCCCAAAACCTAGAGAAAAACGTTCAACGAATACCCCGCACGCTCGGGCCATTAAAAAATGGCCTGCTTCATGTACTGCAACTAGCACAATAATCGCGACGAGAAAGTAAAAAATGTTCTGCAAAATTTCCATGCGTCTTCCATGTCCGAAGAATCGGACAATAAATAAACCTTTATCCTGAGCTTTTTTAGCGCAAACTAGCTTAATAAACTTGCTTTTAGTAGCTAGATACTATTAAGAGACCTTTATATCTTTTTTTGGTTCCCTTAATTACGTAATTTTTACTTTTAAAGCGCATTAAAGCAGTAAGGAGCTCCAAATAAACCTAGTTTTCTTAATAATCCACTTAGACTAAAGCATTATGTAGACCAAGTGGAGTAGGCTTAACTTAGGCCTCTAATACGCTTTCATCCTAACTTTAAGGCTAGTCTTAAAATCACCCCTAAAACCAACCTTAAAGCCTAACTTCACCCATAAAACTATAGCTTACCTAATTCAGCAAAAGCACGAGCTCGCGCTTCCATATCTATATGTAAAATAGAATTAAGGTCACTATCATCAGCCTTAGCAAAATGCTCTGTCACCCGAGCGCAAACGTTATAGATATCGGTAAACTTAATTTCACCATTTAAAAACGCAGCTACAGCAATTTCATTGGCCGCATTAACTGCGGTGGTAGCACCTTGCGAAGTAGCACACGCATCCATAGCCAAACGTAAACATGGATAGCGGGCAAAATCAGGACTTCTAAAAGTTAAAGAACCTAACGAGAAGAAATCTAAAGCTTCAACCCCAGAGCTAATGCGTTCAGGCCAAGCCATAGCCCGCGCAATAGGAGTTCGCATATCCGGCTTACCTAATTGAGCTAAAACTGAACCATCAACATATTGCACCATTGAGTGAATCACTGATTCCGGATGAATAACTACTTGAATTTGTTCAGGCTTAGCGTTAAAGAGCCACTTAGCTTCAATAAATTCCAGCCCCTTATTCATCATAGTAGCACTATCTACGCTGATCTTGCATCCCATACTCCAATTTGGATGGTTGACCGCTTCACTTGGCGTAATATCAGTAAAAGTCGATAATTCACGTTCTCTAAATGGCCCACCAGAACCGGTTAAAAGAATTTTACTAATGCCTGCTTCTTTTAAATCGCAATAACCAATGCGCTGTTGTCCTTTTTCTGGGAGACACTGGAAAATCGCATTATGTTCGCTATCCACAGGTAAAATTCTAGCCTTATAGCGCTTAGCTGCTTCAACGAAGATGCGTCCACTCATAACTAGAGATTCTTTGTTAGCGAGATAAATGGTCTTGCTACAAGTAATTGCGTCGAGAGTCGGCTTTAACCCTGCCGCCCCAACGATTGCAGACATAACGCTATCATTTTCAGCAGATTGTACCACCGCAGACATTTCATCACGTCCGAACAAAACTTCAGTGCCTTTTAGGTTTTCTTGGGCTAATTTTTGCACAAGCTCATCGTAGGCTGTTTTATCAGTCATCACCACGGCCCGCGGATTGAATTCGCGGATAATGCCTAACATTTTGTCCACATTTTTGTGGGCGGTAGCAGCGAATAACGCATATTTATCGCGATTTCTTCTGATGACATCAAGTGTACTAGTTCCAATAGAACCAGTTGCACCTAGCACCGTTACATTATTCATAATGGTCAATCCATTTATCTATTTATATTTGTTCTTAGTCTTAGTTTAATGTTATTTAGTTTTTTTTGTTATTTAGTCTTTTAAGCTTACAAGCGTTCTTACAAGTTATTTTATAAGGTCTCTTATAAACTCATTTAATTTTTTATAGATGTTAACGCGTAAAATTCTCTACTAAAGCGTACACCACCACAAAAACCGGGATCGCCGCTGACAAAGAATCAATACGATCTAACATGCCGCCATGCCCTGGGAAAATCACCCCTGAGTCTTTAATCCCTGCTTCTCTTTTGAACATGCTTTCAATTAAATCACCAAATACAGAGATAATTGTGGTTGCAACAGCAGCACAGAAAAGAGCCCAGAAATTAGCACTGTAAGTAGCGCCATACAAGCCTAAGAAATACATCCCGACAAACACTGCAACCGAAAGTATTAAGCCACCTGCTAACCCTTCGATAGTCTTATTTGGACTAATGCGAGGACACATCTTATGACGGCCTAAAGCCTTACCCGTAAAATAAGCTCCGCTATCAGCACACCATACCAGAATCATTACCGCTAACAAACAGGTGCTCCCTACATTTGAGGCAATCCCATCTTGATAACGCAGGATATATAAACCAAAACCAAATGGAATCAAGGTGAGCACACCACCAATAGCTCGTAAGACCCGGCTTTTAATAAGCTTTTCCCCAAGGCTATATTTTAAAATCATAAATAATACGAGTAGCCACCAAATAGAGGCAAAATATAGAAACAAATTGGAAGCCGCATCATTACAAATGACGGCTAAAGGAGTTTTTAAGGTTGGAACTAAAGTGGCTAGCGGAGTAGATCCGTGTAAAAGAAATGCCATGCCCCCCGCACTTAAAAGCGCACATAGACCTTGAACTAGATAATCAGACTTACGAACTCCTGACTCATCTTTAGCTGTAAGAAAACGGCCAAATTCCCAACCACCAACTAAAATTATGATTAAAGTTCCCGCCTCAAACACTGCATCGTTAGTGGAATAGATCCAAAAATAAGCCGCTAGTATCAAGATGATACCAGTAATAATGCGTTTTAACATTCGATGCATCTCCTGCAATGATAAAAAGAACCTACTCTGGAAGTTCTGTTATATTTTTGAGCTTTTAATTTCAATTAAAGCTTCTTGTTGTGAACTACTCACTACCTAAAGAGGTGGGAGCTTCATAATTACTCATTAGAGTAATTATAAAGAAGTTTGATAGCTATGCTATCCTTATTCTTACAGGTGTGTCCACTTCACCTCTACTGTATAGGACTTCTAAGTCCACTACATTACTTTTTCTTAGTATAT
>UQCV01000051.1 GCA_900539665.1 uncultured Succinivibrionaceae bacterium | reverse complement strand
TTTAAAGTTTTGATTAATGATTATTCTTTATGTATCATGATCTGCAAAACTCGAGCTACCGACGAAGTTTCTTGGGCCTCTTCTTTTTATTCATTTGAATAATTTATTTAAGTGAGTTATTCATTTAAGCTTAGCTTTCTCAAAGCCCAACCTAACTTAAAGCTCTACCAAACTTCACCGAACTTAAAGTCCAATCTAATATGACATCCTCCCCCACCTATAGAGGTGGGGGACTTCTTACCGAGTTCAGTTAAAATCCCAGCTAGCCTAGCGCCTCACATGCTAACTTAAATGATGCCTAAAAAACCAGCCAGCTAAAGGCATGGTGACTACCGAGAACAACAATAACGCTCCTACTTCATGTCTTAAAGCTAATAATGATTCGCCTTCAAGATAGACACGCCGACATATTGAAATTGCGTAACGCAAAGGGTTTAAACACGTTAAATCCTGCCAAAGTTCAGGCATGTTAGCAATCGGCGTCATTAAGCCAGACAAGAGAGCTAATGGCACAATCATGACGAAAGCATAGAGCATTGCTTGTTGCATACTATTAGATATCGCTGATACAGTCAGCCCTAAACCCACACATGCAGCCACAAACGCAAGTAAACCTACATACAATTCAACGATTGAACCTCTAAATGGAATTTCATACCAAAATAAAGCCACCAATAAAATTACGGTAGCTTGCGCTAGACCAATCACAATAGGAGGAATCGCTTTACCAATTAATAATTGCGTCATCGATAATGGTGTGACTAGTAGCTGTTCAAAAGTCCCCTTTTCCCGCTCCCGCGCCACACTTAAAGCTGCCAACATAATCGTTTGAATCATACTTAACGTAGCCACCAAGGCGGGCACAATATTCCACCTAGTTTGTAAACCATCGTTATACCAAGACCGGTAATCGATCACTAAATTTTGATGGCCTAAATAATCACGGTTAAAGTCAGCAATAATCCCTGAAACATAAGCCACAGCCGTAGCCGCTGTCGTACTATTGCGCCCATCGGTAATAACCAA
This sequence comes from uncultured Succinivibrionaceae bacterium, assembly GCA_900539665.1. Taxonomy (GTDB): domain Bacteria; phylum Pseudomonadota; class Gammaproteobacteria; order Enterobacterales; family Succinivibrionaceae; genus WG-1. Next base: position 16,411 of record UQCV01000051.1, on the reverse strand, counting down.
AACCGAGGCTTTTTCAGCATGAGCTAAACGCTTGGCAAAATCAGCCTGCACCTGCACCAACATCAACACCTCACCGTCATTTAAAAGGTCACGCGCTTCATCCATAGAAGCAACGTTTACTCTTTTAAAGAAACCAGAACCATCTATTTTGCGTCCTAATTCCACAGAAGCACTGCTATGCGAGGCATCCAAATAAACATAATTGACACTTTTTAAATCAAAAGTGGCGACGTAGCCAAACAAAAACGCTTGCAGGATTGGAGGTACAATTAAAATCCCACGCGTCGTCCTGTCCTTGAACACGGCTAAGATTTCCTTCTTTAATAGACTTAAAATCATCATTAAATAAGTCATGTCACACCTACCAATGTTTTACAGCTTTCATTGTGCCGATACTTTCAATATTTAAACGCTTTCCATATTTCAGCATTTTGCTTGAACCAAGTTTTGTCATTAAACTCTCACAACTCTTAAAACTCTCAAAACTCTTATCCGCTACCTAGTTGTTTACCGATCTAAAGTTTTTTTGGTTTTTAAAATCGTAAGATAAATAAGGATCCCAGCAAACCATAATAACACCCCACCGTTACGGAGCATCAAGGGATAATAGTCTCCCGCTAGATATAATGTTTTTATGATTTCTAAGTAATAGGTTGAGGGTAATAAATGGCCGATAATATTGATAAAGGTCGGTACGTTTCTTAAATCAAAAATAAAATCAGAAAACATCAAACACGGCAAGAACGACATTAACACCGAAATTTGACTAGCTATAAATTGATTTCGCGTCAAAGCTGAAATCAAAAGTCCAATCGCAAGCGTAATGACCAAATACACCATCGAAAAGAAATAAAGCCACAACACGCTACCTTGTAATGGCACTTTAAAAAGAAAATCAGCGGCTAACATACAGAGCATCAAGCCTAAAAAGCCAACACAAAAGTAAGGAATTATTTTTCCGACTATTAACTCAAACGGGCGCACGGGACTTACAAAAATAGCCTCTAAAGTACCACGCTCCCACTCTCTTGCCATCACAAGCGAAGTTAAAAAGGTCCCCACTAAAGTGATAATTAGCACAATTAATCCCGGCACCAAATACCACGTAGAATTTACAGTTTGGTTAAACCACATCCGAGTAACAGGTACCACCATGCCCTTATGTTCTAAAGACTTAGTATTAAGCACTTGATTGGCAATGCCCGTAATAAAAACTTCAATGTTTTGCGCTCTATTGGGATCTTTTCCGTCCGTGATTAGCCCGATACGCCCTTGGCCTTGACTAAGGTTACGGCTAAACGTGCGCTCAATTTCTACAATCGCTTCCACCCTTTGCGTTCTTAAAGCCTCTTGGGCTTCTAAGATATTCCCCATAGGGTCAACACTTATGACCGGCGACGCGGCAATATGGCGCACTATTTCCCGAGATAAAGCGGAACGTTCTAAATCAATCACCGCAACTTTTACCCCAGTGATATCAAAAGAAATCCCATAACCAAAAATAAAAATCAAAATTATCGGCAACCCAATCCCAAGCAAGAGATTAGATTTGTCCCGAAAAAGTTGCCGAAACTCTTTTTGGGTTAGTGCTTTTAATCTAACTAAAATCTCAAGCATGTCCCCCCCTTGCTTGTAAGACGATATTTATAAATACTTGCTCCATCGAAAGTGGTTCTTTAGCCGTCGAGCCACCTTGCGCTCTTACTTCTTGCGGAGTGCCTAAAGCAATCATGGTCCCTGCGTCTTGAATCATAATGCGATCACAATATTCAGCTTCATCTAAAAAGTGGGTCGTAACGATAATAGTGGTTCCATTTTGCGCAATTTTGGTAATTCGATGCCAAAAGACACGTCGGGCGAACGGATCAATGCCTGAAGTAGGCTCATCTAAGAATAAAATATCTGGCTCGTGAATCGTTCCTACCGCCATCGAAAGACGTTGCTTATAACCTAAAGGCAAATCAATAGATTTGTCATCTTTGCGTGCCGTCAAATCAAATTCCTGCATCACTTCGTCTATGCGTTCTTTTAGCTTAGCGCCACGTAGACCATATACACCCCCAAAAAAGTTGAGGTTTTCTAAAACGGAAAGATCTTGGTATAACGAAAATTTTTGCGCCACATAACCAATATGACGTCTAGCTTCGTTACGGGCTTTACGTAAATCAAACCCCGCAACCTGTAACGTCCCGCCACTAGCTGGAATCAAACCACACAACATTCTAAAGGTAGTGGTTTTGCCGGCCCCGTTAGGTCCGAGCAACCCAAAGATTTCCCCTCGTTTCACTTCAAAGGAAGTGTGGTTTACCGCCACAAAATCCCCAAAGTTTTTTACGAGATCCTTAACTTCAATGATAACTTCCGGCTCTAGAGGATGCTCGCTGTTACCGTTTACCAAAGGCTCTAAATGGTCCAAGCCCCCAGTTACCCCAGTTCCCCTAGTTTTGGTTAAAGTTTGGGCCAACTTTAAAGCCGAACCGTTCTTAGCTCTAAATAAAGCCATAAAACCGTCTTCAACCGTAGGCTCGCGCTTTATCATGGTTAAAAAGCTTGGGCTTAACTTCGTTTTTAAAACGGTCTCCGGACGCGCTTTTAGAGCTTGGACCTCATGCACTAAATCTTGGGCTGTAGTGTTTGGCGCTAACGTAATGTTGATTCGGCCGGCAACCGGGAGAGCATCGGTGACATGTTTTAATTCTAACAGCTCAGCTTGCCACACCCGGGAGGGTAAATTTATAGGTGGAGCTAGCTCGTATACACAGCCCTGAGCCTGCGCAGCTAACTCAGATGGCGTGGTCGCACAAAAAATCTCGCCTTGCGCAAAAATAAGCACTCGATCCGCAAAAACCGCATCATCTAAATACGCCGTACTAACTAAGACACTCGTACCTTGCGTACGCACTAAATCTATAATAATACGCCACAAATCTTGGCGGGATAACGGATCTACGCCAACACACGGCTCGTCTAAAATTAAAAGCTTGGCTTGAGCTAACATTGTGCAAGCTAAACCTAGTTTTTGTTTCATGCCTCCAGAAAGTTTACCAGCTAAACGCTTCGTAAAAGCACTTAGCCCAGTCATCGCGAGTAATTCTTGCGCCCGCGTTTTAAAAACGTCTTGCTTAAGGCCATATAAATTTGCATAGAGTTGTAGGTTTTCCGCGACCGTTAAATCCTCATACAAACCAAATTTTTGAGGCATGTAGCTAACTATATTTTGGATCCTTGTGCTTTGGGGCCCCACTTTTAAACCTAAAACCGTCATCTCTCCTGAGCTTGGCGCCATAAGGCCCGCGCATAAGCGCATAAAGGTGGTTTTGCCTGCCCCATCTGGGCCAACGAGCATCGTAATACCATGAGCTTCAAGGCGTAAATCTAGCTTATTAAGCGCACAAACCTTTTGACCTTGAGCGTCCTCAAAATCCTTACTAACCTCATGAAGTAAAATAAGGTCAGGCTTATATGCACTTGTTGCTAATGACTCACCTTTCATGCCTTCCATTCCTTAACCTAAAACTTACCATCCGTTTTAGGCTTAACGGTAAAATGATTTTTTTTAACGCTTGTTCAGGGCGCTTTTTAGAGCGTTTTTTTCGCGCACTCTTTTAGAGTACACTACCTTTTGATTGAGATTTTATTTAAGACTTGTTTTTGGTCAACGCTTCCACTTATTTTGCTGATTTCGGAGCCTCCGTTAACTCCACAGGCTTTACTGTTACGGGCATTCCTAAACGTAGCAAATCTTGAGGATCGGTAACGATAGCTTGAACTTCATACACCAAACTTGGTCTTAACTCTTGAGTTTCAACATTTTTAGGCGTGAATTCCGCCACAGCTGAAATGTAGCTAATAGTGCCATCTAAAGCTTCTTCATTAGTCCCAAAATAAACTTTAACCGGCGTGCCTAAATGAAGCTGAGATAATTGACCATAGTATGCATACACTCGCACTCGTTTTTCACTAGTCAAAGCTAAGGCATAGGCTCGCGCAGAACCTCCGGTTAGATCACCAATTTCAATGAAGCGATTTCTAATAGTGCCTTTAGCTGGAGCTCTTAGTACCGTTTTAGCTAACTTATCTTTAATGACTGCTACTTCATTATTAGCGGCTTCTAAATTAACCTGAGCAATCTTTAAATCTTCAACCCGAGGGCCTAATTCGGCTAATTTTTGAGCAGCTAATGCTTCTTGGAATGAAGCGTTAGAAGTGTCTTTTTGACCTTGAGCTTCATCAAGTTCAGCTTGGCTCACCCCAGCGCCTTTTGTTTTAGTGTAAACTTTTTGTTTACGCGTAAAGGTGCGACTAGCTAATGCCGCTGTCGCTTGAGCGCGAGCACTAGCAGCCCGCGCAGCTTCAATTTCTTCAGGGCGGCTACCATTTTGTAGTTTTTCTAACGCCAGCTTCGCGCTAGCTACCGCAATTTGGGCTCGTTTTAACTCCAGCTCTAATGAAGTCTTGTCCAAAGTAGCTAAGATCGCCCCTGCTTGCACCTCTTGCCCTTCATAAGCTTGAATAGAGGCCACTTTACCGACAATTTCAAAAGAAGGTGAGGCTTCTCGAATGTCGACATTGCCGTACATCAGTAAACTCTTATCTTCTTTGGTAAATTGGTTCCAAACTACATAGCCAATACACAACACCGCAAGTAAAATAATAAACACTCGACGCATAAACGCTCTCCTTAAACTATGGCTTTGGACTATATTAAAATCACCAAGCTTTCATTTAACTTCTATTTATATTTACGAACGTAAGTAGAAGTTACTTTGATTATATGTTTTTAGGCCAACAATAAACTCCACTCTATTAACATGTTTTACTATTTTAATGTGTTTTTTATCGCAAAATGAACCATTACCTACTTCTAAAAACGCTTGTTTCCTGAAAAATTCACACTTAGTTATGTACTTGCCAAATTTTCACGCCGTTTAGGCGCCAAATTATGCTTAAATTCCCCCAAGGTTACTACGCATTTTCCTAAGCCCTACGCCATAGCCCCATAAGGCTGTTAACTAAATTTTTAAGTATTTGTGGCTCAATTTTTTCAGTATTTTGGCTTAGCTCTTGCGCCTAAAGCCCATACATAATAATATCTATGCTAGCGGTTCTTTGTTACTAGTTAAAAACTAAGGCTTAAAGCTTATTTTTCCCATATTTATAAATGCTAAGTAGATTTTACATAAAAATTTACCTACCTCAACCATTAAGCCCAAATCCTCAGTCTTTAAAACTAGCCAAATCATCTTAATTTTCCTTAAGCACATATTTGTTTGAGCTCTCGAGGTTGGCCTTTTCTCCAAAACCCAAAATTTTAGAGCCCCGACGAAGTTTAATTTTAAATAAAGACCTATAACAGCCAAACCTAAAAGGTGACAGGGCCACACTTTAATTTAAAACTAAACGCCGTTATAAAAACTCACTGCTTGCTTAAGTGTTAAACGAGACACCGCCACATAAGCACTTTGTAGTATTAATCTTTCGCTTTGTTAAAAAAAATCGTCATTATTTTTAACTAGTAGCGAATCTTTTGTGCGAGCTTTTGCCATATGGAAGAATTAAATAACGCTCTTTTTATCACCGGTCTACTCCTCTCAAGTAGTATATTTGCTAGCCGAATTTCATCCTTTATGGGAATTCCCGTCTTGCTCCTCTTCCTTGGCATTGGGATGCTTTGTGGGAGTTCGGGGATTTTTTTCCATATTCCGTTTGAAATGGATATTGAACAAGATCGACAGTTAGCGTTTTTAATTTCCAACTTAGCTTTAGCGGTAATCTTGTTTGATGGTGGATGCCAAACTAGCCTTTTTACCTTCCGTTCCGTCGCCAAACCCGCCATCTTACTTAGTACGTGTGGGGTGCTTATTACCACAGCGGTAATTGGGATTGGGGCCTACTACGTGCTAGGAATTTCATTTTGGGAATCTATGCTAGTCGGCGCCTTAGTAGGTTCAACTGACGCCGGGGCCGTATTTAGCCTCCTTGGCAATAACGGCGTCACCTTAAAAACAAAGATTAGTAATGTGCTACAAATTGAATCTGCCACCAATGACCCGATGGCGATCTTTTTAACCATAACTGTTATTGGCATCATTACCGGGACCCAACTAAACGCCGCCGAAGATACCGCTAGAAGTATCTTTGAAATGCTCCAATTCTTTTTAACTCAGTTTGCCTTTGGGATCCTATTTGGTTTAATCTTTGGCTTTTTAGGCCGTAAACTGATGTCGGTCATCAGGATTCCATCAGGCCTCTACTCCCTTTTAGTGCTTGGGATCGCTTTGACCGGTTTTGCTATTACTTCAAGCCTCAATGGATCCGGCTTCTTAGCCATCTTTATCATGGGCATGATTATCGGCAATCAAAATACTAGACAATTAAGTTATATTTTACCGGTTCAAGAAGGTTTGACTTGGTTGTCCCAGATCGCCCTCTTCTTAATGCTCGGGCTTCTCGTGCAACCTCCACACCTTTTAGATTATGCTATTCCTGGGATTATACTAGCTTGCATCATGGCGTTCGTAGCACGTCCTTTAGCTGTTTTCCTGTGCTTAGAACCATTCTTTAATTTTAGTAAGCGCGAAATCACCTACATTTCATGGGTGGGGTTGCGCGGTTCGGTTCCGATTGTACTTGCCATTTACCCTTACGTAAACAACGTACCTAACGGTGAACTTTATTTTAATATCGCCTTCGTCATCGTAATTTTTTCCCTCATCATCCAAGGGACGACTCTGCAGCCTGCCGCTCAGTTATTGGGCATTTACGCCCCAAGTACCGCCGCTCCGATTAGTAAAGGTCAAATCGGTATTACCATCGATGACGATTACGAAGTTTTTAACTATGAAGTAAGTAAATCTTGCTTTGAGAATGTGCCGTTAAAAGACATCAGATTTCCGCGTAAAACCTTAATTACCGGTATTTTTAGACATGGGCAATTGATAAAACCTTCTCAAAACAGCACCTTAAAACAAGGAGACATCATCTCCTTTATCGGTCACGCCGGGGATGAAGTCTTTTTAAATGCAGTCTTTAATGGTCGGACTCCACTTAAAAATCCAGTTCGCTACCAAGGGGATATCATCCTAAACGGCAGCCTTACCATGCAAGAAGTCCAAGCTCAATATGGGCTTGCTATTACCCATGCGGAACGTGAACTTACTTTAAGTGAATTCATGGGCTTTCAATTAGGGGGCTTTCCGCAAATCGGGGAGCGCATTACCATTCTCGACTGTCGTCTAACCGTATGCGACGTTCAAGGGGACTTTGTTAGTCGCGTGGGGTTCGAAAAGCTAGCTGATATCTAGTTCAAGTAAACGCTCATATTAAGTTTCCTCAAGCCTGCCCCAATTTGAGCGTTTACCAAAAAACATCTTCACAAAACGAGTAAAATAGCGTAACTTCAGCCCCTAAAATTGCTTAATGGTAATGCCAACCATAATGTAACGGATGTAATCCCTTCAACTGATTACATCCGCTAAAAATAAAAGGAAAATCTATATTTAGTCTTTAGCTTGGTAGATTTAACCATCAACTTTTAAAACCACAGATTATGCGAAAAGAAAAAGTTTTCAAGAGTGAATTTTAAAACTACGTCCAAACAAGAACTTAGCCCCCCCAAAAAAGACCTGACTAAACTTACTGTAAATTCGACCAGGATCTGAAAAAATCAACGGCTTTGCTTGATTTATTTTATGTTACTTGTACCATGCAGTAAAATATACGTGGCATTTGAGCGTGTTACATGGGGATACATAATGTCCTGCTAAGCTAGCTGTTTATTAGTGAATTATGCTAAACTATCCCACCACTCCTTAAAACCAAGGGTCAAGCCAAGGATGTAATTAGGAGCGGCTCGGAAGCAGTTTAGAAGCGGTTAATTGGTGGCTAATTAAAGAGTGGTTAAAGAGCCCTAACTTTATAAATTGTAACCAATTAACAAATAACTGAGTAAACTCCAAGCCCAAAGCGAGCATTGCTAACAGGAATTTAAGTAATCTCCTAATTAGCTAAAAGGTAAAAAATTTTGTTAAATGGTGGTAGTAACTATTACTACCATGAGTTTTTTAGCCTGCTAAGCTAACACTACATTACTAAAAATCGACGAACCTAAATTAGGCGTATATTTATCCATTAGGAACTCGCCCCAAAATTTAATTATAAAAATAAAAGACGGAAGCATATTATGAAAAGATATAAGAACCGTGGTTTTTCTAAACCTGCTGTTTTAGCCAGTGCGGTATTGCTAGCAGCGGCTGGTGGTGGAGCTTCTTGGTATTTCTTAAACCAATCATCAGATTCCACATTTTCACATATTGAAGACGAATCTACCCGTAACCTCATTAACAATGTGGACATGTCTTCACCAATTTCTGTTGCTTCCGCTTTGCAAAATACCCTTATCACCAATAACTATACAGGGACTGACATCCTCGTAAATAGACTACGTGAACTTGAATTTGCGGAAAAGACTGGTAAGCCTATTACGAGCATGACCAAGGAGCAAAAGGAAACTCAGGTCGATATTTCCTCCTACCTCGTGCCTGCTGCCGTCGAAAGCGTTGAAAACAAAATTAAGCAATTAAACCGCGACCTTAACAGTAAAATTTCCCCTGCTTCTTATGAGGAAACTTTGAATGGTTTAACTTCAATTTTTAAATTCTTCTCCCCAAAAAGCGCTGAAACTCAAATTATTGCAAGCAACATTACCGCTTATAACGCCTATAAGTCTCATCCCGACTACATGATCTCTGATATTAGAGCCATGTATGGCCCCTATGACGCTTTAGCCGTATGTCGCTATTTAATCGGCCTTGAAGATTATAGCCGCCTTTCTGCGCAAGAATTACTCGATCATATCGTGCGTGAAAGCCGTCACTTGATTAAGCAAATTCCAATTCAGATTAGTGATAAACCAAAGCACTACTCAGTAGCCGACTTTACCGAAATCAATACACGTAAGCTTTACGACCTTTCTGACATCTATTTGCATCTACCGAACGTAATGTCATACGTACTGCTTATCAATGATCCATCAATTTTGCCTCAACAAAGAGAAAAGGCTTTTGCTTCACTACAGGAAGCTTTTGAGACTCGTTTAACCGCTTCTCAAAATTTACTCTTCCGCGCCAAAACATATTTTCAGTGTCAAGCAACTACTAGCACTAGTTTTGGGGTGGAAATAAAAAGATTAAACCCTGTCGTTAGAAACGTTTCAAAGTTAGGCACCTTAACTTTAAACGCTTCTCGCGCTAATTTGGTCTACCCACTTAAAGGTTGTGCCAACATGGAATCAATCTACATCCTGTACCCTGATTCTAAAGAATACGAAGACCTCATGGCGCGAAGCGAACGCAAGATGAGCGATGAAGAACGTGAAATGGTTAAACGCGATATCGCCCTCTTAAAGAAATTTGAAGCAGGTGAAAAAAATATCGCAGCCTCAATTACCGCTTCAGACATTGCGGCCACAGAAAGTCACTTAGAGCTCAATCCTGAACAAGGGTATTTTATTGGAAAAAAGCCAAGTTCAAATGGCATGCTCTTTAACTTAATGTTGCCATCAACCGGGTTATTAAGAGCTCTTAACATTAATCCTGATGCGGATCCAATATTTACTGAAAACATCCAAAGCGTGCATAAACGTAAGCAAGCTATCTATAAGCTCGGCTTAGTTGAAGACTACTCTTTAATTGAAAATAGCCTAGCTGAACTTGACTTCACTAAGCTTGCTCAAGATTCTTATAATTACATCATCGCTCGTAATGAAAAGGAAAAAGACATTATCAAGCTCTCTTCAGCCTCAGAATATGCCATGAACACACGTGGCTATGACAGCACTGGGGGTACCGCTGTAAATACCACTACGGGCCCAGACACCAACAATGATACTGTAACTTCCGTTTCCGATCTCACTTCAGTTAATGCCGAAGACGATGGCATGCACACTATCACTGTGACCACTGCCGTAGAAAATACCGAATCTACTTCTAATGAAACTCCAGATGGTTCTGGTCTTAACGAAATTGCTACTTCTGCAGTCGGAACTCCAGCTGAAAACGAAGCCGGAACTAACGTGGTCGCAACTTCTGAAAACGTCGCCACTACCGAAGAACCTGCCATCGTCATTGAAGCTCCTGCTACCAATACAGCTTCAAAAGATGTCAACGAAACTACCAAAGATGAAGGCCAAGTCCTTGCTACCACTGAAGTTGCAACTACAACACCTGAAGCTGAAGTTAAGAGCGAAGAAGCCAACAAGGAAGCTTCTACAAACGAAACTACAAACGTAGTGGCCTCAACAGAAGAACCTACTTCTGAAGCAGAAGTTAGCGCCCCTAAATTTATGGACGCAGCCAAACTGCGCAAAGCCAAAGTCGCACAAGTTGAAGCTGACGTTAAAAACGGTAGCAGTGACGCGATGGTTGAACTCGCCATTCGTTATATCGGCGGGATTAATGGCGTTAAACGCGATCATAAGAAAGCAGCTCAGTTACTCCAAAAAGCTCAAGGCCTCACAGATAACAAGCGTGTTGATGCCTTGTTAGGCTCTCTATATTGTTCAAGCCCTGTCTTTACAAGCAAAGATAAGAAAGCAGGCGCGCAAATGGTCGTTAAAGCAGCTGCCGATGGCGCTCCAGAAGCCTATGGCGTCGCCGGGACCATGCTCCTTGAAGGCGAGTACATCAAACAAGACTACCAAAAAGCTCTACAATACTTAAGCTTGGCCGCTGATAACGATGACCGTAACGCTCAATACCAATTAGCAACCATGTACCTCGACGGCAACAAGGGGGTGGCTCGTTCACCGGAAAAGGCTTACCCACTACTTACCAACGCCTCAAAGACGGTGCCAAACGCGGCTTATTTATTGGCTGAACTCGTGCGTGGCAACGAATTACCTAATGCCCATGACGAAGCTTTAGCTGATGAACTTTATATTCAAGCAGCGGCTCGTGGAGTGAAGAATGCCTACAAATATGCGGGTCTCGCCATCTTAAAAACCGGCAATGGTAAAGCTGATGTGGCTATTAACAAGTACTTAGCCGATTATAAAAACAAAGGCGATAAGGAAGTTGATGAAGTTCTACTTAGCTACTACATCAAAAAGAACGATCGCACTGAAATTGCCAAATTAATTGCTTCAGATCCGAAGGAATACCAGGCGCAATTCCCAGTTGAAACAGCTAAGCTCTATGTTAAGGGCGCGCCTGGCCACAAACGAGACCTTAAGAAAGCAGAAGAATTTTATCGTAAAGGGATCGCCGCAAACATTCCGGAAGCTTATTGTGGCTTAGGTGATTTATTCTTATACGAGCCTGAGCATAAGCACGATGTTCGTGCGGGGATCGGTAACTACACCAAAGGCGCCGAACTTGGGGCTTATGATTGTATTAAAGGCCTCGGGATTGTGTACTCGACCGAGCTTTACCATACTCGCTACAATGAAGCTTATGGCTATATCTCAAAAGCTGCAGCTTTAAGACCTAACGATACCTTAGCTAGTGGCTTGAAGGCTCTTATGCAAGCTTATGGCATGGGGATCCAAAAGAATGAAAAATCAGCTCAACAGCTGATGAAAAATATCAAGGGTAGCTCCATTATCAACGGGGTGTATCTCTTGCTTGAAGGCGATGCTTTAAGAATGCAACAAGTAGGTTGCACTAGCACTTTCCTCGCCTTAGCTAGTGGTTTAAAGTCAGGTAATAAAGCTTGGTATGCCTACGCTACAATGTCTGATCTTTTAGCTTATGGCGACTACCTTAAAAAGGGTGGTGCCGGCTCTTTTGATAACATTAAATTTGAAGCAGGTAAAGTTTGTCGCAATGTTCCTGTGACTATCATGCATGATGTTAATGGCTTTAAGTTCACCACTGACAACTCAACTCCTGAAAAGCAATATGAGAACGCTATGGCGCTCTTTGCTGGTAACGGAGTGAAAAAGGATTATGAGGCAGCTTACAAGCTCATGGAACAAGCCGCTAGCCAGAATTATACCAAGGCCTTAAATAACCTTGGGATCTTCCAGTTGTTTGGCATCGGAACTACCGCTTTCCACAAAAATACTTTCTCAAACCTCGTGCAAGCAGCAAGTAAGGGTGACGCCCAAGCTTCATTAAGCGCAGCTGCCGCTCGTAAGTTTGGTTGGGGTGGCACTAAAGCCGATAGCAACAAGGCGCAGGATATGATCTATACTGCTACCACTAGAGGCAATAAAGCCGCACTTGAACACCTCTACTATGGCTCTCATTATGGCTCAATCACGGGCTTTAAGAAGAGTGACGAACAAGCGTTCCGCTTTATCGCGCTCTCCTTTATAAATGAGCAAAAAGCTAAGTAGAAACTAAGGTTTAAACCGAACTGTCATAGCCGGGATATCACGTAAATGGTATCCTGGCTATATTAAGTAAAGGCCCCTCATTTACTATGAAAATCACTGTAGCTATCCCTACTTATCACTTTAATGACCGCCTTATGGCGTGCATTAACGCGATTCGTAATCAACGCGTAATTCAAGCTGATACGATCAAAGTCTATGACGTTAATATGTCGGCAGAACTTGTGTCTCAAGTTGAACAGGAAGGATGCGAAGTTTTAGCTAAGTTTAAATACGCTGATTTTAAGGAAACTTATCTTATCGCCGGCATCATTGATGATAATACTGACACCGATATTTTGATCTTAATTGATCCCTCTTGCGAAATTACCCGCTCAGCTATTAGTGAATACTTTAGACTCTTTTTAAAATTCTCTGACCTAGCTTTAGTCTATGGTCGCCAAATGCCAGATTCTAATAATAACTCGCTCATTACCCGTTTTTGGTATAGCTACTTTTATCCTCTTGTACAGCGTGATGAGCCACTATGGCATATAAGCCGGATATTTTGTTCATACAAGATGATGGCGCTCAAATTGCCCCTTTTAAAGCCAAACTACTACCACCCACAATGCGATTATAATCGCTTAGGTGATATGTTTTTAGCTGCAAACATCATGCACAACGGGCTACGCATCATGTATAACCCGCTCGCATTAGCTACCACCACCAGAAAAATCACCTTGGCCGATGTTTATGAAACCGCCCGTGATTTGCAATATTTTGTGCAAGACAATGAATGGATACGTCCCATTTGGAACCTAAGGAGTAACGAAGTTACTCTCTTTGCTAAACAGCTATTTAACTACCTACACACCTACTCTTCTCACCCACTCACTTGGTTTAAAGGCACCTTAGCTTATGCTAATATCATCGCGGGCCTTTATGTCGGGCGTCATAACTATGAAGTTGATCATAATCGAGCGCTAAGACAAGGAAAAATAAAAGATAACCTTACAAGTAAGCCGTTAGAAAAAGAAACCACTCAGTCCCAAGCGACGAAACACCAATAAGATTAAAAATTGCCCATAAAAAAACTAGTAGCTCTTTTTTAAGCTACTAGTTTTAGGGGGCTTTAGTTGATATTAGCTTTACGCTTGTTAAGCCCCAAAAGTCCCAAGCTTAACTTAATACGTTATTGTTAAGATTATATTTCATCATATGGTTAAGCGAAGAGGTACGACTATTGACGTACTAAGACAGGTTCAACGACGATATCACTCATCTCATCAAGATCGGCTAAATCTGAACCTAAAGCCACCAATACTTTTCCATCTTCATAATTAAATGGTTGTTCAATCGTAAATGAACAGTGGGCAAAATTCTTATAAGTAACGGAGATTTCAGTATTGATCGTATTTAGACTCTTATCAAAATCAGTCTTTTGGCCATTAAAACGAAGTACTAAATAAATACACGGCCGCCCACCAGTTACGGTTTTAGCAGTGTAATAAAAGCTGTCAAGCACCACTCCGCGACGCAAAAACGCGCCATCAGAAACATCAGTTAAGTCCTGTAATTTGGCACAGGTTCTGTTTAATCTTTCATCTGATAAATCAATCATAATAATCACCAACCGGATCGGCTGTAAAAATTACCGGTACAAATACTTAGAGTCCAAACTCTAAGTACCTTTTTAAACGTTCATCATGGCTTGACCCATGATTTATTCCTGCAAAATATATTTGTAATAGAAGTGCACTTAAAGTTACAATAATACCAACGTTAAGTGCAAATCATTATATTACATCATGTAAATGCTGTTTATAGCGTTATATTTTAGAATCATAAAAACTACATCTATATCACGACTCTATCACATAATGCCCAAATCACTATAACCTCAGCTCATGATAACAACTAACACTCTTGTATAATATTTGAAGTCCGTTAATTTTTTGTAAAAGCTAATCTGACAGATAGTATTTATATTTCTACTTAAAAATTTTAAGAAGGTGTTTGTCATGATAAACCGTCCACGCGAATTCTATACTGCGTCCGACCTAACAGCTCTTATCACCTGCCTAAGTAGCCTCGGTTTTAGTACCGCAGAATTAGATCTAATCCTTGCCGACCAGAGCAAGTTAATTGCCCTGCGTCACGTCCTCTCGAAGGTGCCTGAAGCATTGGATCCGGCGCAAAACCAAAGGCTTTTTCGGTCACTAATTATTACTCTTGCCAAGAATTTTGAGTTATTTAAAGCCCTAAGGGAGCCAATCGTATGAGTATGAGTAGAAAAGAAATTCAACCTTACATGGCGAAAGGACCTCAAAAGCTTATCACCACTAATCAGATTTTGGCGATTCATCAACTGCTAGCTAATCTATATGGGGGAGTTACCGACTTAAGATCGCCTGAAATGGTGAAAATGCTCGATGAACTAGCAAATGAAATAAATGCTTGTCGCAATCGCGCTGAGATTATAAAGGCCGCAACTAATGTCATCTACATGATCGTGCGTAATGCCCCATTTATCGTCGCGAACAAGAGAACAGCTTTCTTAGTTGCGAGTACGATCCTACATATGCACGGTTTAAGTATTGAAGCAGTGCCTGAAGATATACTCGTCGCCCTAACCGCCATCAGCACCGGCAATTTCTCACGTGAAGAAACCGGAGAATGGTTAAGAGGTTATCTCGTAGCTGAAGAAATAACCGCTCTTTAATTTTAAATGCGACCACGTAAAAAATTAAAAAAGTTAACCCAAAGCGCTTCAACGAATAAGAAAAAATAAAGAAGAATAAGACATAAAAGAAAAAAGAGAGCAGAAAATAAAGGAAAGAAAAATCCAATAGCTACAATTTAACGGCCTAAACTGATTACATTTTTAGTCTTAAGCTAGAACCTTCGAACCTTCAAGCTATGTTTGTCCCGTTTTTATCCCTGTAAAAAATACTAAGCACAAGACAAACACAACCTTAAAAGCAAGCTTTAAATATCACCTTTTTAGGCGCTTATAAATAAGCCTACATAAAGCCTAAACTCAAGCTCTAGCACTTAGCTCAAGCTCCACCTAGTTAAGCTTCAACCGCCACTAAAGATTCTTGCTCTAAATCCACCCCAAAACATGCTGCAAAATTTTGCGCAGTAGTTTCACACACCCGTTCCTTAGTCGTGTTATGAAGCGCCGCTACCGCCGCTGCAGTATAGCTAACATACCCTGGTTCATTAGGGTGACCACGCATAGGCACCGGAGCGAGGTATGGTGAATCTGTTTCGACTAACATGCGATCTAAAGGTACATAGCGACAAGCTTCTTGTACGTTTAGGGCTTTTTTAAAGCTCACAATCCCGGAAAACGAAATATAAAAACCCATATCAAGAGCGCGCTTAGCCTGAGCAATGTCATCACAAAAACAATGCATTACCCCACGGCTCTTCCCATTACCTTCAAAAGAGATAATGTCCATGCAATCTTTCATGGCGCCACGGCCGTGAATAATTAAAGGTTTATCTAAGGACGCCCCCACTGCTACTTGGCGCGCAAAGCTTTCTTTTTGCATCGTAGCAGTTTCTGGAGTATTGATGTAATCAAGCCCAGTTTCCCCTAAAGCGATTACTTTAGGACGCCCTAAAAATTCGGCTAGCTCTTCTTCGCGCCAGTTTTTATTGTCTAGGGTTAAGTTTTCAGGGTGTAGACCGGCGGCGGTATAAACCCCGGGTAAATCTTTAACTAAGTCATAAAGAGCCGAAAATTCAACCAAATCAACCCCAACGCTTAACATATGAGTCACCCCTAAAGCACAGGCGCGGTTAATTACGGCTTGCACATTTGGATGGACCGTTTCGTAATCTAAAGAATCAAGATGACAATGGGAATCGACAAGAAACATGACTTTATACCTCAAAATAGGCGCAGTTGTTAAGTTTAATTCTTACAACGCCAACCTATGTTTTAAAAAATTTAGGCTCCAAACCAAAGCTTAATGACCGCGCCTATTATAACGCACTCCTTAAAACTTACCACCAAAGCTAACGCTTAGTAGCAGTTACGCACGAAAATATAGGAGTTTAATACCATGTCCCCATCCTAATGTC
>UQCV01000050.1 GCA_900539665.1 uncultured Succinivibrionaceae bacterium | reverse complement strand
ATTGATGTCTCTGTCTATGGTAAAGCCACAGCTTGGACATACGTAGGTTCTATCATAAAGTAAGATGTTTATGTATTGCTCCGACTATTATCACCTAAGGCTCGACAAATATTAGCTACTTCTATAGATTCCATCTTGCGCTCCACTGTCACAAAACTCGCGCCCCAAAAAATTAGCTAGGACCTTGGCTAAAGCATTACATAGATATATTTATATACGTCTATATATAGACGCGAATTTTTCATTTCTATGAACAAGAAATAGCACACTTTTTAAAGCGCTATGAAAACCAAACCGCTTAACCTTAAAAAAACGCTCAACTTCCTCTTTGTTCTTGATAATTATCAAGCAAATTTAAAGTAGCAACCATAAATCTTGTATAATTGATCATACCCACACAAACATTAGTATTGATAATTAATGAAGGTCTTTTGAGCTCTATTAATTATCATTGCAAGCCATATCGCTTGCCTCAAATGCTTGTCCACGACTATATAGATTCATAAATGAACTAGGAGTTCATAATGCATAACACCAATAACGCAGCTTTAGAAAACATGATTAAACGTCGCAGTATTCGTAGTTTTTCTTCTAAGATGGTCAACCCAAACGATCTTGACGATATTATTGAAGCCGGTCTTTATGCTGCTACCGGCCGCAACCGTCAATCTCCAGTTATTATCGCCGTCACCAACAAAGAATTACGTGACCGCATCAGTGCCGTAAACGCTGAAATCCTTGGTTGTTCTATCGACCCATTTTACAATGCGCCAGTCATGCTCATTGTGCTCTCTGATAAGAGCATTCCAACCCACGTATATGACGGTTCTTTAGTGCTTGGCAACATGATGAATGCCGCTAGTGCTTTAGGACTTGGTAGTTGCTGGATCCACCGAGCCCGCGAACAGTTTGAACGTCCTGAATGGATCGAATGGCTAAAAAATGAAGCTGGGCTTGAAGGGGAATACGAAGGTATTGGGACCTTGGCTGTAGGTTATATTGAAGGCGATTATCCAAAAACTTTACCTCGTCGCCCAGGTCGCGTAGTTAAATTTGCCTAAACCTAAGCTCCAAACCCACACCTAAAAAAACAGAGGGTCGCTGCTTTTCTTTAAAGACAAAATAAAAAAGCATAAAAGAAAAGAAAAACAATCGGCCCACAACCACGCTACCATTATAATAAGTTAATAAGTGGCTTACTACCTAGCGAACAAGCAATAAGTACAACAATAACTAACAACAAATAAACCATATTTTTTTACACGGGACAATTTAAAAAGGCATGAGTTTTTCACGCAAAAAGAAAGACGATGGTAACGTTGATTATGTAGATATTTTGCTACATAAAAACAACCGTAACGGATTTGGCAATTATGGTAACAATGACAGCGGATATGACGAACAGCTACCTTTAACCCAAGATCCGGCCGTTCGGCGCATAATCATCATTGGCTTAATTTTAGGCCTTGTAGCCGCCTACTTTATCATCTTTAGACTAGAGTCCCCTCAAGGCGCTGAAAGTAGCTTTGAATACACTTCAAAAAGCATCGATGACGATGCTGAGTTAGAAGCGGCTCTTGCCAATCCCGAAATCTTCACCTACCGCCTATCCAACATTTCATTTACGGCCACAGAGGTGCCTGATGATTTTGGGGTAATCGCGAACTCTTTTGAGTTTTGGCGCTTAGACTATAAATGCCAAGCTTATATCAAACAACAGGTCCGTCATCGCCGCCATGGAAGACGCCATTCTTATTACGGCCACGATTACTACAATGAAGAAGTAAGACTCGCCCCATGTGAAGATCCTGTCTACACCACCAAAAGCACCATTACCATTGCGGGGCATACTTTTGAGGTGGGACCTAGGGACTACCAAACTCCAGGGACCGGCCGTGAGTTCCCCTTAACTACGTTCGACGGTTATGAACAAGATCTTTTTGATTACAATAAATTCGAAGACGAACACGAATTGCACAAAAATGATAAGCGCCGTGAAATTTACCAAATTTCAGGCATCCCTAAAAAAGCGACCGTAAACTTTTGGGCATCTGTGGGCAATGGTAAGCTCTCACCTATTCCGCCAAGTAGCGTCAATGAAGCTACCTTTTACTTTGGTAACACTAGTGTTTTTACGCTCCGAGAACCTCTTATTACGCGCAATAAGATTCTCGTCTTTACTGAGGGGATGATTTTAGCAACGATGCTCTTATGCATTTGGTATGTGCGTTCACGAGAAATTTATTAATAGCTAACTTTGGTGTTGCTGGTAATTTAGGCCTTTACATTTACCAAGTATTTAGCTTTTGTTGCATAGAAATTTTTAACCGAGGAAATTATGAGCTTTTTGCGCCGCCATAAGTCATCAGATGAAAATATTCACTGTGACGGTATCATTCTTGAAAACTATATCCAACCGGAAATAACTTCTGATCGTCGAGTCCATCACGTTCTTATCAGCTCTATTCTACTCGCTATTGTTTTAGGGGTAGCAGTCATAAAACTCCCTTTACCATCATTTTTAACTGGAGCCAAAGAAGGCGGTTATAATCCTGAACAAGCGATTGAAATTAACGGTGATGCCGAATTAAAACAAGCGCTCGAAAGTAAAGTAATGAGCAGTTATATCGTTAACAATGTATCGTTTACCGGTCCCCATATGGTCGATTATTTTGGGATCGTCGCAAACACTGAAGATTTTTTACGCCTCGACTACGATTGCCGTATCTACAGCAAAAAAATGGTTAAATACACGCAGCGTCGCAATAAAAAACCTACTTCAGAACAAACTCGCTACCGTGAAAAAACCGTCTCAAGTCCGTGTCCAGAACAACATAAAACTGAGGCGTCTCCAATTACGATAGCTAACCATGATTTCACTATTTCCGGCAAAAGCTATGTCGCTGAAGGCATCGGTAGTACATATCCTTTAAACTTTTACTCCGGGGTGGAAGCTGACATCTTTGAAGACAATAAATATGAAGAAGACCATGCGGATTACATCGGTTTTGAACAACGCGAAATCTACACCATTTATGGCGTACCTTATAAGTCAAAAGTAAGTTTTGCGGCTCTAATTGGTAATGGCCAAATAGAACCTATCGAATCAAGCCGCTACGATAAAATTAAATTTAAGTTCGGGGGCGATGTTAGCAACGATTGGGACGATGCCTTGATCACCCGTAAAAAGTTGCTGATTGCTATTTTAACCACGATCTTTTTAGCTATGATGCTGAGCATTTGGTATATGCGCTCAGGTCATTACGACCGCATTTAAATCTGCTTGCACTCTTTCCACAAAAAATCCCATGTTATAGCAACATCCAACAGGGATTTTTTTTGACGCTCCGTTAAGACTTCATTTAAGACTTCATTTAAGACTTCATTTAAGACCTCTGTTAAGGCGTTCTAAAGTATTATGAAACGAGTTTTTAAAACAGCTTTAATCCATGTTTTTAACAGAACTCAGCAAGAAGTCCCCCACCTCTAAGGTGTGTGTGTGTGGGGGGGGGGGAGGATGTCACTCCGCATCTATTACATGGTCCACATGTAATCTACGCCTCTACATGGCAAGTTTGGATTCCTGAATTACATTATTGATTTCGGTTACGGTTTTGGAATGCTTTGCATCCGGACATTCTGGCATTACGACTACACCCTGACTGAATTCATAAGCCCCACGGCCTTGGATATAGACCCGGCCCTTGAAGTAGTTCTGCACGTAACGCGCAACTAGAACTGGACTGTATTTCTTAAAAATTCTCATATGGCATTTGTCCTAAATTATCGCGATGCATTTTTCATTATCCCCAAAACCTTACTCTTAGAGCATTAAGCAAACTTTCGTCTGTCCCTCAAAAATACAGGTTTTATTGTCAAAATAGCATGGCTTATGTTTATCTAATGATGCTTAATATTGTTGTAATCTAGAGCTAAGCACCAGAGTCTTTTAAACTATCTTTCTTTTTGTTTTAGCTTGTTCTTATTTTGCCTCTCTTACTATTACCATTAATCTTAGAGCTTGTTATAGCCATTTACGAGTTACGAGCGTTTAAGACCTATCCCAGGCTTAAAGTAATTTTACCCATAAAAACTATAGCCCAAAAAATTAAGTATGTACTCAAAGAGCTAAAAATCAAACCTCTTTTTTTAAGACAGCTTTTTAAAGACACTTGCTCAATAATACGGGGAATTTTTAGTAAAAAAAGAGAACACCACGACACTTTTTCCTTTTTAAACTAAGGATTTGTTAGAAACGTGAAGCTGGTCGACTCGGTTCCATACTTAGGATAAATGATATAGCCTTTCTTTAGCGAAATACATTATTTATTTTTTATATTTATCTAACACCCAAATTTATCCCCCTTGACGCCTCTAAACTCTAAGACCCCCTAAAGACATAAGTCCCAAAACTACACGGAGCTTAATTTACTTTCTTATCTCTTTTTCTTTATGTAGTTATGCTTGATGTGCTTTCTAAAATTTTGAGTCCCCCTACGCCGGTAACCAATGTTTACTTGGCTCGTAGGTAGTCGGTCCATTTTTATTTGGAGTTAGCCCCTCAAAGGTTGCAACCTCACAGTTTGCAAACCCCCTAACCTCTCTATCACCTAACGTCCAAGCAAGCTCCGCCACAAAAGGCATATGCGTAACCACAATGACAACTTCAGGTAAAGTGTCGCTAGCGTACTCTAAAAATTCTTTTTCCACTACATAATTACCACTTGGAGCTAGATTAGCATCTACTTCGTGGGTAATTTTAACTGTCGGGCCAAGCTTGGCTTTAAGGACACTTTCAATAAAAAACGCTGTTTGTTCTGCTCTTTTGTAGCCACTAGTACGCACTAACACGTGCCCTGCACCAAAAACTTCCGCTTTGGCTGGCGCTAAAGTAGAGGTCACTTGAATATTACTGTCTTGGGCGTTTTCTTGAGTTAAGTTTTCAAATCTACGTTTTAACTCTTGCGCTAAAAATGTCCCCGCAGCTTTAGCTTGCGCTTCCCCTAGTGAAGTTAAAACCCGTTCGTAATCAGAATTGAAAAAACTAGCATCCCCATGGCGCACTAGGTACAAGTCTCGCTCTGTTTTTACATTCTTCATCTATATTTATACTCCTAAAAAATTAAGCCGGAACTTTTTAGTGGTAACTCCACCTTTAGTTCCGGCTTATTTAACTTGTTTAATCCCAAATTGGCTTCTACTTATTCACCCGATTAGCTTCTACTTATTTACTTAGCAGAGAAGCTAATTAGAAAGCCAATGAAATTGCTAGTTGAAATTTATAGTCTAGGCAATCACAGGGGTTGGACAAACTACATCTGCGTTTTGGGCTCTATTACGTAAGAAGTGGTCCATTAACACCAAAGCCATCATCGCTTCAGCAACAGGTACAGCTCTAATGCCAACACATGGATCATGACGACCCTTAGTTACTACATCAGTAACTTCACCTTGAAGATTTATAGTTTTACCCGGAATGGTAATGCTAGATGTTGGCTTTAAGGCCATGCGCACTACGATGTCCTGCCCACTACTAATCCCGCCTAAAATACCACCAGCATGGTTAGTTAAAAAGCCATCAGGTGTCAAAACGTCACGATGGTATGAGCCTTTTTGTTCAGCTACCGCAAAACCATCACCGATTTCCACACCCTTAACAGCGTTGATCCCCATCATCGCCGCCGCTAAATCAGCATCAAGGCGACTAAAGACAGGTTCCCCCCAACCAACTGGCACATGACTTGCTCTTACTTCAACACACGCCCCGATAGAGTCATGCTCTTTAAGGAGCTCAGTCATAAATTCTTCAATTTCTTCAACTTTGTCCGGATCACAAAAGAAGAATCTATTGTCGTAAGCAATTTCAGGCTGGCACTTTTGCGCCGTAACCGGACCAATTTTGGTGGTATACCCAGAAATTTCAATCCCAAATTTAGTTGCTAAATATTTTTTAGCAATCGCCCCAGCCGCCACACGCATAGCAGTTTCACGAGCAGAAGAACGCCCACCGCCACGATAATCACGAATGCCGTACTTTTGCCAATAGGTATAATCAGCGTGTCCTGGACGGAACATCTGAGAAATTGCGGTGTAATCTGATGAACGTTGGTCAGTGTTTTCAATAAGCAAGCCAATTGGAGTCCCGGTAGTTTTACCTTCAAATACTCCAGAGATAATTTTGACCTGGTCTGCTTCTTGACGCAAAGTAGTAAACTTAGACTGACCTGGACGACGACGGTCAAGATCCGGCTGAATATCTGCTTCCGAAAGAGGTAACCCTGGAGGGCATCCGTCTACAATTGCCGCCAACGCTAAACCGTGGCTTTCACCACAAGTCATAATTTTAAATAATTGACCGAAGGTATTGCCGGACATTAATGTTTTCTCCTAAATTCAACAAAATAAGGGGCATATTCCACTAGTTCATCATAAGTCATAACGAACACGCCAGCGCCACCATTTTTAAATTCAACCCAGTTAAATTTAACATTAGGGAATTCATCCTCTAAAGCTAACATGCTGTTACCTACTTCCACTACTAAAATCCCATCTTCAGCTAAGTAGTAAGAAGCTTCAGCTAAAATAGCCTTCACTAAATCAAGCCCGTCGTCACCAGCCGCTAACGCTAATTTTGGTTCTGCTTGGAATTCATCTGGCATATCTTCTAAATCGAGCGCATCTACATAAGGTGGATTGCAAACAATTAAATCATAACCTTCATTAACTACTTCTGGGAACGCTTGAGAAAGCTCTTCCACTTCGTCACCGGCATTAGCTTCCGGTAAAACTGCAAACAAATCACTTTGAATTGGGTAAACACGATCTTCAACGGCATAACGTTCCACATTGATTTCGCATACTGCTAAAGCGTCTTCGCTAATGTCGACTGCATCGACCACTGCATCTTGGAATTGGTTAGCACAAGCTAAAGCAATACAGCCGCTACCAGTACACATATCAAGAATGCGTTCTGGAGTCTTCTTTAAATATGGTGCGAAATTATTTTGGATCATTTCTGCAATTGGTGAACGTGGGATAATCACACGTTCATCAACGTAAAATTCAATACCACAGAACCAAGCGCGGTGAGTTAAGTAGGCAGCAGGTACACGTTCCTTAACCCTGATACGCAAGGCACGAGCAATATTTCTCTTTTCGCGGTCGGTTAAACGCGCTTGCATAGTTTCAGGATCCCCAGGTGGGTCGAGGTTAAGCATACACATTACGATATAGTTAGCTTCATCCCAATAACTGTCAGTACCATGACCTAAAAAGACGCCGTTTTCAATGAGATAGCTAGCCGCATAACGAATCACGTCATTTACAGTTACGAGTTCGCTTACGATTTCAGCCTCAATTTCATCCGGACACTTATCAACTACAAAGTTTGAATAAAGCTTTTTGTCGTCCATCAACCTAATTCCTGCCAAAATTCAATTTTTGAAAATATTACTAAATACCTAAAGTTCCAACTTCGTTATGACATAAAACCAAGGATTCATTCTTCAAAGAACTACTCATCAAATCAAAGAACCAACCAAGGAATCCGCCCCAACCACGTCAAGGACCTCTGAGGTATTTTAAATTTATTCTTAGAGAGTGCTTTACAGTGCTTCACATTATGGTAAAACGAAAAACAAAGCTCCAATAATGCCTATTATACAATTTTAGAACCAAAATTCGCCATAACAAGCATCATAAATGGTCAAGACGCCACCGTATTGAAACTAAGACCGCTTTTCTGTACATAAATGCAACAAATTTACGGACTCTATGAGGAACTAATTTTATGATGACTTAACTTAAGCATTTTACATGGTTGTAGTTATTTCCATTTAGTTCAGATTGTCCCACACTCAAATGTCGCATATATATGTATTTATATATAGAATTACCCTATATGGATATAGTTATAGATAATTACCTCTAAATCCCCAACCATAAACTTACATGGCTAGATAAAACAACGTTTTTTTATGTAAAAACATACAGATATACAACCAAGTTTTTAACATACACCCTCAAAAAACAAGTATGTAATATGGGTACATATTCAATCAAATGCTCTATTTTTACCCAAAATACAAAACTTATCGGTAAAAAAAAGACACGGCACACACTTTTTAAACCAAAATCTTATCAATAAATTGAGTTATGGTATATTTTACGGGATCTAGAAATTCGGTGTTATACAACAATTCACACCGTACATACGGTTCTTTAATGGTCAGATTATTAAGACGTGCGCCTGTAAAAACTGCCTTTAGGCACCAGCACCGCCAAATAATCTCCTTACAAAATCAGATTTATAGACGTAAAGTGTATCTGACGAACGTATGAAGCAAACTCCATGCGACTGATGTTTTAAGGGCCGTTTGGAATAAATTGGGATAATAGGGAAAATATAAATGTCGAATGAAGCTATTTTAAGGGTTCGTTCCTATATGAACAAAAACATATTCGGACAACCTGACTTAGTTGACGGGCTTTTAACAGCATTGCTGGCAGACGGTCATATCCTTGTCGAAGGTCCTCCAGGCATAGCAAAAACAAGAGCGATCAAGCTTCTGTCCGAATGCATCGTTGGTAGTTTCCATCGTATTCAGTTTACACCTGACTTGCTTCCGGCCGACCTTACCGGTACCGAAATTTACCGTCACCAAACCGGAACCTTTGAATTCAAGCCTGGTCCTTTGTTCCATAACCTTATTTTGGCGGACGAAATTAACCGTGCTCCAGCAAAGGTTCAATCTGCTTTGCTCGAAGCGATGGCAGAAAGACAGATTACTGTAAGTAGTGAAACTCACAACCTTCCAGGCTTGTTCTTAGTAATGGCTACTCAGAACCCGCTTGAACAAGAAGGTACCTATCCACTACCAGAAGCTCAGCTTGACCGTTTTATGCTTAAGCTCAACATCAATTATCCAGATGGCGATACCGAAAGGGAAATTCTTGCCCTTAACGATCGTGAATGCCGTCAGGATGTTGAAACTCAGCTTCAAGATATGCAAGTTGAACGTACCTTAGATGGTCTACCAAGCATTACACCAGAAGAACTTCTCATGGCTCGCCGTGAAATCATGCGTGTAGTAATTCCTGATGCACTTATTCCGTACATCATTAACCTCACCATGTGTACCCGTAAGCCATACAACTACGGCAACCAAGACTTAAGCCGTTGGATTAGTTGTGGTGTATCTCCACGTGCCACAATTGCGTTAGCTAACTGTGCCCGTGTAAGAGCTTGGCTTGATAACCGTGACCGCGTAGTACCAGAAGACATTCAGTACTGCATCTTCCCAGTATTCAGACACCGTGTGTTCTTGAGTATGGAAGCAGAAGCGGATAAGGTAAGCGCTGATGAAGTAATCAAGACTCTGCTTGATACCATTGTAACCATCGGCTAATCTTAGCCGCATGACACATATTGCAGGGCCCCCAGGGTCCTGTTTTATAATGAAAACCTTAAAATCTAGGTTTATAAGTTTAAAAGCAAATATAGATTACTGTTCATCACGTCATCAATAAAGAACTGATTAATTTTTTGGGCCGACTTTCATGATTTATTACTTACGAATAATTTCGGACCAAAACAAACACAAGGATAACAGCCATGTCACTCTCGATGCCTCAAGGGATAGCGCTGGATTTTGAAGATCTTATCCAGGTACCTCCTCTATCGCAGCTTTTACCTAGTACGCTCGTAGCTAGCCAACGCTATGGTCTTTTAAGAGCTGCTAGCCGTGGTCGCGGCATGGAATTTTCTGAAGCTCGAGCCTACCAGCCTGGCGACGATATCCGTACCATTGACTGGCGTATTACCGCTAGAACTGGTAAACCGTTTACTAAATTATTCCGTGAAGAACGAGACCGTAACGTTTATATTATCCTCGATCTCGATCCCGCCATGTACTTTGGCTCTAAAGGCCAATTAAAAGCTCGTTTTGCGAGCCTCATCGCCGCTTCTTGTACGTGGCAAGCTCACGACATGAAAGATAAAGTCGGGGGCATGATTGTCGTTGGCGATACTCCTGTGCGCCAGCAACCAAGTAGCATCCGTAAGGATATTTTGGCGTGGCTCCATAAAATCTATCAAGGCTACCAGCAGGGCCTACTACGTCAGGACTTTAAGTTTTCAGTAAACGATGCCTTACGCATTTATGTAAACAAAGCCCGCCCTGGTTCAGTTTTTCACATCATCAGCGACTTCTATCGTTTCGATGACACTGCTTGGCTCTATTTACGTCGCCTAAATAAAGGCCACTCTGTTCGTACTTATCAAATTTACGATCAACTTGAAAAAGAAATCATCGGTAATGGTACCATAGGGATCAATACTGGGACCAATCAGTGCTATGTAAGCTCTTTTGATACTTCATTCGTTGAAAACTATGACCGTATCGGTAGTAAGCGTATTCGTAATATTGACCGCTTACTCTCTGAAGCTTCCCAGCGCAACATCTGCATAGATGTTTCTCAGACCTTATGCTGTGAAACCAGAGAACGTCAGCAAGACAATCCGGCTTCATCTACTCAAGCGAGATAAGCCCAGGAGATTATTAAGATATGGAATTTGATTACTCATCACTTTATGACATCCACGAAGGCACTCCGCCAGTCGATGCATCTTTATGGTGGCTTGGCGTTGTTGCTGCAGTCGCTGTAATTGTCGCTGTGATTTATGTCTTAGTGCGCTTGATGCCGTACTTTAAGGCTTATAGTCGGTTACAAACTATTAAGCTCAACGACGATAATTTTGTACTCCGCGTAAATTATTGGTTAAAGCAAACTTGCCTTATTTCGCACAAACGTAAAGAATTCGCCCGTCTCTATGGCCACTCTTGGCTTAACTTCTTAGATGACACTGGTAACACCAATTTTAATGAGTTTCGTAATTTTTGGGACGCAGCTCTTACTAACCCAGAAGGCACTACGGTAAACACCGCTGACCGTAAGCTCATTATTAAAGAATGTAAGAAATGGATTCGTACTTGCATGAGGAGAAGAATATGGGCTCAATAGCATTTGTATGGCCGTTGTGCGCTTTACTGCTCGTCGTGCCATTCGTAATTAGATACTTACCAGGACGCAAGAAGAAAGATGAATTTATTTTCATTACTTCTTTACCGTTTGCCCTTGATAATGAACCACAAAACAAAGTGCGCTTAATGTTCACTTTAGCTTATGCTGCATGGTTCTTTTTAGTTGTAGCGTTATGCCGTCCGGTATACCTTGATGATGTAATCGTCGTCAACCAACCACATCGTGACATTTTCTTAGCCGTAGACCTTTCTGATTCTATGGATATTAAGGATATGTACGACGACGAAAACAATTCTGTATCTCGTCTTGATGTGGTAAAAAAACAACTTTCTGAATTCGTTAAAAACCGTTTAAACCGTGAATACCACGATAGAATCGGGCTCATCATCTTCGCAGAACGCGCTGACGTAATGGCTCCACTTACTTTTGATAAGAAGCTCATTACTTCAATGATTGATGAAATGGATATCGAACTTGCTGGTATTTACACCAACATTGGTGACGCCATCAAACTCGCCCTCGAACGTTTTGAGGAAGCCAAGACCAACCAAAAGATCTTAATTCTGCTCTCCGACGGGCGTAACACCACTCGTGGTCCAACCCCGATTGAAATGGCTAATATGGCACGTGAACACAACATGAAGATCTACACCATAGGTTTTGGTGGTGGTTCGCTACTCGACGCCCAAAATGATGGTAACTCCGATCTAGATGAAGATACTTTAAGACAAATCGCTAGCATCACCGGTGGCAATTATTATCGGGCGATGGATGCTCGAGCTCTTAAGAGTCGCTACCAAGAAATCAGCTACCTTGAAGCCCAAGAAGAAGACGTAGTGTCTTATCAACCAGAAATCGAACTTTATCATTGGTTCCTTATTATTTCTATTATTATGGCGGTGGCTGCATCTATTACAGTAAGGAGAATAAATGGCTGATTTTACCATACTTCGTCCGTGGTGGTTTATTCTGCTTTTCCTGCCACTAATCTTTGTTTATATTGATTTTGCCAAAGCAAATAAATTGCAGAACTTCATCCGTGAAGACCTCATGAATTACTTGAAGTCTCAACAAACTAGTATGAAGCCGCAAACTACAGCCGAACTACGCCAAGTAAACTCCGATGAACTTGCTAAGAGCATCAGTGAACGCGCTCGTTTAGCTGTTATTTCCAAACCAAAATTATGGAAGAAATTTGGTTGGTTATTAGTGCCTTACGTGTTTGCTGTTTTTGCGATGAGTGGTCCGGCTATTAGCCAAAACGACTCTATGTTCCAAAACGATGAAAACTGGATTTGGGTCATCGACTCTTCCCTCTCTATGCTCGCTAAAGACCTTGAACCTAACCGTTTCCAAAGAGCGCGTTATAGCTTAATTGAACTTCTTAACGCTTCTAAGGTTAATAGACGCATTGGGATCTTAGCTTACGCCGGTGATAACTACCTCATCACCCCACCAACTGATGACACCACCTCTATTTTGTTTGCACTACAAGATTTGGATCCATCAATCATTCCAAGTCGCGGTTCCGATCCATTACCGGCGCTCCAAAGAGCCGTTAAGATCCTCGACGAAAATGATGATGCAGACACTCCGGGTAACATCTTATTAGTACTTGATGATATTAAGGATGAAGTAGAAGCTAACCGTATTATCGAATACATCAACAATGACGTGCCGTATCCGGTTTACATCTACGCTATCGGAACCTCCCATGGTTCACCTATTCAGGTTAACGGCGAATTACTTCAAGATAAAAATGGGGCTATGGTTATGGCCAATTCTCACCTTGATCTCATTCAACGTGTAGCTAAAGAAACTGGTTCTAAGGTTTACTTTGAAATTGGTGAAGAAGCTCCTCACCTTGAAAAGATGTATAGCTACGCCCATCCAAAATACAAGAAAACCGCGAAGAGCGAATACTTAGAAAAAGATATTGGCTATTGGTTCTTGTTTGCCAGTCTAGCGTCTTGCCTCGCGTTTGTACGTAACTATTTCTTCGTGCTCCTGTTAGTGGCATCTCTTTTCACCTTTGATGCTAGCACCAAGGAAGTGTGGGCAGCGGATAAACATGAAGTTTTTACAATGACCATGACTGAAGATGACGCTGCAACCCATCCAAATGAATATGGTTATCAGCTTTACAAAGCCAAACGCTATGAAGAAGCAATAAAGTACTTAACCGACCCATTATGGCGTGGCAACACCTACTACCGCTTAGGTCGTTATGACAAAGCTTTACAAGAATACCAATTGCTTGGCAATGATGCTGATGCTAAATATAACATCGGCAACTGCTTTGCCATGATGAAGACTCCAAAGGCACTTTCAGACGCTCTTATCGCTTACGATCAGGCGCTTGAACTTAAACCTAATCATGCTGATGCGAGCCTTAATAAAACAATTATTCTGGAATATTTACGCAAACTACGTGAATTGACCGCTGCTAACGCCAAGAAGGAACAACGTACCAACCTTATTGACGAAAACGGCCGCATCATCGAACAGGATTTTGACACCAATGTAATGCCTAGAGCAAAAACTACTAGTCTTTTACAACGTAGACTTATTCTTCAACAGCGTAAAAAGAACCCTAAAGTAATGGAGCAGTCATGGTAAAGTTTAGATTTATTATTGCTTTTCTGGCCATGTTGGGGATGGCGCTTAGTTTAAGTACCCTAAGTCCAGCCGTAGCCGCAGTTGGCGACACCCAGATAAAGGTTGCAACTGACCGAACCAAATTAATGGCTGGGTTGAGTTTCAATCATATTATTGACGTGCATACTCCACTTAAGTTTAAAGGTTCTGATCTTAACTCTAAGGAATTAGCCGCCAACTTCACCATCGGTAATATTACCTATGAAAACCTCTCTAGCGGTAACAAGCATTTATTCCGTTGGACCTTGCCGCTTATTCCTAAGACCTCAGGGATTATTAAAGTCCCCGCCCTACCTCTTGGTACTAAGTTTAAAACTCCAAGGTTTGAACTTAGAGTGGCTCCACAACAAAACATCAATAACGCCCGTTTAGTTAAAGTTGAATTACGCAACAAAAAGCTGATTGCTGGTCAATTAGCTATGTACCGTATGGAAGTAGAGCTTTTACCTGGCATTAAGATTGAAACCATCACCCCACCATCAAGCCCTGATGCTACTATTACTCGCTTTGCCGAAAGAACTATTAGCCGTGCGCGTAATGGGAAGTTCCGTAAGACCTTAATTCACGAATACAAGGTGATCTTCAATAAGCCAGGGCGCAAGGTTATCTCCTCTCCTGTAGTTCAAGGTTATATTACCACTCAAGGTAACAAATCCTTCATGCAAAGAGCGCGTGATATTCCAGTAGAAATTGGTCAGGCTCCGGCTAATACCATTGTGTCTGACAACTTGACCATGGTAACTGAATGGGAACCTAAAGATACCGCAATTGAAGTTGGGCAACCTGTAGTTAGAACCATTACTATTCGTGGGACTAACAATGCAATTAGCCAATTGCCTGAAATTAAGTTACCAGAAATTGAAGGTTTTGATATCTACGACAATAGTAGCGTTGATACTGAAAAGTTAATGCGTAACAAGCAATTGATCTCCACTAGAACCATTAAGCAGGTTTTTGTGCCACGTCGTAACCATACCGTGCTCGAATTACCAGAAGAAAAGTTCTATTGGGTTAACCCTAATGACATGTCTTCACATGAAGTTATGGTTACAAGTGGCACCTATACTATTGATGGCTTTAGTTTTAACGATTACATTCCACGTAATCCTAAATACACCAAGCCTATCATAGCCGGGATTATCTGCTTTATCTTGTTATCAACCTTCTTGTACTACAGCATCATTTGGTACAGAAGACGCGTTGGGATCTACGGTAAACTCCATCATTACAATGACAAGGTTAACTTCTGGACTCAACTTAAAAAGAATTGGTCAAACACCAAGCCTATCGAAGCCCGCACCGCGATCTTGACTTGGGCCAAGAATAGATGGCCAGAACTTCGTATTATTGGGCTAAACAACTTACCTTTCTACGATGCTATTAAGCCTGAAATCGACGCCATGAGCAATGCTTGCTGGGGTGGTGATAACAATTGGAATGGTAAGACTCTTTTAAAGAAACTCTGTAAGTATCGTTTATGGGAAATTCCAAAGCCAAAGGAAGGCCTCAATCCTTACGACTACGAGTTCTCAAGTAAAGACTCCCAAAAGGACGCTGAAAAATCTAAGTAAGTTTTTGTGATGACTTTTTTTTGATAACTTTTTCCGGTAACAGCCCCTTGATAAAGCTAGCAAGGAGCAAAGGAAAACTGAAAAAAGAGAAAACCAAAGTGAACCAAAAACCAGCCTCGGCTGGTTTTTTTTTATAATGCTCCAAGAAAATATAAATAAGATTTTGGCAACAAAAGTCTACCCAGTTATTTTTTCTCACGCCCATTTAACGCTAGAATCTTTTTAAGTAACAGTTTTATAATCCGACAAAATACATGACCAAAGATAGTGTAAATTTCTTTATTTGGTGCAAATTTAAGCAAAATCCAGCAATACATTTCCTTAGAGTTCGGTTTTATGCTTTTACTTAACTAAAACGTGACCATTACAACTTTTTAAAAATATAAATATATTATAATTTTTTGGCATTGCCGTCTTCAAAAAAACGTAGAAGATTTTTCCATATTTCCACGACCTTAAAGTACGTTTCCCCTATATAGCTTGAGGCTCAAGGCTTTACAAAACGCCAAACTATAAGTATAAAAAAAAAACGGAGAAAAAACATGTATTCATTTGTGGCCAAACAGCCGATCCTAAATACCATGCGAGAGACCGTGGCTTACGAGCTACTCTTTCGTAATGGGCTAAGTAACGGCTTTCCCCAAGGAATATCCGCCGAGCAAGCCACTACCACATTAATCTCTGAACAGTTTTTGGACCAATCAATCAATAAGTTGGTCGGAAATTGTTGGTGCTTTGTCAACTTCCCCTACTCTTTAATCGTCGACAAACTTGTCGATTTTTTACCAGTCGATAAAGTCGTAATTGAAATTCTTGAAGATTGTAAACCTGACGATAATCTTTTAAAGTCAATTAAGGAACTAAAAAGCAAGGGCTTTAAAATCGCATTAGACGACTTTACCATGGATGACGCGTGGATTAGATTCTTGCCATATACCGACATCATTAAGTTCGATTTTAAAGAATACCCTTTATCACAGATTCAAAAGTTTATTCAAAAGAATCAGGGGTACGACATCAAATTCTTAGCCGAAAAAGTCGAAACTGAAGAAGAATACCAATTCGCAATTAGATTAGGCTTTTCTCTTTTCCAAGGTTACTTCTTTAGTAAACCACAAATTGTGGCTAATAGATCTCTCTCCCAAAACCAACTCGTGGTTATTCAACTCTTAAAAGAAGTCAGCCAAAAAGACCTCGATTACGATGCTATCGAAAACTTATTAAAGCGCGATCTATCTTTAGCTTATAAGCTATTACGTTACGTTAACAACGTGCGTTACGGTAGCCAACCTATCACCTCTTTCCGCCATGCTACGGTGTACCTTGGGCGTGATGAACTGCAGCGTTTTGTTACCTTAATCTCTGCCACCTCTTTAGGGACTAATACTCCTTATGAGTTGTACCATTTATCGCTCACGAGAGCATATTTTTGTGAATACCTCTCTAAATTTAGACAAGGGCACACTAACCCACAAGAAGCCTTCTTGTGTGGCCTCTTCTCGCTCATGGCATCAATTATGAGCCGCCCTCTTACCGAAATCGTAGAAAGCATGCCAATTTCTGATAACGTCAAGCACGCTTTAGTTGATGATTCAGGCGAACTTGCATTCTACCTAAACTTTGTTAAGGATTACGAAAAGCTCGCTTTTGATACCGTGAAATTAAGAGCCCAGAAGATGGGGCTTTCTGAAGAACAAACTATTAAGTTCTATACCGAAGCCAATGAGATAGCGACGACTATCTTACAAAACAATGACGACAAAGAGAAGAACCAAACCTCACAGCCCGCTTAAGCTTCTGCGCTTATCTTTCGGTTCTACCATGCCTCTTAGGACTTTTAATGGTCTTAAGAGGCCTTTTACTAGCTATTAGTTCGAGCTTTTAATGTTAGTGCCAAACTGAAAATGTAGAAATTCGCCAAAGTGAAAATGTCGTTTTTTCAGCTAAAATTTCTTTATAGACCATATAAAGGAGTTTTGTATGAGAAAAGACATAGCAGAAACACTGAGGGAATTTTTAATGAATGGTATAAAACCAAACTACTCAAAAATAGCAAAGCAATTTAATTGCGATGCAAGAACTGTAAAAAGGTATTTTTTAAACTGCCAAAACTTAAAAAGAAAACCAAGAGTTGTAGTAAAAGTTTTGGATGCTTATGAAGAATTAG
>UQCV01000049.1 GCA_900539665.1 uncultured Succinivibrionaceae bacterium | reverse complement strand
ATAGCTATCAAACTTCTTTAGAATTACTCTAATGAGTAATTACGAAGCTCCCACCTCTTTAGGTGGTGAGTAGTTCACATAATACCGTATTTACGAACCAAAACAAGGATCTAACATGTCTGCAAAAAAGGTGGTCGTCGGCATGTCCGGCGGGGTTGACTCTTCTGTATCTGCCTACCTATTAAAGGAACAAGGCTATGAAGTTACCGGCCTTTTTATGAAAAATTGGGAAGAAGATGATACTGATACCTACTGCTCAGCCGCATCTGATCTTGCTGATGCAAGAAGCGTTTGTGACAAAATTGGTATTGAACTTAAAACCATAAATTTCGCAGCTGAATATTGGGATCGCGTGTTCGAAAACTTTTTAAGCGAATACTCTGCCGGGCGCACCCCAAACCCAGATATTCTCTGTAACAAGGAAATTAAATTCAAAGCTTTCCTTGATTACGCCATTGAAGATCTTAACGCCGACTATATTGCCACCGGCCACTACGTAAGACGCACTTTTGGTGACGGCCCAACTAAACTTTTACGTGGAACCGATCCAAACAAAGACCAAAGCTATTTCCTTTATACTTTGGGCGCAGCTCAGGTTGCTCGTTCCTTATTCCCAGTAGGCGATATGCTAAAGACTGATGTGCGTGAACTTGCGGCTAAAATCGGACTTTCTACAGCTACTAAAAAAGACTCCACTGGCATTTGTTTTATCGGCGAAAAACGCTTTAACGAATTTTTAAGCCGTTTCCTCCCGGCGCACAAAGGCCCAATTGAAACAGTTGATGGCAAGGTGATTGGCGAACATGAAGGTCTTATGTACCATACTTTAGGCCAGCGTAAAGGTCTCTTTATCGGCGGACGTAAGGATAGTACCGACGAACCTTGGTATGTAGTAGACAAAGATATTGCGCGCAATACTTTAATTGTCGCCCAAGGGCACAACCACCCGCGTCTTATGTCAAACTACCTTATTGCAGCTGATTTGAATTTCACCGATCGTCAGCCATTTGAAGCACGTAAGTGCACGGTAAAAACTAGATACCGCCAACCAGATATCGCCTGTTATGCAGAACCATACGGTGAAGGCAAAATCAAAGTAACCTTTGATGAAGAAGTAGCAGCGGTAACTCCAGGCCAAAGTGCCGTACTCTATGATGGCGAAGTTTGTTTAGGCGGTGGCATTATTGAATCAAGACACAAATTCAATGAATAGCTAAACTCTATCCCCGATTAGTCAAAGATAAAAGCTGGCTTTATTTCGTACCATCTTTTATCCATAAACCGTGGTTTAGACCTACTTATGCCCCCTTGAATTTCAATTTTATCAGTGCATCAAAACTAAATAAATCCAATCAGTTCCTAACTAGCTTAGAAAGCCATAAATAATAAGGAAGAAATCTATGAACCAAAACTATTCAGAACTCGAACAACAGATTATCTGTTTTGCAGCTATCTGTCAGAGTGTTGGCCAAATTTCTACACTTGCCCATAAAGGAACTTGGGATGAGGAATCATCTCGCATTGCTATTCGAGCCTTAGCGGTAGATAGCCCCAACTCAATTGATGAAATTTACCCACTAGAAAAACTACAGAGTGGTTTTAAATTTTTCTTTGAAACTTTTGAATCAAATAGAACTGATGCCCAAATGATTGATCAATCCCGCATGGTTATGTACATAATTCATTTAGGTACTTCATTTTATAAACAGCTAATCGTCAAAAGCCCTTTAGCCAAAATATTTTCTATGCAAAAAGTACCTAAAGATGTTTTAGACATGCTTGATCAGGCTCTAAATAAATCTAGGCAATATGGCTACAGCCCAACTTCAAATGAAAATGTAGCTAACATTGCCGAGGTTTACACTGCTAAAATATCGAAGATTACAGCATCTAGTTTTAAAATTTACGGCAACGCCTGCTACTTAAAACAACAAGTAATTCAAGATAGAATTAGAACATTAATTTTTGCTGCCATTCGAGCTGTGATATTATGGCGACAACTTGGTGGCAAAGGCAGAGATCTTCTGTTTAATCGTAAAAAGATGTTTACATGTGCTCACCAGCTATTGCAACATCGGAGCTAACCAATCACTTTATCTCTTACGCGTATATACGTGCTTAACACTTAGGAGCTGATTCCATTATGGAACTTGAACTTTCATCATTGACAGCCGTATCTCCAATCGACGGTAGATACGCTAGCAAATGTGCCGACTTACGTGGCATTTTTTCAGAATTTGGTTTGATGCGTTTCCGTGTCACCGTTGAAGTAGAATGGCTTAAGAAATTAGCTGCTACTCCAGCTATCAAGGAAGTTCCGGCTTTCAGCGCTGAAGCAATTGCTTTCCTTAATAATATCGTTAAAAACTTCAATGTAGAAGACGCTCAGGCTATTAAGAAGCACGAAAGCGTAACCAATCACGACGTGAAGGCTGTTGAATACTTCCTTAAAGACAAAGTTGCCACTATGCCGGAAATCAACGCTGTGAAGGAATTCATCCACTTCGCATGTACTTCTGAAGATATCAACAACAACTCTCACGCTCTTATGCTTAAAGAAGCACGTGAAGAAGTTATTGCTCCTATGTTCAACCAGGTTATTGACGCTATTACTGAACTTGCTAAGAAATATGCAGAAGCTCCAATGATGTCAAGAACCCACGGTCAGCCAGCTTCTCCTACTACTCTCGGTAAAGAAATGGCTAACGTAGTTTACCGTCTCCGTCGTCAGTTAAAGCAGATCATGGACGTTGAACTTATGGCTAAGATCAACGGTGCTGTTGGTAACTACAACGCCCACATGTCAGCTTATCCACAAGTTGACTGGAAAGAATTCAGCCGTGAATTTGAAGAAGGTTTAGGCCTTACTTGGAATCCATACACTATCCAGATCGAACCACACGATTACATCGCTGAACTCTTCGATGCTATCGCTCGTTTCAATACTATCGTGCTCGATTTCGACCGTGATATTTGGGGTTACATCTGCCTTGGCACCTTCAAGCAGCGTACCATTGCTGGTGAAGTTGGTTCTTCTACCATGCCTCACAAGGTAAACCCTATCGATTTCGAAAACTCAGAAGGTAACATCGGTATCGCTAACGCTATCTTCAATCACCTTGCTGGCAAACTCCCAGTTAGCCGTTGGCAGCGTGACCTTACTGACTCAACCGTACTTCGTAACCTCGGGGTAGCTGTTGGTTATACTGAAATCGCTATGAAGTCAACCTTAAAGGGTGTAAGCAAGCTTGAAGCTAATACTCAGCATATGCTCGACGAACTCGACCACAACTGGGAAGTTCTTGCTGAACCATACCAGACTGTAATGCGTCGTTACGGTGTTGACAAGCCTTATGAAAAGCTCAAGGCTTTGACTCGTGGTCAAAAGGTAAACCGCGAAATCATGCTTCAGTTCATCGATACTCTCGACATCCCAGAAGAAGGCAAGGAAGCTTTACGAAAGTTAACCCCTGCTAACTACATCGGTCGAGCAGTAGAATTTGCTAAAGAAATCTAAGCAAAACACATTTAGAACTTAACCCAATTGGGTCTAGGTTATAATGAGCAAGCAACCACATTCCGTAATGAGATGTGGTTGTTTATTTAGGCAAAGTAAAATTTGTAACTTTTAAACTTTGTAACTAGACTTGGTCTTGCTTATTCATGGAATCTTTTATAAATTTCAATCTACCGCAATCACGTTTTCCAACTAAACGGGCGTTTTTTACCTAAAATTTATATTTCGCAGCTTAAATGATGTTAAAATGCACCATTGTTCAATTCAAGATGTATCAAATATTTTAAGCCATTATATGTTTTCAATAGGTAATATTAGTTTTTACTAAAAATCTACCCACATACACCTTGGCTTTTCTCTTAATCCTGAATGGTCATATATTATCGACAGCGACTAAACTACTAAAAACAAAACCAAAGGGAAGACGTTATGATTAGAGCCTATTTGCTTAACAATCAAACTCTAACGCATAAAACACTGGATATCACCAACAGTACCCTCCCGCCCAACACGATCTGGCTCGACATCAAATGCCCTACAGAAGAAGAACGTGAGTGGATGCAACACATCTTCACCGAAGAAGTACCGGAAGAAGATGATATTGATGAAATCGAATCTTCATCTCGATTCTATGTCGACAACGACGGTATTCATATAACCTCCCTCTTCCCTCAGCGTAAAGGCCGTGAAACAGAAGGTGCTAACGTTCTCTTCACTATTCGCGGTTCCATGCTTATCAGCTTCCGTGAAGAAGATGTGAGTATCATTCGTCTTTTAAGACATTACATCAAACACGACCGAGTAGAAGTTAAAAACAATCTCGACATTCTCCTTGAATTACAAGATATCAAGGTTGAATCATTATCTGACTACATCGAAGACTCATATACCACCCTCGAAGAAACAGCTGATGACATCATGTCTGATGATGACGAAAAAATTAATGATTTACTCCAGGAACTCATCTTCCAGGAAGGAACTATTACTCAGATTCGTTTGTCTTTATTCGATACCAGAAAGGCTTTACGCTTCTTGCGTAAAACCGTAAGTGCCCGCTTAAGCCCTGAACAATTTG
Source organism: uncultured Succinivibrionaceae bacterium (assembly GCA_900539665.1). Classification (GTDB taxonomy): domain Bacteria; phylum Pseudomonadota; class Gammaproteobacteria; order Enterobacterales; family Succinivibrionaceae; genus WG-1. The sequence goes on along the minus strand of UQCV01000049.1, from coordinate 13,148 downwards.
AATCAATTGATGGGATTCTATTAGACATTGAATCTTTGCTTCCGCATACCCAATTCTTGTTTGATAAGATTAACTTCCAGCTACAAACCGCGATGTCATATACGAACCACAAGCAAAATAAGATCATAAAGATCTTCTCTGTGGCGGCGGTAGTCTTCATGCCACCTACATGGATCGCAAGTGTGTATGGGATGAACTTTGAATTTATGCCAGAACTTCACACGAAATATGGTTACCCAATATCCATTGTTATGATGGTGTTTTCTGCTATGCTTACGTACCTATTCTTCAAACGTAAAAAATGGCTTTAACTGAACTCGGCAAGAAGTCCCCCACCTCTAAGGTGGGGGAGGATGTCACTATCGCCTCCTATGTAATTTAACTCTCATAGTTTTAAGACACCACAGTACAAGATTAAACCAAGACTGCGGTGTTTTTTATTAAACTTAATCAATTTTACTGCCAACTAAACTATTCCTCAGTCATCCCAACTTCCCTCCCCAATACTATGCTTAACTTCTATCAATCAAAGCATAGCTAAAATGCTCATTGCCCACTGTTCATTTCTGTTTTTTTGGATGATTGTTCTTGTTTTTATTGATTAATATCGCATTTTATTATTTATTCGTATCTTTTTTAGTTTTGTTATTGATTTTATTATACAAACGTGTAAAATGAATCTTGTTTTAGCGACGGTAGTCAGCATTAAATAAATTTAGTGCTTCCACTAAATTTATTGAATATATATTTAAACGAGAAAAACCACCTAAATTATTAACTTCTTAGAAGCCATAACTTTAGGTAACTACGTGACGTACCGCCAAAATTAGATACTCAAATTAAAGATTAAGATTTAGAACAGCAATTATTAAGGTCAAGATTTAGATACTAAATACCAGGTCGAGATTCAAATATTTAGGTTACTAAGGTTAAGATTTAGGTTAGTTAAGGAAAGAAAAATGAAGATTACGAAAGGCGCTCTTCCACTTATGCTCGGCTCTTATGCCCAAAACTACAACATCAACCTCTTCATGAAAGGTTGCTTCGCCTACACCAACGGCAATTCTATTGTTATTCCTCGTCTTCATTTAAATGATCATGAATCTTTAGAAATGGCCTATGGTTATGTTGCTCATGAATGCGGTCATATTCGTTATAGTAATTTTGAGTTATTTGATTCCGTAGCTGAAGACCGTTTAACTCATACCTTATTTAATGCGATTGAAGATCCCCGTATTGAGTTACTCCAAACTAAAGATTGGCCTGGCCTTAAAAATACATTTAATTTCTTAGTCGAAAAACTTAAAAAGCTTTCCCTATCCTGCCTCCGTAGAAATCAAAAAATCGACAATGGGGATTGCACCGCTTTACTCATGCTTTTTTGTAATTACTACTTACGTTATTTTGAAGCCGAACAAGAAGCTGCCAATGAACTATACACAACAGCTCGTAAATTCTTAAGTCAAAAAATTGGAAATATCGCTGTTCAAAAGCTTGAAGAATTATTAAATGGTACAACCGCCTTAAAAAATTCAGCCGAAGTCCTCGCTGTTGCTAAGAAAATCCTTGTTTTTATCAACCAAATTGGAGCCTTAAACGTTCCTGATAACATGCCTTTTCCGACAGATGTTCGCATGTCTGCTGCTACTCAAGATGAACAAGATGATTCGGCAGAAAACAAGCCTCAAACCCAAGGCAAGGCCAAATCAGTTGCAAGTAGTAGCTTAAATAGCAACCAAAGCGAGGAAAAAGTTTTAGCCAAAATTAAAGCTGAATATGCCAAGCAACCAAAAAAATTTAATGATATCCATCTTTGTTCTGATTCAACCGAAAACTTAGCATTGATTAACTTTGGGGTTAGAGAATACTTAAGTGATATGTCTGATGACGTGGAAATTGAAGAAGAATTTGGCATGATGCAAGGTGGTACCGCCACTCCACGCGAAAACTCAACTTTACTTCAACACATAAAACAAGACCCAAACCTAACCATGAAAATTCGTGAACTCGTTCAAGGGCATGATATTTGGAGATGTGGTTTTGCAACCCATGGGGATTATATTGATTGCCAGCGTTACCATCAATTCAAGAAACGCACTATTTTAGATAATCGAGTATTTTATAAAAACGTACCCCATCGGACGATGAATACCAATATCCACTTATTAGTTGACGCCTCAGGTTCTATGTATACCCGTTGCGGAGTTGAAGGTAAATACCGTTTTGATATAGCCAACGAAGTGGCTCTTTCACTTGCTTTAGCATGCGAAGGTCAAAAACATTTAGTCTCTGAAGTAACTTACTTCCCAGGTCAAATCAATGAATTTGAAACTGTAACTAGACCTTATGAATCAGCATACGCCAAAGCTGCATATTTTGACCAACGCCCTAAAGGTGGGACCCCAATGGCTCAAGCTCTGATGCATGCTATTTACGGTTTCACCCAAGGACCTGGTAAACGTAATATCGTAATTCTTATTACTGATGGCGACCCAGATAACCCAGAAGCGGTAGATGATCTATTAAAAGAAGCACCAAAACAAGGGGTAGAAGTTTATGCTATTCGCATTGGGCAAAACTTTAGATGCCAAAACCTTTACCCGATGGTAAGAACAATCAATGATTGCTCTGAATTACCGGATGCACTTTGTTCCATGTTAAACCAGACTTTGTACCACGCCAATGAGCCTAAGGCAGCTTAAGCGCTAAAATAGTTTTAGGTCCATAAGCGTAAGTTGCGCCGTAAAAACTGCCCCTATGAAATAAAAATAAATTAAATTCATTTCACAGGGCCTTAAAATAAACAAATGCTAGTCAAATATAATGACTAGCATTTGTTTCTCAGAGAAAAGAAACCTAGGCTTCCCTAAACTTCTACTTTTTCGAACTTAAGAACTACGTTTATGGCGCCGTAAAATCTCTTTTAATGCCACCAGTGAATCAGGAGTAAATTCATCCTTTCGGGCCCAAATTTGCTCCTCTGTCAGCATTAACACATCACTTACTTCACTCGCCTGCATGACGTATTGGCCATCATACTCCGCAAAAAACAAGCCAGCAAAGATAAAGCTGCCGTGGCCTTCGATTTTATACCAGCCCAAATCTTCAAGCGGCACGTCAACGCCCATTTCCTCTTTTAATTCACGGGTCGCACTTTTATAAATATCATCTTCACCAGCTTGTACCACCCCACCGATACAAGCGTCTAACATACCAGGACAATAATCCTTGGTCATCGTTCTAACCTCTATGTAATACTGCTCCGCACTATTACGTAAAACGACATAAGTAGCGCGATGAGGTAAACGTTCTTTTCGCATGATTGAACGCCGTTCTAACTTTACAATATTATTTGTAGCATCTACAATCGGCACAATTTCTTCCATCAGGCACTCCTTACATCAAAACATATAGGGCGTAGCATTTAAAATCTAAGCCCCAAAATGTTTTGCGGTTGTTAGGGACAAATCTTACCTTCATTATATGATTTTACCTTTAGATAAAGTAGAATAACGCCATTATTGGTGACAATTTTGCGCCCTCTCCCGCCAAAATCACCAATACCGTAAAAAGAATTTTTACTTAAAGCTTTATTCTGAGCTTTAAGCTATGGTAAAGGACTTCTTCACTATGCGCACAAGCACCATTCTCATGACCCTGACTGGCTTTATCAGCATTATTGGCTGCACTAGCCTCAATGATTTTAATTCTCTACCGACACCTAAGATTAACTCTGTTAGCCTCGATCTGAACGATAAACGCCAACCATTAGTGGCTATTGAATATTGCATTGAAAACCACTTACCAACAGAAGTTGACCTTGCAAGCACTGAATTTAAGTTCTACATCAATAATTTACTCGTTGATACTTCTAAAGACGTGCTAACAGACACTTCAATTCCAGAACAAGGTCGCGTTTGTCGTCAATACCACATGCGTCCTAATACAGCAGCTAACACCAAAGCTGCTTCAACCCTTTACCAGCGCATGCTTGATCGCAACTATCGTCTTGAAGCGGTACTTAATTTTGCGGAAAAAGAAGTTGCGTCAACAAATGCAGCTGTTACTGGGGTTTTTAAGTCTAGCTCTCAAGGTGTAATCACTGGCAAATAAAGATAAGTCAAGCTCATAGGCACTTTTTCCATCGTAGCCACACAAGGAACTAATTTATGTCGTTAAACGTTTATACCCCAAACAAAGAAGAACCCCTCAATTTGGATTTAAGTTTATTTAACCAAAATAATGAAAACACCCTGGGGCTTCGTTTATCCGTCATATTTTACGGTCTTACCGCCCTAGGTTCGGCCATTGCTTTGCTTTTTAGAACCCAAGTGCTCTTCATTTACCAATACACAGTGTTATTCGAAGCCATGACCGCAATTTTATTATTTCTTGCCCTAAAATGTGGCCTTAAGCTTTTACGATTAAAAGGTTTTCTTGGGCGCACAACGACCGTGGCTGCCAGACTAATTAGAGCAACAGAAAATGATGGTGAAACCAGCATTACCGTAGAATTTAAGCCAAATAAGGATACGGAACCTATGGTGTTTACTGAAAAATTTTCCGTTGCTTGTGTCGATGATTTAAGACAAACTGGGCTCAATGCCTTGCCACTTTCCTATAAAGGCAAAGTTCCAACCGAAGGATCTATGTGGCTTGAACTTAAATTTATTAATGGGATCTTAGCTACCTCTGAACTTAGAACAATTAAGAACGCTTAAACAGTGATTCATATTTGTGTCTTTAACGCGTTTAAGCTTGATTTTTTTTCATAAAAGTCTAAGATCTTTTGGTAGTTTTTTTAATAAATACAAATGTTGCTTCGCACCAAAAGTGGACCATAGTCGGCTTTTAGGTACGAGAAAACTTTATGTGAGGTTGCAATGATTTTAGCATCTGTAGATGATGTACTTAAAGGTAAATATAAGGTTGGGGAAAAAGTTCGTGTCCGCGGGTGGATCAGAACCAGAAGAGATACTAAAGCTGGTGTTTCTTTCTTAGCTGTGCATGATGGTTCATGCTTTAATCCAATTCAAGCTGTTGTTCCTACTAACCTAGAAAATTACCAAAGCGAAGTATTGCACCTTACCACAGGTTGTTCTGTAATGGTTGATGGCGTAATTGCAGAATCAGCTGGTAAAGGTCAGGCTTTTGAACTCCAAACTACTGACGTTACAGTATGTGGTTGGGTTGAAGAACCAGATACTTACCCAATAAGCGCTAAGCGCCACACTGTAGAATTCCTCCGTGAAAACGCTCACCTCCGTACTCGTACTAACTTAATGGGTGCAGTAATGCGTGTAAGAAACTGTCTTGCTCAGGCAATTCACCGTTTCTTCAACGAAAACGGCTTTATTTGGATTTCTACTCCGCTTATCACCGCTTCTGACTGTGAAGGCGCTGGTGAAATGTTCAGACTCACCACTCTTGATCTCAACAATGTACCACGTAATGACAAGGGTGCTGTAGACTACACCAAAGACTTCTTTGGTAAAGAATCATTCCTTACTGTATCTGGTCAGCTTAACGCCGAAACTATCGCGAGCTCCATGTCAAAGGTTTACACCTTTGGCCCTACCTTCCGCGCTGAAAACTCTAACACCACCCGTCACCTTGCTGAATTCTGGATGGTAGAACCTGAAGTTGCTTTCAATGATTTGAACGACAACGCAGCTTTAGCCGAAGCAATGCTTAAGTATGTATTTAAGGCTGTATTAACCGAACGTCGCGATGACATGGAATTTTTTGCTGAACGTGTAGACAAGGATGCAATCACCCGTCTCGAACACTTCATCAACTCTGACTTTGCTCAGGTTGACTATACCGATGCTATCGAAATTCTTAAAAACTGCAGCAAGAAGTTTGAATACCCAGTTGAATGGGGTATCGATTTACAAAGTGAACACGAACGTTATTTAGCAGAAGAACACTTCAAGTCTCCTGTAGTTGTAAAGAACTATCCAAAGGATATCAAAGCTTTCTACATGCGCCTTAACGACGACGGTAAGACTGTAGCGGCAATGGACGTATTAGCCCCAGGTATCGGTGAAATCATCGGTGGTTCACAGCGTGAAGAACGTCTTGATGTGCTCGATGCCCGTATGAAGGAAGTTGGTCTCAACCCTGAAAACTATTGGTGGTATCGTGACCTTCGTCGTTACGGTAGCGTTGTACACTCAGGCTTTGGTTTAGGCTTTGAAAGACTTATCGTTTACGTAACCGGTATCGGTAACGTAAGAGACGTTATTCCATTCCCAAGAACTGTTAATAACTGCGAATTCTAATCCGAAGTTAAAACTAAACCGTATTTAACTCAAAATCCCTATGCGCATAAGCTCATAGGGATTTTTATTTAGCATTAGCAGGGCCAACAAAAAAGGACCCAATAAAATATTGAGTCCAGGTCATATTATTAAAAAGTGGTTTTCCTAAGGCTAATGCCCAAATATCAGTGCCTCAGTTAATACTTCTAAGGTACGCAGGAACGCTAGGTGAAATCATCGTTTAGCCTCCTCCAAACGCTAATCTGTTACTAAGGTATAATCCTCAGCAAAATCGTTACCAGAAACGATAGAGATATCAGTCAGGTCATTTGTACTAATCACCACATAATCCCCAAAGTTCCCAAAAGTAAAATCAGCATAACCCCATTTTGATGGTAAAAGCTTAACTGTCTTACGATCAGTTGTAATCTGTCGCGCCCAAACGTAATCGTTGTTCTTTATACGGCATGGGTGCAAAATATCACGTAAATATAGTTTACAACCAGTTCTTTCTAACACCACCTTTGGTTCATCGTGTTCCATGAAACCACTAAAATCCATAGCTTCTTGGCAATCGCGATAAACTGCGTAAAACTCAGTTGCAGAACATGGGTATAACTCACCATGAAGACCAATTCTGATATAGAGATCTTCGCGAATAACATCATGTTTATCCCCAGTTGGAGTACGTAACAAGATGCGACTACCTATTTCACCTAATTCAGTTGAACGGACATAACCGCTAATCACAGCCTGACGTTGATAGCGACGGTAATCATAACGTTCCACAGAAAAATCATAACTATCACAATAGATAATTGAAGATCGTTGTGAGTATTCGGTATAGACTTGATGGAGATATTCTCTAAAATCAGGATTACATCCTTGCTCCACACACCAAGTAGCGAAGATTTTAACTTCACAGCGACCACCTGCCTTACGTCTATGCCCACCGCCACCGCCGAGAGCTTGCCCGTTTGAAATACGAGGTGCTGTGATCATTTCTGCCAATTCATTAGCTCTAATTTCGCCGATACAAGTTCTTACAGAGAATTTATAGCACTCACCTAGACCAGCTTCAGTTGATGACATCCGGTTAAAAACCACCGCAGTTGTGACATTTTCCACTCGAATTAACATATCGGCAATGAGCCCTAAAATATTAGGATCACAGGCTTGAGCTTCAATAACAGCTAACCCATCTTTTTCCCAATAATTTTGTAATGCTTGGCCTGCAATCATCAATTCGGCTGGATTAAGATTAGAATTCTTAACTAAGGTAAAGAACGCGTCGTCAAACAACAACTCATCACGAGCTTCACGGTCAGCAGGTTCTCTTACTTCTGAAAACTCATTAGTATCCATAAAGACGCCATAATACATGGCTGTAGAGACCGGCAAAGTTAATCTATAGCCAGCTTTTTGGAGCAACTGATATACAACAGAGGCACAACCACCATATTTTTCTTTAATGCAGGCATAGATTATGTTAGGGCGCGGACGGCCTAACAACTTAGAAGATGGGCGGTGATGATCAATAATTAATACATTTTTCGCCGGAAATAAAGAGACGTTGCTTTCGCCATACTGACAATCAACGGTCACAAGAAGTCCATCTACAGGTTCCGGTTCTGGAACATACTCAATAGGAATCCCTAAATGGCTTACTAATAGAACTAAATTGGTTTTGGAGATGGGAGCCGACCCGCTATAAACCAAGCGAGTATTACAGCCTGCATCCATAAAATATTTATAGAGAGCAAAACCAGAGCCTATCGTATCAGCGTCTGGGAAATTATGGCATTGAATTACCACATTCTTGTAGGAGCAGAATTCTTTGATCGAATCTACCTTGGTCAGTACGCACATATCTCAATTTCATTCCGTGAAATAAAGCGTTAACACCTTTTAAACATCCATGTTGTTTTTTTTATTAAGATGCCAAATGATAACGCACAGTTTAATCCTTAAACTGCAAAACTAAATCTTGACAACTTATTATAATGAAATTTGAAAGATTATGTTACTTTTTTGATCACAAATTGTTTAAAATTTTATCTTTTTATTATAAAAAAGCCTTATATATCCACATAAAACCACATTTAATTTATAAAATACTGAGATATATTGCAAGCCCCCTTAGCGAATCATTCTACCTGAAAACGTTATTCACTAGAAGATTACACTTCATTTTCCTACTATTACTCCCCATTCAAAAAACTATGTCTTAATTTTAAATTTTAAATTTTAAATTATTTGTTAAGTTTTTGTTATAAAATAAGTAAATAGTACGTGAAACGCTTACATTTATGCCTATACATTCTTGCTTAAAGTTGGTTTAATTCCGCTAATTTCAAACTAGAATCAAAGCTAACCTCAGATAAGGCAAAATTAAAACACAATACCAAAAGCCATATAAAAAGCTTTTTTCTACTTAACTTGTTGCTTTACGAGTAAACGGTATTTATGCGCTGCATCGGCAATTGATTCACTTAAAACTTCAAATGAAGAAGGATGATAGAAACTCATATCAACTAAATCTTTTAAGGTTTTACCACTAGCAATAGCCGAAGCTAAAAATTGACAAATCGCCGCTGCATCTGGACAACAGATTTCCGCCCCAAGTAAAGCGCCGGTTTGATGGGAAAAATAAGTATGAATTAACCCACTTCTATTGTTTTCAATTTGGGCTTTAAGATTATTACAAACTAACCCTTCACCAACAATATACTTTTCTCCATTGCGCGCTTGCGCATTAACTTCAGCATAAGTACGCCCCACCATCGCAAATTGAGGGTTGGTAAAAATAACCTGCATAGGTGGCTGTTCATTTAACTCAAGCCCTAAGCCAGAAGCTCTACGGCTCGCGTTAATACCAGCCACCCGACCTTGACGTACAGCTTTTTGCAAAGTCCCTTGAAATTCGCAAGCATCCCCCGCGAAAAATATATGTTCCACGTTTGATTGCATAGTTCTGCGATTAACAATTGGCATCCCATCAGAACCTATTTCTATGCCCGCGGCGGTCATATTTAACGTAGCTAAATTAGGAATACGTCCAGTCGCACAAAAGAGATAATCAACATTGAGTAAGCATTCATGCACCGATTCATCTAAGTAATAAAGAGATAACCCTTCGTCAGTTTGCTCAAAATCAGTGATACTGCTATTCATGGTTAAAAAGATTCGAGATCTTAAAGCTTCATAAGCTTCAGACGCTACTTTTTGGTCCGTAAAATTCCATAAAGCTTTACGCCCAAAGATCGGAGTTCGCACCCCTAATGAAGTCATGATCTGACCAATTTCAAGACCCACGCTGCCGGAACCTACAATCGCCATTGATTTTGGTAGTTCTGCCAAATCAAAGATATTATCGGTAGTTAAAAGGCGATCTTTGATGGCACTATACTCGGAAGGAACGTAAGGAGTTGACCCCGTGGCAATAATAAAACTAGCAGATGTCACCAGGTGCTCATTATCGTTTACTGCTAAATGGTGTGCATCGATAAAATGCGCCTCCCCCTGTAAACGTTCTGTTTCTGGTATGGTATAAATATTTTTAACAAAATCCTCAATGAAGCTACGTTTTTGCGACCGCAAAAGTTGCATCAAATTTTTTCGACTAACTCGAGCTTCCGGCGATTTACCATAACGAGTGATAGATGCTGGTGTTTCTACTTTGTTAATATTTATGGAGAGTTCATGCAAAATTTGAGTTGGTATACACCCTGTACGGATAGACGTAGTACCTATAGGACCTTTATCAATTAAAACTGGTTTTAATCCTTGTTCTTTAGCTACTTTATATGCTTCTAACCCAGCAGTACCTGCCCCAATTATCGCTACATCAACGGTCAACTCATGCATCTTGAACTCCTTAGCAAACTAAAAACATTATATTAGTTTTAAGTAAGAGGCGGGCAGTTTTCTTAAAGTAATCTCAACTTTATCTCCAAAGGCGAACAAAAAAGCCGTCCCTTATTGGAGAACACCCATAAGGAACGGCTTCTTATCACCTAACAATGACTTATTATCGATTGTTAGTCATAAAGCTTTAATTTAACCTAAACGGCCACAGCAGTTTTTGTACTTTTTGCCACTACCGCAAGGGCAAGGATCATTACGACCAACCTTAGCTGCCGCACGTTCTAAACGCGCTTCTTCTAAGCGCTTAGCTTCAGCTTCGCGATTAAACTTTTCTTCAGCTTCAGCTGCTTGCTTTTGGCGTTCTTCTTCCATCTTATCAACTTCTTCACGAACCTTGATTTGGATGTTACTTAAGAACTTAACGACATTGTACTTAAAGCTTTCTAGCATTTGAGTAAACATCTTGTATGATTCAAGCTTGTATTCTTGCTTTGGATTACGCTGAGCATAACCACGCAAGCCGATACCTTGACGCATATAATCCATAGAAGCAAGATGTTCCTTCCACAAATGATCGAGCCACTGAAGCATTACGTTTCTAATTAAACTTACCGCATGTTCCTTACCAATAAGTTCGCACTTTTCAGCAAAGATCTTATCTGCTTCCGCCACAATCTTTTCACGTAAGGTTTCTTCGTAAAGCTTGTCGTCTTCTTTGAGCCACTGAGCAATTGGTAAATCTAAACCAAATTCACCCTTCAATTCTTTTTCAAGCCCGGCAACATCCCAGCTTTCAATCAAAGAGTTTGGCGTAATGTGATGATCAATTACCTGATTGTAGACATCAGCAAAGATATCCTTAACTGAGTCAGTTTCAAGTTTGCCATCGAGTAAAGCATTACGTTCTTGGTAAATAACCTTACGCTGTTCGTTAGCAACATCGTCAAATTCGAGTAAGTTCTTACGAACATCAAAGTTTCTAGTTTCTACTTTACGTTGTGCATTTTCAATAGCACGAGAAACAAGTTTGTGTTCAAGAGGTTCACCCTTTTCCATACCCAAACGCTTGAGCATTGACTTGATACGATCTGAGCCAAAAATACGCATCAGATTGTCATCCATAGAAAGATAGAATCTTGAAGAACCAGGGTCACCTTGACGACCGCTTCGGCCTCTCAACTGGTTATCGATACGTCTTGATTCGTGACGTTCAGTACCAATAATATGTAAACCACCAGCGGCTACAACTGCATCATGACGCTTTTTCCATTCAGCCTTAATTTCAGCTACTTGTTCAGGTGTTGGATTTTCTACCTTAGCAAGATCTGAGGCTAAAGAACCACCTAACACGATATCAGTACCACGACCAGCCATGTTAGTAGCGATAGTTACGGTGCCAGGACGACCAGCTTGCGCTACGATTTCAGCTTCTTTTTGGTGGAATTTAGCATTCAATACTTGATGCGGGATCTTAACTTTGTTGAGGAATTCTGAAAGTTTTTCAGAGTTTTCAATTGAGATAGTACCAACAAGCACTGGACGGCCAAGTTTTACCTGTTCCTGAATATCCTTAACAATAGCTTCGTACTTTTCTTCTTCAGTAAGGTAGATAAGGTCAGTCAAATCCTTACGAATCATTGGCTTGTTAGTAGGAAGCACAATGGTATTTAAACCATAAATCTGTTGGAATTCATACGCTTCAGTATCAGCAGTACCGGTCATACCAGCAAGCTTTTCGTACATACGGAAGTAATTCTGGAAGGTGATAGAAGCTAATGTTTGGTTTTCATTTTGAATCTTAACATGTTCTTTAGCTTCAACTGCTTGATGTAAACCATCAGACCAACGACGACCTTCCATAGTACGGCCGGTATGTTCGTCCACGATAATTACTTCACCATCCTTAACGATATAGTCCACGTCTTTTTCAAATAATACGTGAGCTCTAAGGGCTTGCATAACATGGTGTAACAAAGAGATGTTATGTGAAGAGAACAAGGTGTCATCTTCAGCTAAAATGCCAGCCTTTTGTAAAAGTTCTTCTACATAGATCTGACCATTTTCAGTTAAGAAAGCCTGACGGTTTTTAAGGTCGCGAGTATAGTGGCCTGTACCGTGATATTCTTCAGAGTCTTCCTTTTCCTGTTCCTGAAGGTTTGGAATAATTGTATCAACTGCTTGATATAAGGAAGAGCTATCTTCAGCTGGACCAGAAATAATAAGCGGAGTACGAGCTTCGTCGATGAGCACAGAGTCAACTTCGTCGACTAAAGCATAGAACAATGGTCTTTGCACGCGCTGCTCTGGCACATAAGCCATATTGTCACGCAAATAGTCAAAACCAAATTCGTTATTAGTCCCATAGGTAACGTCTGCAGCATACGCCGCACGCTTGCTTTCAGTATCAATCCCTGAAATGTTACAACCAACGGTCATACCCAAGAATTCAAACAATGGACGACACCAGTCACTGTCACGCTTAGCCAAGTAATCGTTTACTGTTACAACGTGTACACCTTTTTTGGTTAAGGCGTTTAAATAAACTGGAAGGAGCGCGGTTAAAGTTTTACCTTCACCGGTTTTCATTTCTGCAATCTGGTTATCGTTTAAAACGATGCCGCCCATAAGCTGAACGTTGTATGGACGTAAGCCTAATACACGTTTAGAAGCTTCTCTGACCAAAGCGAATGCTTCAGGAAGGATACTTTCTAAGGTTTCCCCCTTAGCCACACGATCAACATACTGCTGAGTGTAGGTCTTAAAATCTTCATCTTTAAGACCAGTGTAATTTGGTTCTAGTGAGTTAATCTTTTCTACAATTTTTGACAGCTTCTTAACGGTACGTTCGTTACTACTGCCGAAGATCTTTGTTAATATTGATTGAAACATTTTTGTAACCGAGTTCTATGTCACTGATAAATCTGACGTTCAGATATAAGTGAACTACTCACCACCTAAAGAGATGGGAGCTTCGTAATTACTCATTAGAGTAATTCTAAAGAAGTTTGATAGCTATGC
>UQCV01000048.1 GCA_900539665.1 uncultured Succinivibrionaceae bacterium | reverse complement strand
AGCCTTTGTTTTAGCCATTCTTTACAAAATTCTTTTATTCATGCGTACTTACTACGTTGTAAGCGTCGTTCCTTTACACCTTAAAACCAAGTTTAAACAAAGTCTTGAAGCTAAACTTTACCTAAATCAAGCTTCCACGTTAAAAACTTGAATTTTAAGCTCAAGCTCAATGAGTATTCCTTAAGCTTAAGCCCCCAAAACTCTATAAGCTCCTCAAAAAAAACGCCTCTATAAGTTTGGAAACTTTTAGAGACGTTTAATCATATTTCTAAAGCTAAAGTCAAAGTGTACCTAAGGTAGCAACAAAACTTAGAAATACTACTTATGGCCAGACTATTTAGCTAAGACAAGACTACTTAGCTTAAGCTTGGTACTTAGTTTATCTTAGCATCCGCAGTGCTAACTAAATTATTAGGTAGCTGCGCTCCCTTATCTGCTACTTTAATTTCCTGCCCATTGTTTACATTCTTAATAAACACATCCAATTGGTTGAAGGCAATTTCAATACCTAAACGATTGAACTCGTTATAAATTTCCGTATTTAAAGTGTCGATACATGAATTTCGTTCACTGATATTCTTCACATAAACACGTAATTCAAAGTTGAGATTACTATCCCCAAAACTTAGGAAGTAAACAGTTGGTGCCGGATTCTTTAAAGTATATTCGTTAGCATCTGCAATTCTATACAAAGCTTGACGCGCTTGTTCAACATCAGTGCCATACCCCACCCCAACTTGCACCACAATACGAGTTGTTGTGTCGTTCAAAGACCAGTTAACGATAGGACTTGTAATAAATTCCTTGTTTGGCACCACATATTCTTTGTAATCAAAATTCACAATCGTCGTAGCACGAATACGAATTTTTGAAACCACGCCACTATTATCATTGATGGTAATAATGTCGCCGATACGAATTGGGCGTTCAAAAAGAATAATGATCCCGGAGATAAAATTAGCAAAGATTTCTTGTAAACCAAAGCCAAGACCTACGGATAAAGCGGCAACCATCCATTGTAATTCCGCCCAAGAAATCCCTAAGCGGGATAAACAAAAGACGGTGAAAGCCCCAATACAAATATAGTTACATAAGGTAACAATTGAGTAGCCATAGGTGGCAAGTTTTTTGAAGCGATTGAATATTAAGACTTCAAGGACACCAGGCATATTACGTAAAAAGACGTAAGTAATCACCACCCCGTAAAGTACAAAGAGTAAATCCATCACCGAAACGCTACGAATCACGGACTGGTCCTCTGCCTTTATATCGTAAAGACTGATGTACTCAAAATAACTTGTAACGGAAAGCAACCCACTCCAAATATGGTATAAAACAACGCATAACAAAGTCAGTAAGATGTAGCGAACAATAACCATGGTCTGACTAGACATTTCGCTAGTGGACATTTCTTTTTCCGTTAAATCAACGATTTCACTAACATGTTCAACGTGTTCTTCTTTCACACTACTTGAGGCATTCTTACGACTTTCCTGCCAACGTTTATAGTTGATACGGCGTGAAGACAACTTCATGCTTCGTGCGATTAGGCTTGAAATAATTAAATAAGCAATACACACAAAGAATGACGCAATAAAGTGTAAAGTAACGCAAGCTCCGGAATAGTAATAACCGCGAGCAGTTAGCACCACAATCACCCCAGATAACACGAGCGGGATTAAGTTAATAAAAATCCCACCTACCGCACGGTTGCCTTTCCACAAGAGAATTTCCCATAAGGCAAATTCAAAAAATAAATACAAAGAAAGACCAATTAAAGTTAATTGACCAACGATATCAACGGCCAAGGTCTGAGGTTCTTCGACTTTCCACATGCAAAGAACCAAAACCATACAAAAGACGGTTAACACGCGGCCAATACACTTTAACACGCCAGCATGAATATTTAAGCCAAAATGCTTTTCTGCAATTTGGTTATTTGGGCCTAAAACCGACATAATAAAATCACGGCCCCAAAGGCACAAACAGAACCAGCTAATCATGCTAAAGATAGATTCTTGAACTCGAATAACTACATCCTCTTGTCCCGGAATATCTAGACAATTTAAGGCAATAACACCACAAATAAAGATAAATAGTGGCAACCATAAAGTTGTCCCCGCGATCAACAATAAAACCTTAGGAGTATTCAATTGGCTATCGGTTACAAATGAATTTAAACGGCCGTTAATTTCGACAACTTTTTTCTTCATGCGCCCTTTTAGGAATAAGAGCACTAAAGCCAACATCCCCACAATAGAAGCAAAGCCCATAACTGCAAATGGAGGCTTATTCCACGAAAGTTTGGTCACAATACTATTGGTGTAATTAAGCTGTTTTTGAATTTCTTCTGGGAATTTTAATATCCAATCCCGTTTAAAGAGACTGTTGTTTGACGGACTCCAGAACATGCGTTCATAGATCTGTTCATTTAAGTTGCCCTTAAGTTTTACGTACTTATCGTAGTTAATCATCACGTTAACTGCGCTGTTTACTTTGACTGTCGTTTCACTATAAAGTCTAGTTAAAATGGCTTCACGTAATTCAAGGAGACGAGCTATATCACGGCTAACACGCGCCGCTTCATTTTTATCAGCTTTAGCTTCTTTTGCCTCTTTAGCGTTTTTAGAATCTTTATTACCATCTAAATCGAATTCATCTAAAGAGGCCATTGGCAACCCTTTAGTGGAAACAAATTCGTTTAAAAACACCATTGGGGTTGCTACTTGTTCTATTTCCACCCCGTAGCTATATATTTCCATGCGTAAGCGCCCGACTTCTTCGGACAATCCTGCCGGAATACTAAAATCAGGAATAATGAAGCGTTGATTAAACAAGATCTGCGATAAAAAAACAGAGTTTTTAAAGTACTTAATTTGGCTTTCAATATCACTACCAACTTTACGTGTACGTTCAATCAACTTTAAAAGTTTAGTGTTTTCTTCGTTATAAGTCTTAGTCGTCTGAAAACCTTCGGATAATCGTTTAATTAACTTATTGTTGTCTCGAGCTAAAGCTTTAATTAAAACACTATCACCCGCGCGTTCTAAAATCGCATTGTTTTCGCTTTTTTCTGACCCTAAAACTTCAGTTTGTTTGATAATGATAATCTGAGCACTAACGTCGTTTTGAATGTTTGAAAGAGTTTCAATAGCTTGCTTGAGATCATCTATGCGCTCTCTTAACTTTTCATATAAAACATTGCTGTTTTGCATAATGAATTGGTTAAAAGAAAGCTCCGCTTGAGCGCAGTTTATTTCTGCTTCCAAACGCATTCTTAAAGAAACATTTTCTGTCCCCATGGCCATACCGGACAAACTATTACGGTTAGCAATAATTTTATCGGTCAATTGGCTTGATTTAGTCTGAAAATCTCTCGGTAACGCATTGATATTTTCAACATAACCTTCCATTCTAGCTTGTTGTTTTTGCGCCCCTTCAATGAAAGTTGTATTCGCCCCTTGAATCCCTAACAAATTGCTTAAGCTTAAAAGCTTAAGATTCTTGTGCTGCTTTTCCATTTCCTTGACGAATTTAGCTAAATTTTCTGCGCTATATTCATCGTATCTATCTCGACCATCAACTTCAGCGCCGCCCACAACATTAGTGATGGCTTGAGTTTTGGCTTTATAGTTTAAAATTTGCTGATCAATTTCTAAAATTGCTTGGAAGTCGGCCTTTGATGATTTATCAGCCTCATTAGCTTCAGCGCCTTTAGCGTCAATTTTGGCAATTTCATCTTGAATAGCCTTCATGGTCATCCCAACGTTAGCTGGGTCTTGTATGCTTGGATCTTCGCTTTCACTACCTTCTTGGCCATTGCTATTTGAGCTTTTAGCCTTGCGTTTACTATTATTGCTAGCGAGTAATTTACCAGCCTTCGCCCCATCATCAGCGGCGTAGACTAATGGCAATCCCCCTAAAATAAAACTCCCTAAAACAATGAGCAATAGGGTTTGGCGTAAGCCTTTTAACAACTTCATAATTTTCTCCGTGGGCGCCTAGCGCGAGCTTCCTTAAACCGCAAGCGCCAACCAAGCAAGCATCGAAATAGCCTAAAGAAAGCACAATTTTATATTTTGTCATTTACCAAGCATGAGCCTTATGTGCAAAGCTCTAACGTTTAATTGCTTTTTAAAACTAAACTCGTGAATTATAGTTTATCCGCCTCAAATTAACACCTTTATTTAGCATCTTTATCATAAACTCTAAAAGATAGCATGAGCCTACATTCTCTAACCTAAAACCATCATCCAAATTCCTACTTAAGGACCTACACCACAAGTCCCATCTAAACGCCACCGCCCTACCTAAACATTAACGCCAATGCGTTTTCTTCCCTAGCCAATCCCTCAATTGCTACTAAAACCAACGTTTTTCCCCATTACTAACCACCAAATATCCAACCAGCCAAATAAAAAGCTCTAAACCATGTATTTAGAGCTTTTAAATGTTTGTATTGATAATTAGTTTAGCTATAAGTCAAAATATATTTATGGTTCCAGCTTAACGCCGGCATGCCCCCACCTTATGACAAGCCTTAATTTAGCTTTTGGTTATGTTGAATTTCTTCAATTGTTTGGCAAAATTCTGCTTTAAGACACCAAGATTGTTCAGCTTCAGTCTGCCATGCAAGTTTACCATCTGCCCCAGGACCATAAGACATCACATAATTTAGATCATTAAAATTAGGTTCCCCAAAATTTCTGCGCCCATTAATGGTGAACGTAGATTTAAGATTGAGCACTACGCGACCGGCATTTTCATCATAAGTGACAACAGCTTCGCGTAAAAATTTATGCTCATATTGTTGCGGGAGCATAATGTTCCACCCTAAGCCTTTATGTCCATTGGTACACATGGCCATGTTGGACACGCCTACAGCTTCAACGCAACGTTCAATCTGCGTTCTAAGCGCCAAGTTACTTACAACCATATCATCAAACTTTATGCGTTGCATGTATTTTGCATATACGGGCAGAGCTAAAGCTGATAAAAAACCTAGCAACATTATGCCTGGAGGGATCATAAACAACGTAGCTAAGCACATATTTTTACGGCTAACAAAACGCCCATCAGCTCGAGCTGATAGCGCCCAAATGAGCAAGTAAATAAACCCTACTACAGGAATTATTAACACAACAATGGTAATAAGCCAGTCTTTGGTCGACATCTGTTTACAAGTATCTTGAGTCATATAAACTTCTCTCCTCTATGCTTAACCATTAAGCCCACACACCTAAGGAATAACAACTATAGCAAACAACCACTACAAACAAACCTTCCAAGCATAAATTTGCCCGCGCAAATGAAACTAAATCAGGTTTTTTATAAGTTGCTTGATCGCGAGAAGCTAAGTAAATATACCAAATCCAAAGTAACGGAATTGTTACCACAAATAAATGGGCGAGCACAATGGTCACAACCAATAAAGCAGCTTGCCCTAAAGATATCGGCTGAGGCCCCATATGCTTAACCTCGACGTTAGGAGTTGCCTCCACGCTAGTTTTAGTTTGCATCATAGGAGCAACATCGGCGCCACAATTGGGACAAAAATTGACCCCATCGGGTAATTTGGTTCCACATTTTATACAAAACATATTTTCATTCCTTGAGTTTAACCTGCTGGTTTTTTAATATTTTCTATTTGTTCTTTTTGTTCTTTATTCTTTTCGTTTAGATAGATGCTTCTTTAGTTATAAATTGCGGCTTTCATCCCACATGCTTGCGTGTGGAATGAAAGTCGCTTTTTCTATGAAAAACTATATTTCTACTACTTGGCATTAGCATGGAACAATATATAACCTAAATGTTAGGAAGATTGACTGTACTTCCTGGTCGTAAGACAGAAATTTACCGCTAATGTGGTCGTAGGACTCTTTGGTAATAAAAGTCCTGATTCAAACAGATTTACACTTGTAACTCCAAAGCCTGAAAATGGTGTACGATTACAAGCTACACTTCAATCAGAACACCACGGGCTTGCCCGTGGGAGCAGTCAGTAGTTGTACCTTTAGCCGCCAATTCTGCGAGTCTCTTTAAGGCCGTCACGAACCATAATTTGACATCTAAAGCATCACCACATGTATTCCAATGTGTGAGGTAACGCCATTGTGAAAAAATAGCAGCGCCTAGCACTTTAAGATCATCAACTTCGGCAATGACCTTTTGGAGATCTTTAGCGTTAGAAAATGGAGAGCAACCTGGATGCGCATATTGCGCCACAAACTTGTCGCCGCAATCCATCTCAAAACCTAAGTCTTTGCATCGTGCTCCAAAGTTTATGGCAAACCAATCTTGGGTCATATTTAATTCTTGGTCTGTAAAGCGAGCGCAAGATGCTAACTTGTTGTCGTTTAAATCTGCTGGCGAATTTGATTCCCCCGTTAAAAAATGAGTTAATTCTTCCGTGGCAAACGCCTCAACGGCAGCCAAATCAAGCTTAGGCTGTATATTTTGGACTTTAGTCATCCGCACCTCTTTTTCAATTTTAGTGGCATTTTTTGGGGGCATTTTCCACCAACTATTTTTAGGACCAATATGCTTTACGTTTCGTGGAGCAAACTGTTTTCACGCTCAAAAACGCAAAAAAAATGCATAACAATATGTCAATAATGATGTCATTATTGACACGTCAAAACCTTAATTTCAATGTATATACCTCAAAATTTCCACCACCATAAAAAATTTGAAACTTTTATTTGGCTTAGTATTTGATCGTCCTCCTAATTTAATCATTTATTTTCAAGGATTCCGTTAATTTTGTAGATACCTAACATTTGCTTTAACCGGAAAAAGCTAAACTAAAAATCTAGCTAAAAAAAGGTTATTGGTTAATTGTTAAGTAAATAGAATTTTAGGCACTTTTGGTTGGAACTTTGAGGTTTGGGATTTAGGACTTTGTGTTGGCCATTGTTTTAGGTTAGGGAATTTGAGCTTTGGTTTAGGTGGAGTAGATTTAAGTGTTTTAGACTTGGGCGTTTAGACCTTTTGGCTAACTACTTTTTAGTTAAAATTAACCGCCGCACCTGCTTACTAATTTAAATTGTTAAGAGCTTAAAATCATTAAGGTTCGCCAAAAGCTTTTACCTTCCTAACTCTAAAATTATGTCCAGACCTCTAAAGAGGTCTATTGACCTTAAGAGTAACGGTGCCATTTCTATTATCTCTTGTCTATGGTCTACTTCTCTTATCGATTACCTTTTAACTTATAGGTGTAAGCATCAACTCCTAACACAACTATAAGAACCAACCATGGAGGACCTGTATCATGAAAAAAACATGAACAAAGTAAAAAACACTACTGCAGGCCAAACAAAATCGGAAGCCAAAGCTACGAGTACTCCTCAAAACGGAAAACGTAAAAAGCGGTTTAAACTGGCGCATAATGTTATTGGAGCAGGCTTTACAAGCTTTTTACCGATATCGCCACCAAAATGATCTACTCGGTCATGCCACTTTACTTACTTTCGATTGGCACCTCCACTACCACCATCGCCTTAATTGAATGGTTCGCTGAAAGTACAGCTTCTATCTTAAAAGCCGCCTCTGGTTTTATCAGCGATAAGATTGGTAAAAGTAAACCGTTTATGGTGATAGGCTATGGTTTAGCCGCCTTAGTGATTCCGCTCTACACTTTTGTGAGCTCCCCATTTCAGGTGCTTTTAATTCGCTTCACCGAGCGAGTTGGCAAAGGCATAAGATCTGTTCCGCGCGATAGTCTTATTAGTAATTCCATTAAAAAGAAAGCTACTGGCAGAAGCTTTGGTTTTCAAAAGATGATGGACGACAGTGGCGCTATTATCGGTCCATTGAAGAGCGTGAGATAGCTCACAAATGTTAATAATACGTCACAAACTAACTTTACACTAAGCGCAATCAAGTGCCATTCCACTTTGGGGCTCTTACGGCCGTGACTGCAAGTATCCTTATGTTTTGGTTCTTTAGGCACGGTACTTCAACGCCTGATGTAAAAAAGCTACCAAAAAGAAAATGCTGGCGTAGCGCCAAAAATAGACGCGCCCAAAAACTGCAATCATCTAAAGAGCGCTATCAAGCCTTGCCTATTACTACTAATCCGCTACAACCATTTTCCTCTTTACGAATCAAAAATTAGGTACGCTATGATCACTATTTCATAAAACCATCTCATAGTTTCTCTAAGCTCTCATCCCCTGAGAGCTTTTTCTCAGCCTAAATATTACTCAAACTTTAAGACCAATCCCAAAATCCCCCAAACGAGCTAAAAGCGCCAAATATAAACGCGAAAGACCGAACGAAATCAAAGCCAAGAAATAAAAAAAACCGCAGATGACCAAATCTGCGGTGAAATCACACTTGAAGCGTGAGGAAAAGATTTACTAGAGGCTACTAAAGCCCGAGTTTTTCGCTATAGGCTTTAGGCCAAATACTAGATAATATTACGAATAGCATCGCAAATTCTTTGAGCTACAACTGGGTTATTCATGGTGTAGATATGAATACCTTCAGTGCCAGAGGCGATTAAATCGATAATTTGATTTACAGCGTAAGCCATCCCAGCATCAAAAAGAGCTTCCTTATTGTTTTCGTAACGATCGAGTACACGCTTAAACTTAGCCGGTAAAGAAGCCCCACAAAGGGTAACCATTCTTTCGATCTGAGCTTTGTTGATAACCGGCATAATACCAGCTTCAATTGGCACATTAACGCCAGCAATGCGTGCACGTTCTACGAAATCAAAGAACACGTCATTATCGAAGAATAACTGAGAAATAAGATGTTCAGCCCCAGCATCAACTTTAGCCTTTAAATGCTTAATGTCATCGATACGACTCTTTGATTCCTGGTGACATTCTGGGTAGCAAGCAGCACTAATACCAAAATCGCTAGTTTCACGAACGTATTTGATAAGATCAGAAGCGTAAGTAAAATCAGTCTTTGGTTCTACGTTAGGATTACGATCCCCACGTAAAGCTAAGATATTTTCAATACCGTGAGCTTTTAAATCATTGATGATCTGAGTAATTTCTTCCCGATCGTAATTAAGGCAAGTTAAGTGAGCAACCGCTTCAATGCCATATTTATGCTTAATCTTTGAAGCAAGTTCAACCGTAGCAGAATTAGTTACAGACCCACCTGCCCCAAAAGTTACTGAAATAAAATCAGGCTTAAGGCTAGAAAGAATATCTAAAGTGGCATCAATATTTCTAAGAGCGGTATCGCGCTTAGGTGGGAAGATTTCAAAAGAAATTACTGGTCTTTTTTTCGGGAAAAATTCACTAATATGCATGGTCTGTTCCTCACTTTTAACCGGTTTTAAAGTAGCTTGGGCTTTATTTATATTTACAAGTTTATTTAAGATTTCAAGAACCATAAAGGTTAAGGTTAAGGTTAAGGTTAAGGTTAAGGTTAAGGTTAATCTTAAACTTTAATCCAAGCTAACACCGTTATTTAAGTATTGTTTACTTACTTATAGTTATCTATTATTGCTATTTTTATCTCGATTAAAGCATTATTGGCTTTTGGTCAAAGGCCTGCTTTTACCTAACAAATGCATTTTACAAAAAAACATGCGATAAATAAATTTCTTATTTATTATGGCCGGCTATAGTTTTATTTTATATCAAGTTTAAAATTCACCAACCTCATCACTAAGCGTCCCCCACCCCCAAAGTCCCACCAATCCAAGTCCCAAATCTCCCCCCACGCCAAATTCATGCCCCTAAAAAACAAAGCTCCATCCAAAATCATGTTTTGGCTGGAGCTTGTCTTACTTCTTCGACTACTAAAGAAAAACTAAAAGTAGAACTTTTTTAAAACCTAAGCACAAAGAGAATGTTTGTCTTCTTCCACATCAGCATCGGTTGAAATGGCGGCTTGGCCTAAAGCTTGACGCACTAATTCAATATATTCGGCGCATAAAGTGGTGCGATTTACACCCTTTTTAGTGATATAACCGATGGTCATCTTACGCCCTGAAGCAAGTGGCACCGCCACGATATCAGGATCAAGTTCAACATCAATAACCCCAGAGCAAATGGTGTAACCATTAAGCCCACGAAGTAAGTTAAAGAGGGTCGCACGATCACTTACGCGAATAGTCTTCACCCCTTCTGGGTTGCTAATCACTTCTTCTGAGAAGAAATCACTGCTGTATGAACCTTGTTCAAAACATAAGAACGGAGAATCAGCTAAATCAGCCAAGCTTAAAACTTCACGATTAGCCAAAGCATGGTTACGAGAAATAAACACGTGCGCCATGCATTCCCCAAGCGGAGTAAATTCAAGAGCACGTTCACGTAAACGTCTGCTAATAACCGCACGGTTAAATTCGGAGATATAGATAATCCCAATATCGGAAGTTAAATTCCCCACATCGTCGATTACATCTTGAGTTCTGGTTTCACGTAAGCAGAAGTCGTACTTTTCCATCCCATATTTACTAACTAAGTTAATAAATGCACTTACGGAAAATGAATAGTGCTGAGAGCTCACAATAAAGTGCACCACAGAAGATTGATCGCACACATAACGGTCACGAAGCACTTCTGTTTGTTCCACGATATTACGTGCATAACCTAAAAATTCACGGCCTTGCGTGGTGATATCGATCCCACGAGAAGAGCGATTAAAGATTACAATCCCAAGCTCTGCTTCTAAATCCTTAAGGGATACAGAAATGGTAGGCTGGGTAACACATAAAGCCTGAGCCGCTTCATTAATCGAATGGAACTTAGCGACCATAAGGGCATATTTAAGTTGTTGCAGGGTCATGGAACTATTCCTTTAACAAACTATCAAAAATCGTAATTACTGTTACTATAATCACAATTTTACCACAAATTTGTAGCTTTTTTGTTAATTTTAACAAAAAAGTATTAAAATTTAAACATAGATTTTGATATAATCGTTAAAATCCTCTATCACAAAAGCTATTTTTTTGGCTGTTAGAGACCTCCTTTGGAGACCTCATGTGACTAAAATTTTCCTCAAATGTTGAACCTTTGCGGCACTCTTTGTTTAAAGGGATTGCCGCTTTTTTTGGCTTCCGTTCATCATATATTTTTGTGACTTAATTCATGTTTTAAGTAACTATACTTTCCTAAACCACCAATATAAGAATCACCATTTGCGCTCTAAACTATTGTTTTACAACAGCCTCACGCTGTTCAAACCTTATTCTAGATTTATACTATATTTAACTCTCGATTGATAGTTTTTCTTTATAGCAACAATGATGTTGTTTTTCTTTTGTAATGTTACATAGTTTTAATCTCATTTACACCATAGTTACACAATAACGAGGTCATGATCTACTTCACAAAATTTGGGGCGGTTTTTGGCCTTAAAAAGAGGTTTACAACCAAAAATTAACAAATTACCCCTGCCTTTCCAAGTCCCCTCATTCCATAAAAAAATCCACCTATAAATCTACTATCACTTATAGATTTATAGATGGAGTTTTTTAAGACTATAAGCTTTTACTAAAGCTTAAACCGTTTAGCTTGTACTTAACCCGGTTTTAAATTCACACTCTTACTTTGGATATGCGTTTAGCCTTAGTTGGTAACTACGGTTTATTTATCTTTTTATCAAAGTAATTGGCATCAAAGTTTTTTACATCAATGTTTTATGCATCATAGATTTGTGCATGCTACTTTTTACTAGGATAGTTTATCCGCCCCTTGCTCTCTCACTAGTTAGCTACTTACTTATTTGGCGTTCCTTCTTTAGGATCTGGCGCAGGTCCTCCATTTTTAAAGTCTTCTGGGTAACGCTGATTCGGGCTCGCATAATCTCTAGCTTCTAACCATGCCATTTTCTTTTGAATTTGTTGTTCGTAGCCACGATCATTTGGGGTGTACCATTTTTCATGGCGGATTTCAGGTGGTAAGAAGCACTCCCCAGCCGCATAGGCGCCAGGTTCATCATGGGCATAGCGATAACCTTCATGGCACCCAAGTTCTGCCATAAGCTTAGTCGGAGCATTTCTTAAATACGGTGGCACATCATAATCAGGATTGTTCTTTACGAACTCAAGTACTGAATTCCAAGCCGTATAAAGAGCATTACTCTTAGGCGCAACCGCGCAGTACACCGCAGCTTCGGCAATCGCCCGTTCTCCTTCGGCCGGACCCACACACCTAAATGTTTCCCAAGCCGACATCACTACTTGCATCGCCCGTGGGTCTGCCGTGCCTACGTCTTCTGAAGCAATAGCCGCTAAACGGCGCGCCACATACAAAGGATCACCTCCGGCAGCCACAATACGCGCATACCAATACAGCGCAGCTTGCGGACTAGAACCACGGACTGATTTATGAAATGCACTAATCAAATCATAAAACCGATCCCCATTTTTATCGTAACGCGCTACGCGGTCACCACTTACTGCAGCCACTTCCTTTAAGGTTATAAGCTTGCGCAAACCCCCTTGGACTTTGCCCTCAGGTTCAGATGGGGCTTTTCTCGCTTTTGCTACGTTTGGTGTAGCTACGTTTAGTTCAGTAGCACCAGTTCCTAAAGGACCTAAATCTGCAGCTTTGTTATCATTTAAAGCCACATCTTCTTTGGTGGTAGTCGCAAGCTGCGCTGCTAGTTCAAGCAAATTTAAAGAGCGCCGAGCATCGCCACCTGCTAATTGCGCTAAGGCAACAAGCGCCCCATCGGCGAATTCGTATTCACCATTTAAACCCGCCGGGCTTAACAGAGCGCGCATCAACACGCGTTTTACTTCTGCCTCGGTAAGCGACTTTAAAACATATACTCGCGCCCGAGAAAGTACAGCGTTATTCAGCTCAAAAGATGGATTTTCAGTCGTGGCCCCGATAAAGATTATGGTGCCATCTTCAATAAACGGTAAAAAAGCATCTTGCTGGCTTTTGTTAAAACGATGCACTTCATCCACAAAAAGCACCGTGCGTTGCCCATTAAGTAAATTACTCTTGGCTTCATCTAAAGCTTGTCTAATTTCCTTAATTCCTGAGGTAACCGCACTTAATCTAATGACTTCAGCATTGACAGCATGAGCAAAAATCTCCGCTAAAGTAGTTTTTCCGGTGCCAGGAGGCCCCCAAAGAATCATAGAACTACACGTTCCACGCTCTAACGCCTTTCTTAATGGACAACCAACTCCTAAGATGTGTTCTTGCCCAATATATTCGTCAAGCGTCCGCGGGCGCATTCTCGCCGCCAAAGGCTCTGCCTTTTGTCGGTTCAAGCTCCTAATTCTATTTTCTTCCGCAGCAAAAATATCGCCACCAAAAAAATCACTTTGATCTTTGGTCATCTACAGTCAAGCCTTCAGGAATTGAGTATTTAAAATCAAGCGCTTGTGGAACCACCCCAGCTAGTCCCTTGAACTCATAGCTATTAGTACGCCCATCAGATTCAGTTATAACTAAACTCTTAATGGTAGCAGCAGGATCTAAGTCAATCCTAAACCCCTTTGTTAACCCTGCTTTATTTTTTGGGGTTACTTCATAACTATTAGGAGCCACCATTTTAATGTTGTAACTAGCCCAAAGTGCCTGGTCTTCAGATACTAAAAGCATAAATGGAGAATCTCCTACCGCATTTTCTTGGCGGTAGATAGTTACTTGTTCCAACATTTCATCGTAGTTGTAAACATTACTGCCATCAGCTAATAATAAAGCTTCCCCGGGTTCCACTACCTCCATCCGAAAAAGGTTTGGACGCAACATTTCAATCGAACCACTACCGGTTTGCAGAACTTTGCCTTGAGCAGATACCACTTTTTGGGTGTAGTCAGCTTTAAAACCTTTAAGCTTGAAGATGCTTGCTTTTAAGGTGTCTGCATCCCCAGCTTGCGCCCCAGAGACTAAAGCCAAACCAAAGGCAGTAGCTACTACATATTTTAAAAATCCGCGCATTTGCATTTTGTACTCCGTTATCACAGCGTGCTTTGCTCTAATGTTGTTAGGGTGCCTATGTGTTTTAGGTGACCACTATAGGTATGGGTCATGAACTACCATGATCTAGGTTATTAAGTTTAAGTCTCCAATTTTTAAACCAAGGTTGAGACTTGGTTTTAAACTTTCTTCAAAGTTAATTTAAAACGTAAAGCCTAATGTTCCTGCCTTTATTATACAACATCCGCTCCTTCATTAAGCCTCAATTCTTGCACTAAGTCTTAGCTAGAACTATTAAACTTTAGACCATTAAGCGCGATAAAGTTCCATTTTGGGCGTTTAACAGCTCTATTTCGTACGCTAAGAGTGCGCTCTTGGCGCACTTATCCCCAAATTTTCCCACCCTCGCAAAAAAAATTTATAAAAGTTCTTGCTAAATCATACTTTAGGAGTATGATTTAAATCATATCAAAAAGCTATGATTTAATTTTCCCTTAAAACATAAGCCTAAATTATTAGTAAAAATATAAGCCTTTAGCATATACACCCTAAATAGGAACCCCATCATGACCGCGAAATACGAACATGAATTACCATCTTCCTTTGTACCTCATACCCATCATGATTCTCATCATGATTCTCACCATGATGCATCTCATGAATCAGCTCATGAACATTTATCTCAGGCCCAAGCAGTAAATCAAGCGCCAGGCTCTGAATCTTTGGCTTATCACGATCATCGCCATGATGACCACACTCATACCCATGACCATGCGCTTGAGCATTTTCATTCTCACCGTAATATCATAGGTTTTGATGTCCACGGGATTCCTAAGGTTATCGTTAAATCATCTCACAACGACGATGAAGCCGATGATCCACAAGCTTTTATCAAGGATTACACCAAAGCGGTAGCCGAATACCGTAAAACATTCCCGTCTAAAGAACAAGTGTTAGCCCAAACACCAGACCCGGCGGTAAAAGAACTTATCATTCATGCGGAAGACATTAAAGTTCAGACCCCATTTGATAGATTCGACGCCCAAAAGCCACACTGCTCTTTTGGGTTAGCCGGGGTTTGTTGCCGTATTTGTAGCATGGGCCCATGTCGCGTCACCCCTAAGAGTCCACGTGGCACTTGTGGCGCTGATGCCGATCTAATTGTAGCTCGTAATTTACTCCGCGCCGGCGCTGCTGGAGCTTCTCAGCACGGCATGCATGCCCGCGAAGTAGTGCTTTCTTTAAAATGGGCGGCTCAAGGTAAACTAAAATTACCAATTATTGGAGTTGATAAAGTTAAAACTGTCGCCCAAGCTTTTGGGATTAGCCTTGAAGGTAAGAGTGTCAATGAACTTGCCATTGCCGTAGCCGATGTATTGTTAGAAGATTTGGGGCGTCCAGAACCCGCTTCCCATAGCACAATTGAAGCTTTAGCCCCAGAAGAACGCCGTAAATGCTGGGAAGCGCTCGATATTATCCCTATCAGCGCCTACCACGAAGTCTTTGAAGCTATGCATAAGAGTGGTTGCGGGGTCGATGGTGATTGGCGCAGCATCATGCAGCAATTTTTGCGTTGTGGTTTAGCGTTTGTCTTTACGGGGGTAGTAGCCGCCTCTATCGCCACCGATTGCCTCTTTGGCGTAGGTGACCGCGTGACCTCAAAGGTCAACATTGGGGCTATTAAAGAAGGTTACGTCAATATTGCCGTGCATGGACACCTGCCAACCCTAGTAAGTGCCATTGTCGAAGCCGGTCAATCAGAGGAATTTATCGCTCGGGCTAAAGCTGCTGGGGCTAAAGGCATTCGTTTCTACGGCATTTGCTGCTCTGGTTTAGCGGCGATGTACCGCTATGGTGGGGTCATCCCGCTTTCTAATGCCGTTTCAGCGGAATTAGTACTCGCCACCGGGGCGCTTGATTTATGGGTAGCCGACGTGCAGGACGTATTCCCAGCTATCATGGATGTAGCCGATTGCTTTAAGACCACTGTGGTAACCACGAGTGAATCTGCGCGTTTACCTGGCGCCATCCGCTGTGAATACGACCATCACCACGCCAATATTGGTGAAACCCAAGCTTTAGCGCGGCGCATCGTCAACATGGGGATTGAAGCTTTTACTAGACGTCGTGGGATTCCGGTCCACATTCCACCGTACGAAATTGAAGCTGAAGTAGGTTTTTCATTAGAGTATATCGCTAAGAGATTTGGCAGTATTGCCCCTGTTGCTCAAGCCCTCAAAGATGGACGCATTTTAGGGATTGTAAATATGGTTGGTTGCAGTAATACCCGTGTGGTTTACGAACAGCCAACTCAAGTGGTAACGGACATCTTAATTAAAAACAATGTTCTAGTTTTATCGAACGGCTGCGCCTCATTCCCGCTCATGAAATTAGGTTACTGTAGCCGTGACGCCTTTACTAAAGCCGGTGACACTTTAGCTCAGTTTTTAAAGCCCGATTTACCACCAGTTTGGCATGTCGGCGAATGTATCGATAACGCCCGTTCTTCTACCATTTTTGGAGCGTTGGCTAAATATTTTGGTCAAGATTTAAAAGACATGCCATTTGCGTTCGCTTCTCCTGAATGGGGTAACGAAAAAGGGATTAACGCCGCTTTAGGTTTTAGACTCATGGGGATTAACTCCTATCACTGCGTTGAAGCGCCAATCTTTGGTTCGAAGAATGTGATTGAATTTTTAAAACACGGCACTAAGGAGCTTTTAGGTTCAAGCATGAACGTAAACGTTTCCCCAGAAGAGCTAGCTAACCTCATCATTAGCGACCTTAAAGCTAAACGGGTCGCTTTAGGTTGGGCCCCAACCCACGCCGAAGCTCAAGCCTAAACAAGAACTTCAGAGTTAGCATAACTCCTTAATTTTTGGTCTCTCGTATTTTTAAGGCGTTAGCCTTGAGCTTTCGTCTTAAACCCTTGTCGACTTAAAAAAGTCCCAAGGGCCTAAAAAAAGGATTTTTACATATGAATATCAATTTTACTAAGTTACTCGCCACCACCAAAACTTACCCGCAAAAACTTACTAAATTAAGTCTCTACTCTTTGGTAGGGCTCACTTTTTGCCTCGGCCTTAACGGCTGTGGAGGCGCTGAAAACCAAGCAAGTGGCGCGGTTAAGGCACAAGAAGTAGCCCCAAAAGCTACTTCCTCCCAAGAAGCAACTAAAAATCTAA
Organism: uncultured Succinivibrionaceae bacterium; assembly: GCA_900539665.1. GTDB lineage: Bacteria > Pseudomonadota > Gammaproteobacteria > Enterobacterales > Succinivibrionaceae > WG-1. The sequence goes on along the minus strand of UQCV01000048.1, from coordinate 842 downwards.
AAACCATCAAGATTGCATACCTGCCAATTACTCACGCCCTACCGATTTTAGCGCTAGCCCAAGAACAGGAACTTGCTGCTAAACACGGGCTTAAAATTGAATTAGTCCGTTATGGTTCATGGCCTGAATTACTTGATGCCTTAAACACCGGTCACGTTGACGCGGCTCCGGTTTTAGCAGAACTTGCCATGAAAGCGCGCGAACAAGGCTTAGACCTTAGTGCAGCCGCTTCAGGACACCGTGATGGCAATGTTTTTATCGCCTCAAAGGATATCAAGTCAGCTGCTGATTTAAAGGGTAAAACCATTGCCATTCCCCACCGTCAATCTTCACATTATCTGTTGTTGCTAGAAGTTTTGAAAAAGGCGGGGCTCACTAAAGACGATATCCAAATTACTGAACTTGCACCAGCGGAAATGCCCTCAGCTTTAGCCTCAGGACAAATTGCCGCTTACTGCGTCGCCGAACCATTTGGGGCCGTGGCTAAAGTCTTAGATTTAGGGCATGTGCTTTATACTTCTGCGGAACTATGGCCTAACTCCATCTGCTGCTTACTCGTGTTTAATGGCAAATTCTTAAAACAAAATCCAGAACTTGCCCAGCTGTTTGTTAAGTTATACGAACAGACAGGTAGTGAGCTCACTGATGAAGCGAAAGCTCTCAAAGTTGCTAGCGCCTACTTTAAGCAAAGCCCGGCCGTGTTAAAGGAATCGCTTACTTATATTTCATTTAAGGATTTGCAGTTAAAGCCTGCAACTTATCAAGACCTTGACGACCGCGTTTACAAGACAGCACGCGAGAAGTATGCTGCCGTGATTGACGAGATTGTAGAGATGCGCAAC
>UQCV01000047.1 GCA_900539665.1 uncultured Succinivibrionaceae bacterium | reverse complement strand
TGTTACAGCTCACTGAGAATATAGCTATTTTGCTCAGTCATTATTATTCAAAAGTGAGCTCACTCATTTTTAAATATTGATCGGCATTGGGTAACACAATAGTTTGTGAAGCGTTTGTTAAAGATATTGAAGGAATCGCAACTAATGGCAAGACAAAGTTACACCAAGGAAGAAAAGACTTAAGTATATTCAGCTCTTTGCCAAAAGTGGATTAACTAAGTGGAAGTTTGTTACGGAGCATCCAGAGATAAAGAGAACAACCTTGTATAACTAGATCACTAAGTATTTTCCTAACCAACCATCATCAGCAAAAGGTGGTGAAATTGCTACTGATGAAAAAGCTGAGATTTCAAAGGATCAATTAGAGAGTAAGGATAAGTTTGAAATTGTTATTGATACAGCTAAAATGAATGAGCAGTGAACAAAGCTCAATGAGCTTGAAAAAGAAATGATTGAGCAAAAAAAGACTTCTAGAAAAAAATCTCTTCAAAACAAATGAGTTAAATCATAACTTTTTGAGTAGGCTGGTACATCCCACCAAACATTCCCCCAAACATCATCAAAAATTAAGGCCTTTATACTTTCTAAGCATAAAGGCCATAACTAAACATTAAACTACAGGGCGATTACGGTAAAAGAGTAATGGCGGTAAAGCAATCCCCATCCCAATACAAAGCATAATGCCACCACAAATTAAACTGGAACTTGCAAGTTCCATTAAAACTTCACCCCCGCTTCCATCTTGGTTATGAAGCTTAATAGCGGCCAAGATGGCGCTATATGCATACTTACCAGGAATAATCGGAATAATGGAAGCTACGGTAAAGACCGGCCGTGGCACATGAATTCTTGGGGCAATATAAATGAAGATAAGGCTCATCAAAAACACCGCCCAGAACGTGGAGATCCCGATATGAAAACCAAACCAATCCATGATTAACACGCGAGTTAAATGAGTAAACCCGCCCCCAAAAGCCACTAGTGGTAAATACCGAACCGGAGTTGCAAAGAGCATGGCAAAACCCACAGCCGGTAAAGTTGCGAGTGCAAAATCAATTAGGTAAAAAAGAAGTGTATGTTCCATGGTCTTTGCTCCTTACTTGGCCACAAAATGCATTAAAAAGTTTAATGCTAACGTAAAGCCCACGCTTACCGCTAAAAGTAAGATCATGGTATTAACAAGGCGCAAAATGCCCATGGAGTAGTAGCCTTTAAACAAGTCTAAAACCCCATTTACAAATGGGAAACCAGGCACGAGCAATAACACACTAATCATCATACTAAGCCCACCATCAGCTTTCGAAAACCCGAACGCATATGCCAAAATCCCAGCGATAAGTGGCCCACAAAACCCGCAACACCCAAAAACGAACATCGGAAACAGATGAATTCTAGAAAGCATTAAGCGAATGGCCATATTAAGACCGCCGGCAACAAACCCGCAAACACAAACCCTCAGATCCCCACCATTTAAAAACCCAAAGGCAAAGGTTGAAGCGGCAATAGCTAGAGTTAAGGTAAGCGAACCATAACTAAAGTTCTTTACTCCCTGGACCCGTTTATAAGTTTCTTCTAAAGTAAGCTCATGGCGTTCTACTGCTAAACAAATACCTGTAAGTTCCGCCAGTCGTGACATGTTAATGCCGATAGGTCCGGTTTTACGCGTGTGAGAATAGAGTTTACCTTGATGCTCAATACACACAAAAATAAATTCTGGCGACACCCCAACTTGCACTTCCTGATAGCCATAAGACTTGGCAATACGTTCCGTGGTCATCACAATAAGTCTAGTTTCGGCGCTGCAAGTGTATAGTCTAAAAGCAATTTCTAAGAGCACTTGTAATAAAAACTCTAGTTTTGGTGCAACTACATCTTCATGGGCTTTATTATTAAGCTCCAATTCTTGGCGCTTTAAAGTTGCATCTAAAACAGCCGACTCTCCTAAAATCTGCATCCATCCTCCTAGTTTTGCTTAAATTATTCTTACTTACTTTGGGCTTACTTTCTTTATACTTGGATTTGAGCTCAGCATTTAAGCTTAGCTCAAATCAATTAATATAAACTGTTATTCATAATTTTGTACTTCCTAATGCACTTTAAGCATCAAAAATAAAAAAAGAAGCCCCCTAAGGACCTTCTTTCTTGTAAATCTATGTAAAACCTAAATTAGCAACTTTTATACGACAACTTCTTTTATGTTGTCTCTATGCTATAGCCTAAAATTTAATGTGCATAGCTAAGCTATGCCTTTAAGGCCTTTAAGTTTTTACCTCTTATTTTTTAATAGCTGCACAACAGATTGGCAACACCACGGTAAAGGTAGAGCCATGACCTTCATCGCTATCAAGAGTGATAGTCCCGCCATGCACTGAAATCCCATGCTTCACAATGGAAAGACCTAAACCAGTGCCCCCAGTTTGGCAAGATCTAGCCTTGTCAACACGATAGAAACGTTCAAATACACGGTCCTGTTCATCGTATGGAATCCCAATCCCGTCATCGCTAACAATAAAGGTCACGCAATTGTTTTCCACCGGTTTAACCGTAATCTGAATATGGCCCCCATCATGATTATACTTAATCGCATTATCTATAAGATTAAAGACACATTCTTCAATAATACGCATAATCCCGTACATTTCAGCAAAAGCGCAATCTGGAGTAAATTCAAGCGTAATATTACGTCTATCAAGTTCAGCGGATAAAAAATCAGCTGCATCTTTGGCGACGGTGAGTAAATCAAACTTTTGGACTTGCTCAGAAGAGAATAGTGGACCTTGGCCGTCTTCTACTTCTGACAAATGGATAATGTCACTAATTAAGTTCAACAAGCGACGAGCCTGACGGTAGATGTTATTAGCAAAATGAGTAATATCATCAGGTTTGGCTAAGCCATTAGCAATGATTTCAGCGAAGCCTGAAATCGAAGTTAACGGAATCTTAAGTTCGTGCGATACGTTACTAGAGAATTCACGACGCAATTGTTCGCGTTCAACGGTTTCAGTCACATCAAGTACGGTTAAGATACACCCATCAGCTCGACTTAAAGAGTTGAATAAGAAACGATAAGTCTTATTACGTGCGGAATATAACACGCTGCAATTACCCTTTTCCGCTAAAACACGGTACAAACCACGCGACAGTTCAGAATCACGTGGGAACATGAGCTTGGTGCTGTCGTCATTTGAAAGCTGCAACTGCTTTAAGAGACGTCGACAAATCTCGTTACTTGTGACGATGGTGTTACCGTCAGCCGCAATTAACATCAGCCCTTCAAGCATATTATCAAGGACAGTATTGATAGTTTTACGCGTCTTATTAATACTATCGAGCTGCTTTTTAATGGAGTCGTTTTGCGCCGCGATGCGCTTAAAGAACGGTTCGAGTTCTTGGTATGGCGCCTCTGGTAAGTTTTGATCTTCTGCAATCTTAACTAAATTTATGGGCTTAACAATGCTGTTGGTGATAAGGCGGGAGCCAATAATAAACACGATTAACAAACAAAGCATGATAAGCATCATTTCAGGTAACACCTTGACAATCGCGTAGTAAATAGAGTTCATTTCACGCGATACGCGAAGCACGTTGCCATCTTTTAATAACACTGCATAGTAGCAAGTTTGGCTTGATAAAGTGTCTGACATGCGCACTAACAAGTCAGTACGATTAGTCCGCGCCTTAATAATTTCCTTACGGTTATTATGGTTTTCCATCAACTCTTGACTAGCACGGTTATCGTAAATAACCTTGCCATCAGTACCGACTAAAGTTATACGGTCCTTCGACATGGTGCCTATAGCTTCAAGGTACTTTTCTCCTTGATGGTCGTAACCAATCTGTAGATAAGCTCCGGTTTGCACCAAATTAGACTTTAATTCTTTTTCTTCATCTAAGAAGAATAAATAGGCCAAAATCACCGAAGTAGCGGTAGCAGCCACTAAGGCAAAGAGCACCATACTCCGAAAAATTCTTGATTTAATAGACATTACGTACATGCAAATATCCAAACCTTTCAGTAATACAACAACCTAAAAAAACTTTAAAATTCTAGACTTCCTAAAACTAAGCCCTAAAACAAAGTTACAAAATAAAGAGTGAACTAAACAAATAGTAATCAATAGTAAAAAATAAAAGGCCTAGACAGAACAAGCTATCAAGGCCACTTTAGCTAAGGAGGTTAATTCTTAAGCCGCAGCAACTTGTGGCACTTCCGCGAGACGATAACCAACACCACGGACCGTTTCAATAATGCTTGAACTTAAACCAAGCTTCATACGTAAAGTTCTGATGTGTACGTCCACAGTTCTTGATTCAATATAACAATCAATCCCCCACACTTGATTTAAGAGTTGTTCACGAGAGAACACCTGATGCGGATGCTTGATAAATAACACTAAAAGTTCGTATTCCTTAAGGGTAAGTTCAACTGGAGCGCCCCGGGCGGTAACACGGTGATATCTCGTATCAACTTCAACCGGTCCCCAAGTAAGTTTTTCAGCATTAGCAGGGTTGCTTCTAGTTTCCCGGCGACGAAGTTGTACTTTAACGCGAGAAACGAGTTCCATGACCCCGAAAGGCTTAGTCACATAATCGTCTGCCCCACCGTCGAGCCCTGAAATCTTATCAAATTCTTCGCCACGAGCAGAAACGATCATCACTGTAATGTCGCGACGATTTGGATCGGCCTTGAGCTTACGAAGTACGCTCATGCCATCTTCATCAGGTAACATTAAATCAAGAATCAAAAGAACAGGCTTTACTTCTTCTAAGCGCTTCCAAAATTCAGCCGGGCTTTCAAACCCTTCACATTTAAAGCCTTGACTACGTAAAGTATAGAGAACTAATTCTCTGATACCTGCATCATCCTCAACGACAAATATAAGATTGTCTTGCATTACCGCCCCTCTCGTCAAATTCCGTCACGCCATCATCCAGGAACTCATTAAACGTTAAAATCACTGGCAAAATAAAAGCTATGCAATAAGGATATCATTATTCAAATTTTCTATTGTTAAATTCCCGTAAATAATAAGTGATATTAAAGTTCTGCTCGCAGAATTTCTCTGAAACCTCAGCGTTATATTTTCATAATTGACGTTAATTTCATTGGTTAAATGATTCTTACTTTGCGTAATTTATACCCATATTTAACGTGAGGCCTACATAAAATTTACTAAAAAATCGCGCGCCTAACTGTAACCACCTAGCAATCTCCCTAAACATAAATTTTGAAATTTTTAAAGCACTTACAGTTTGTTTATTAACCCCGCCGATAAACAAAAAGGCCCCGGTATAAACCGAGGCCTCAAACCTAAATAAGTTTTCTTAAATTACTGCATGCAAGCATAGCCAATAATAATCATGATCTGCGGAGTTAAAATACGCAAGAACATGGTGATCGGATATGCAGTAGCATAACCTAAAGCTGAAGCTTCAGAGTTCTTGTACATGCCGTTAGCAAATGCAAGTGCTGGAGGATCTGTCATAGAACCTGCAAGCATACCACACATGGTGAGGTAATTTACACGTAAGAAGCGATAAGCAACTATGCCACAAATCATAATTGGAACGAAAGTAACGAATACACCGTAGAACATCCACATTAAGCCGTCACCGTGAACAAGGTCATGTACGAAAGTACCGCGGCCAGAGTTGAAGCCTACAATCGCTAAGAAGAGCACAATCCCGATTTCACGTAGAGCGCTGTTGCCAGCAGCTGGCATAAACCAGTGAATCTTGTTCATGGTTAAGACGTGACCATAGCGAGATAATAAGATTGCTACTACGAGCGGACCACCTGCTAAACCAAGCTTAAGAGCTGCTGGAAGACCAGGAACTGGAATAGCGATAGAGCCTAAAAGCATACCGAGCACTAAGCCGATAAATACTGGAAGCATGTGCACTTTGTGTAAAGCTGCAGTGCTGTTACCAACGATTGCGGCTACTGCGTCGATTGATTCTTGACGACCTACGAGGTTTAATTGGTCACCAAACTGTAAAACGGTACCGCTATGGGGAATGAATTCCAAACCAGTACGCATTAAACGAGAAACAGCAACGTCAAAGCGAGACTTGATTTCGAGAGCATCAAGAGTCTTACCCGTAGCGCGATCGCTAGTTACGATAACCTTACGTACTGTAAGATCCGTACCACGAGTGGTAAGAGAAACGGTTACCGCTTCCCCGATGTAGGCTGCCGCCTTAGCTAATTCTTCATCGCTACCAACAAGGTGCAAAATATCGCCACTTTCTAAAGCAGTGCTGCTCTTTGGTACCATGAGTGAGTTGCCACGCTTTAAACGAGAGCAAACTACGTCACCACTCTTAAGTACACTAACATCACCTAAAGTAGTACCAAACAATTCAGAGTTGTTTACGCATACGTTCTGAGTATTGAGATCCTTACAGGTGCTCTTCTTTTCAAGATCGTAGCGTTCGCCTTCGGCATCAACGCTAACACGGAAAGCAAAACGAATGATGAGCATGGTAAGAAGAATACCGCAAATACCAAATGGGTAAGCTACAGCGTAAGCACTTGCTATGTTCTTAGTTACTTCATCAGGATCAACATTTTCAGGAGAAAATGTAAAAGCTTCAGGGAGGGCAAGACCGCTTTGCACGATGGAGTTAGTCATATCAGCAATCATAGCTTGACCAGCACCAAGAGCCGGAGTATTTGTTACCGCACCTGCGTAAAGACCTACAGTGATATCAAGCGGCAAACCGAAGAATAAGTTGTAGCACAAAGCGATAGAAGCACCGATGAGCACGATACATACGGCTGAACAGATGAGCTTAACACCCGTCCCTTTAAGGCTAGAGAAGAACCCAGGACCTACCTGAATACCGATGGTATAAACGAAGAGGATCAAACCAAATTCTTGCATGTAGTGCAAAATTTGCTTGTATGAAAGGAATTCAGCAGACTTAACATCAGTTGGAATCCAACCGTAATGAGATGAAAGCCACCCCATGAAAATGCCACCAAAAAGCACGCCGCCTATGCCAAGGCCGACCCCTTTATACCTGATAGAGCCGAGCAGTATCCCGATCGCGGAAGACAGCCCGATCAATATCGTAATCAATGATACAATATTAAAAGAAAAAATGGACATACCGTCAGATTCCCGGTTAGATTCAGAAATTAAGCCAGATAATTTTCAGGCAAAAACTCACACAGGCGCGGAATCCTTACATGAAAATTTTCACTCATTTTACATGCTTTTAATTTAAAGTAAAGCTTAAACATGTTAAATACATGTTTTTCTCTTGCGCAAATTAGAAAAACCGTCTTATCCTGTTAATTTCCTCAAAATTCTAAGACATCATCCCTATGCGCCTCCTACATATATGGTTCTAACCTTGGTTGTTAAAGTTTTTTACTGCATGCCAGGCATGCATAGCGACTTGAAAACTTAAAGGCAGGTTTTCTCTAAAACTCTCTTCGATTTTTCGATTCTTGTGCTCTTCGATTCTTCGATTCTTGTGCTCTTCGATTCTTGTATTCTTCTATTTTTATCTTTTATCAGATTTATCCAATTTTTCTGAGTTATTCGAGTTATCCTAATTTCTATCAAGGTTTCTATCCAAGTCCACTTTAGGTTACTCATATAAAGGAGTTTCATTTTCGGTTTGAGAAAAACAAAAAAAGAGCCTTCAGCCAAAAATCATGCTAAAGGCTCTAAGTTTGGAAATCCAATCTTTCTAGCTTACGCTTAAAATTAGTGACTAGATATGGTGACCCAAACGCTCGAACTGAGCTTGTACTGCTTTAGGATTAGTTCCAGCCGCTGTCAGACCGGCTTTGAACTTTTCGATAACAGAGGCGTCTGCTGCGTCTTTGTTAAGAAGTGGCATGGCGTGAGCATACATAGCAATTGCTACATATCGGTTTGCAATGTCGCGCATCCCCTGAAGCAAGGACAAACAAGATTCAGATGAGCTCATGGAAAGTTCTTCATCGCTGATTTCGTTTACTAAGTCTTGCTGAGCACGTTCAACGCTATCATTAAAGGCAATGGAGAGTCTTAATACTTCTGACATGGAGTCTTGAGTGCTAGAAGTAATGTCGTAAGCCTTATCAAGGCCTTCAGCCATGCTCTTAAGAGAATTTAATACTTCATAGAGACGAGACTTCAACACCCCACCAAAGATTACGTGGCGGTTAGCTACGTGGTTTAACCCATCGCTAATGGCAGAGCGTTCACTCTTGCACACTTCAACCATGTTTGAGTAGCTAAGGTAGAAGAAATTGAGTGCTTCTTCAGCCTTCTTATCCTTAAGGTCAAGAGCCATGCTGTAGTAAGCAGCGCGTTCTGAACGAACGTCGTCAAGGACATTACTAACCTTGTTACGAGCGTGACGAAGCTTAAGTTCGTTGTCAGCAAAGAAGCTATCTAAGCATTCTTCCATTGCATCAACAGAGTGACCAAAGTACTTAGGGATAGAAGTTCTAACCGCCCCAAGGATAGCCTGAGCATCGCTGCCTGAGCTAATGATGTTCTTAATTACGCTAGACTGCTTGCTCTTTACAAAGTTGGTCTTGATGATAACGGCACAAGCAATAAACATGAGCGCAAATACAGCAATCCAAGAACCTACAGCAATGAGTAAAGAGATAAGAAAAGTAGTTACGAAGGCGCATAAACCAGTTAAGAACCAACCAGTAACAACTGCGAACACCCCAGAGATACGGTATACTGCACTTTCACGGTCCCAAGCACCATCCGCAAATGAAGTCCCCATAGCAACCATGAAGGTTACATAAGTAGTAGAAAGCGGAAGCTTAAGAGAGGTTGCAGAAGCAATTAAGACTGCTGCTACCGCTAGGTTAATTGAAGCACGTACGTAGTCAAATGGAAGGTTGGGCTGATCTTCTGTACGTGGCACTGGAGTATAACGGCTACCAAAGAAGGCAGTCATAAATGCCGGCATAACCTTTAAAGTACCACGGCTAACCCCAAGACCAATACGAGTGATAACACGACCTGGGAGAGAGGCACCAAACTGTTCGTGAGTACCACGAACTGAGCTTGAAAGGTTAATAGAAGTTTGAATTACACGGCGAGCATTCTTAGAAACTACCAAAGTTACAACCATGATGATACCGGAAATAACAAGGTAGATTGAAGAAACCTTTGAAGATTCGTTAAGCACGCTCATGCTAATAGAAGCATCATTGCCATTAGCTGTATAGGTCATAAAGCCTTCAAGCGCTGCAAGTGGCACCCCAACGAAGTTCACTAAGTCGTTACCTGCGAAGGCGAAAGCCAAAGCGAAAGTACCGCCTAAGATGATGAGCTTAAATACATTCTTCTTCATTAAAATCATGAGTTCGCAGATTACGGTAAAACCGATAAAGAGCGCAGCCACGATTACAGCAGTGTTGTCCTTAATGAATTCAAGGTATTCAGGCTTCATGAATGATGCACCCTTAGCCCCTTTCATTACTAAGAAGTAAAGAATAGAAGTTAAAGCAAAACCACCATATACCGCCCCAAAATACTTAAAGGTCTTTTCAAGGTTGAATGAGAACAATACACGGCAAAGGAACTGGACTAAAGCGCCAGCGATAAAAGCGATAACTACAGAAGCTAAGATTGCAGAGATAATAGTTGCAGTCTTATCGAGCTTAATATACTCAAGGATGGTCCCAAAACCATTACCTGCGCAGTAAAGCTTAACTACCGCGCTGCAGCAAGCTGCCCCTAAGAGTTCGAAGATAATAGATACGGTAGTTGAAGTCGGCATCCCTAACATATTAAAGAGATTAAGAAGTAAAACGTCTGCCACCATCACCGCAAAGAAAATGAAAATCATTTCTTGGAAGCTAAAGTTTTCAGGGAAGAACATGCCATGACGAGCGACGTCCATCATCCCGGAAGAGAAGGTTGCCCCGATAAGTACCCCGATAGAGGCCACGAGCAAAATATGTTTAAGTGGTGCAATACGTGAACCAACGGCTGAGTTAAGGAAGTTTACCGCATCGTTACTAACCCCAACAAAAAGGTCAATAACCGCAAGGACTAGCAGAAAAACCACCAGGATTAAAAAGAGTATTTCCATAAGTGAATCCTAAAAATTTAAGTTAAGCCCGACTGCCTGACAGTTTTCACCGTCCCCGTTTCTTCGCTGGTTACCAGTTTTTATTTTTAGTTTTCATCAGCGAAAAAACACGGCAGCCTCTGACACCGGCTTGCCAACGGCGAGAAATTTAACTTAAATTTGGGAAATCAATTTTTAGACTGTGTTAAATTATTGTAAAATCGCTTAATTTTTTAATTTCACATTTCCTTAAAATACATTTAAAAAAGCTCGTCAAACCTAGCTATAGAGCCATTTTCATAGCATGATTGGGTTAAATCAAACCGCCTTCATCTGCAAATTTCTTTTTAAAAATCCCCTTGGGAAGAACACTAAATTTATGAAGAACCATTTTTTTACCAAACCTGCCCCAAAGATAAAAGCTCTTAGGGGGGGGTAACCTTAAGAGCTTCTACTGTTTTTTTGTTTCTTGATATTAAAGTCTGCTATAAGCTATAAATTCAGATTTTCTTTAAGTTCCTTTTATGATCCCTTTAAGTTCTAGTTTCTCTCTCATCTTTATAATTCAAACTCAAGTCCTGACTTAATTGCTTCAATTTGCGCCCCGAGCTGTTCTTTTAAGATATTAAATGCATATTCTCCAGTGCAATGGCCAGTATAGAATTTGGTCTTGGTGGCTTTTAAACCTTGCGCTAACTTAACTATTTGTTCGGAAGAAGCTATATTTTGCATTGAATTTCCACTTAAGTGCATGCCACCAATGCAATAATCAGTCAAGTCCATATTGTTGGTGTAATTTAGTTTTCTTGTAAAATATCTAATCCACCGCTATTTGTTGCTATAAATGAGTCATTGAGCATATCTGTTTTTACCCACAGATATGCTCGATTACTTTTATTTTATTGTTATTACTCTGCTTCGTCCAACAACTTGTCAAGTTGCGCTTGCAGTTCTTCACGCTTGGGCAAATAGAGTTGGTAACGTGCCACAAACAATTGATTAGTTATACCCTCCAAGGCATACTCCATCAGAAGTTCGTCTTTTCTTGCTCCCAAGACTATGCCAATGGGTGGATTATCGTCAGGTTGACATACTTCTGTTTTGAAATAGTTAAGGTAGAGATTCATCTGCCCGACGTCACCATGCTTTATCTCTGCTCGCTTTAGGTCAATTAGCACATAGCATTTCAAAATACAATGGTAGAATACCAAATCCACCTTGAACTGTCGGCTTCCTATCTGCATGGAGTATTGTCTGCCCACAAATGCAAAACCACGTCCCATTTCCAAAAGGAACTGCTCCATGTGGTCTTTAAGAGCCTTTTCCAAGTCACTCTCCTTATAGCGTTTCTGTTTGGGAAGTCCTGCAAATTCAAGCACGAAAGGATCACGAATGATGTCTTGCGGAGTTTGTACTTGATGTCCCTCGTTAGCCAAAGCAAGAACTCCTGCTTTATCTGTGCTTAGTGCAAGTCGCTGAAACAGACAACTTTTCATCTGTCTTTTCAGTTCCCTAACCTTCCAACATTCCTTGATGGATTCCTTATAATAGAACTGCATTTCAAGTGCATTATCACACTTCAACAGTTCATAATAATGGCTCCATGTCAATTTGTGGGACAGTGTTCCACATTTTGGGAATGCCAAGTATAACTTACGCATATAGATAAGGTTTGTTCTGTTAAAACCTTTTCCATTTCTTGCTGTTAAATCCTTTGCAAGGTTTACCAGTAACCCTTTGCCATATTCAGCTCTTTGTTTACCACCTTGTTCAAATTCAACGATATATTTCCCAGTTTGCCAGTTAGCATCAAGCAATTCCGTATTGACCGCAACAATGGCTTTTGACTTCGCATCACCCCATAGCGTGGTTACGGTTAGTGTCAAGCAAGTTGCAACATTTTTTGATAGTTTTTTAAGAAAGAATTTCAATTGTTGAATAACAATAATATTTATGGCTATATCTGTAGCTATAGCCTCATCTAACGTTGTTTTTTTTGGGGTGTTTAGGTGGCGATTTTGGGTAGCCAAAGTGTTATTTTTTCGAATTGTAGGTTATCATGAAGTTGATCCGAGATTATCAGAGTAGATGATCTCGAATTAGATGATCCTTTTAACTTTCGTTATTTAAAACTTTAAGTTCTGTTTTTATAGATTACTGTGACCATTATCCCATTATCCTATCAGATCTTACTTTATCTAGAGATCTTACCGTCAGATCTGAGATTATCAAGGGATCTGGAATATTCCTCCTCTAGTAAGCTCAAGTTTCCCATGTGGGAAACTTGAGTTAGTGATAAGAAAATATCAAAGACTGCTCTTTATCGATATGCAGCTAGAGACGATTTGGCTTGGCGCAACCTACAATTGCAATTAGTGTATAAACTAGTTTCTAGAACAAGTCGTTTAACCTCAGATACAAGAAAGAAATGCTTTATTGTTAGTGCCAAACTGAAAATGTAGAAATTCGCCAAACTGAAAATGTCGGTTTTTCCTTCTTTTCTTTCGTAACGTCATGACTTATGACATATGCCATATACAAATATAGGCCTCAAATGAGACCTATACCTGTATAGAGAGTTTTTAAATAAATTAGCATCAAACTTAATTGAGTCTGGCCTTAATTAAGAGCCGGCTTAAAGCATTACTGGAATGCGCGCTGCACTGCACCACTTTACATAAATACTCTGTGGCACTAATGAAAGCAACACAAAGAGCACGGCAACCACGGCGTTACAAACAAAGATTAACTCGATCCACTGCACCATGGTATAACCTAGGAACTCCCAGCTAGCATCACCACAAATACCAGTTGGCGCAAAGACTTGAGGTAACCATTCATCAAGCTTAAACCAAGCTGGGAAGTTAGCAAAGAAACCACAAGTATCAGCAAACGGATCCTTTGTTTGGTAACTTATTTCAAAGCCTCGATGCTCGATGGCGATAATCAACCCCCAGATTGAAGACACGGCCCAAATCAAAGCAGCTAAAATTCTATTAATCATAAAACGTGGAGCTATGAGACCAACTAGGGCCGCCACCCCAAAAAACATAAAGCAAGCGCGTTCGTACACACATTCAATGCATGGATTTAGCTTAAGCACATACTGAAAATACAACCCACATGCTTCATAAAACACAAACCCTAAAAGGAGTAGCGCCCAAAACTTTCTGGAATGAGGCATCCAAAAGGATAAAATAAACTTCTTTATCATTTCCATAATTCATTTCCTTTATGCACTTTTTTAAAAACCATTAGTATGAGCCTGCCTTACACTAAAAGTTCACTTTTGAATAAAGCTTTTAGTAAACAAACGAAACCAAATATTAGGATAAACTCACGCCTTGCAATAAAGTTAGCTTTTGAAAAAGCAATTATACCCTCAATGCTCACGGGCAAGTTGCTACCATCGAACTACCAAACCTTAGACTCATACTAACATATTGAGAACATAATCAATTATAAACAAGAGGGGAAAAAATTTTTGCTACCTTACGCGTTAAATGATTTAAATTACGCCCCTCACGCCATCTTGGGTCACAAATACCGATGCAATTTTTGCATAGCTTGGCGTAAATGACTCCTAAGTCCATCTATACGCTACGAATTATTAGCTTAAAAGTTTATATCTGCTGGCGCCATTACATAATTGCTAGCAATTTTTTTGTTAACCACATGTTGTTTGCCACAAGTTGTTGTTGACTGCAAATTGTTGCTAGTAGTAAGTTTGCAAGCATTTTAGCGCTAATTTGCCCCGAGGTTTAAAGCTAGCATTAAAGCTAGGCTTACACCACCTCTCCTCTCTATGGACCTATGGACTTAAAAATTTAAGCCCTCCAAGGACTCCACCCCGACTTTAAACTTTTAATAAGCTTTAATCATCCGCAGGTTCTTTAGGCAAACTCTTACACGCCAAAATTGCCGCCTTAGCCTTAGTCACTAACTCACGGCGCCATAATGCATGTTCACGAGCCGAATGCTTTGAATAGCGAATTTTTTCAAAAAGCGCCACAAATTCAAGCCACGCGGTCGCGCTATTTGTCCCTTCGAGCTTATATGTTGTGATTAAACGCGCCACAAAGTTCTTAAGCTCTTCTCCCGAATTTACCTCATGACCACTTAAGGCAGCTGCATGATAGAATTTATTAACTAATTCAATTTCAGGCGCTAAGCGTAAAGCGCGACGTCTACGCCACCACCACAATAAAATTACCACCCCCGTTAAGAATAACACGCCACCGAAGACGATAAACACCCGACCGGATTTAAAAAATTGGGCTCGCGAAGTTTCGTCGAAGTTAAGTACCCAAACACTCCAGTGGTAATCAAGATACTCAGACCAAGAAGCAAGCATTTGTGTGAGCTTAAACTTAGGTTCAAATTCGGCGCGTAGCATATCTTCAATCTCACTTCCTACCTGCCCAGAGGTAAGCTGTGGCACGGCATCAAAGCGTTCCCACCGGCCATTAATATAAGCCTCCGTCCACGCATGGGCGTCATAGTCATGTAAAATAACGTAGTTGCCGTTAACTTTGCCTCCGGCATAGCCCCCAACAATGCGTGCAGGAATGTGCGCCATTCTAAACATTACCGCTAAAGCTTGCGCATAATGACCGCAAAAGCCCTGCTTTTTGGTAAAGATGAGTTCATCCGTGCTGTTTACCCCAAATTTTCCCGGAGTTAAAGTGTAGGTATACCCTTGGGCAAATACGGCCATAAAGGCTCGAGCTAAAGACTCTTCATCTGGATTTTGGTTCTTAAGGTCCGTTACGAGTTGCCAAGTTTGCGGATTTTCATGGCGGGAAATCCCCATGAGCTCGCGTAGATAGCGCCCGCTTGGTTCGCGCTCAGCTTCAACACTTGGATACTCAAAATCTATCGCTTTAAGACTTTGCAAAGGTTCACGCGCCACATAGTACTCACCATTTAGATAAAAAACATCGTGATCAGGTGAATAGCTACCAGCTAAGGTAGGAATAAATGGCGTACCCCTAGCTTCTGCCATGACGCGATACTTTTGAGCCCCTCTTTGACTTTGAGGTCGTGGATATTCATCGCCCGGTTTAAAGCTGTATCTTAGGCGTCGCTGAAAATTCTCACTTTCTTGGCTTTGGTACCATTTGCCCCCAATATTGCGTTCATAAGTAACCGCTTTAAAATAGCGAATATTAGGGATCGGCCCTGTAAAGATTACGCGTGCAGCCAGTTCCCCAGATTTAACTACTTCTGAAACGTCGCCTGGGCTAAATTCTCCACTAACCCCTGAAACATCGACTTCACGCGCCGTTACTGACTGCGGTAGCGACCAAAGTCCCGTTGGCCGTGGCATTCCAAAAAACACTAGCACGGTTAAAGGCAAAGCTGGTAATACGATACGCAGTAAAACTTTAAACTCATGGCGCCAGGTACGCACCGCATTGATGGCCATAAAATACCAAAAGCAAAGTATAGGTATCACTGCTAAATAAAGAGCCATATAAATTTCGTAATGGAAGATAAAAGGCACGACGCTTAAAAAAAAGATAGTCGTCCCTAATACGGAAGCATCACGCGGACTATGTAACTCTAAAAACTTTAAAGCGCACCCTAGAACCAATAAACTTACGGCCGCATCGCCCCAAGAACCGCCCCAAAATTTAAAGATAATGACGGTTAAAAAGCCTACGAGTGACAACGCCCGCACTAATTTACGGCCTGGAAGTGGGACTATATTCCACGCCCATAAGATTCTAAGCCCTACAGCGACAATGGCGACCGCCGCTGCTAAATATGATAAATGCGCCCCTAAAAATAACACGGCCAGCGTAAAGACCAAACCCATTAGGAGCATAGCTCTAGTCGATAAAATCATTGCTCCTCCTTAGGCAGTAACGCCAAAGCCTTTTGCATCCGGACGCGTTGACTCTCGCCACTACTAGGTAGAATATTTAAGCTGGCAAACTCAAGCCCAAACCGTACGCCTGACGCGGCAAGTGTATCGACCGCATAGGCAAGCTTGCTGATTTTATCTTCATAGTCTTGAGCTCGAACCGAGTTTTCTGTAAGCACTACACTCGTTGCCGTATCAGGACTAAATTCACGCACCATAAGTCCACGGCCACGGGCTAGTTGTTTCCAATCTACTAGATTTAATGGATCGCCTTCACGATATTGGCGCAACCCAGAAATTTCATCTGAGCCCCGACCTAAAGAGGCACTAGGAACCGCTTGATCTTTAGGCCGTAAATTCAGCACGTCACGTAAATCTTTTTGTGGTAAAAATTCACATGATGTCGTCTTCGGCCAAACCGTAACTACCTCTTTAGCTTCAACATAAAACGAAGCCCGCATTAAGCCTAATGGATAATCAGCATAAACCTTAAAACGAGGAAATCTAAAGATCCCACGGCCTTCATCTTGGCAAATAACACTAAGTCTGGCCCCAGGAGCCAAATCAACTGGGGTAGTGGCTTCAGAGCAGGAGGACCAAATTTTTACGCCATAAACCTTACGGTTAGCGGTATCAATCGTAAACGATACTGGCACGCCGGTTCCGGCTTTTACTTCTCTCGTAGTTGCTTCCGGAAAAATTATAATCCCCCGTAGATTAGACCACGTTATAAATAAAGCGGAAATAAAGGCCGACCCACCAAAAAGCGCAGTTAAAAGCACAAGGTTATTGTCGTAATTAACGCCAAATAACCACATCACAGCTAAGGCGAGCAAAAAGAGCCATCCGGCTCGAGTCGGGAAAATGTAGATATTACGGATGCTAGTTCGCATCGCGCTTTCATCGATACACTGCATGATTTTAGTTATTCCACTCTATAAGCCACTGCTCTTTTTAAGCCTCAGCTTTTTAAGTTTACAAGGCTTAGGCTAGCTAAACCTAAACCTTAGCTTAGTTCTAGCTTAAGATAAAGGATTGACCTGACTTAAAATCTTGGTGCTGCATGGATTTGAGCCTAAGCTAATCACGCCCTTTCTAATACGGTGTTCAGCCACGGCGGCAAAGACTCGTTGCACGTCATTAGCTGTCACAAAATCACGCCCATCAACATAAGCTAAAGCTTTAGAAGCTGCTAATAAAGCTTGTGACGCCCGCGGTGACAATGGATTTGGGATCGTCGGATCTTGTCTGGTAGCTAGACACAGGTTCATGATGTATTCAAGCACCGGTTCTGACGCAAAAACTTCAGTCGCTTCGTTTTGCATGGTGATGAGTTCTTGTGGTGACGCTAACACAGGTTGCGTAATAGCACGCACATTTTCCCCGCGTAAAATTCGCATTTCTTCAGTGCGTGACGGAAAACCTAATTCAAGACGCATCATAAAACGGTCTAACTGAGATTCAGGTAGCGGGAAAGTCCCGGCTTGATCAAGTGGGTTTTGAGTTGCAATCACAAAAAAAGGCTCTGGGATTTTATACGTTACGGCATCGGCTGAAACTTGGTGTTCCGCCATAACTTCTAAGAGCGCACTTTGAGTGCGTGGCGAACCACGGTTAATTTCATCGGCTAACAACATGCTCGTAAATACAGGCCCTTGATGAAACTCAAATTCTCTAGTTTTTTCGTTATAAATGGAGGAGCCTGTTAAGTCACCTGGGAGCATATCGGCAGTAAACTGAACACGGCGACATTCTAACCCTAAAACTTCAGAAAAAGCTTTAGCTAAGGTAGTTTTCCCCATTCCAGGCAAATCTTCAATTAAAAGATGCCCGCGCGCTAAAATACAAGTTAGAGCAAGTTCTAGCTTGTCACTCTTATCGAGAATTACCTTGTTCAGAATTTCAAGAATCGCTTTGCATTTATTTTGCATTTAAATTTCCTGCCTCTAATGCTTGCCGCCATTAACTATTATTAAGCTAACTACGATTGAGTCCATATAATTGGTGTAAATTTAAAAAATTGGGCCACGCCCCAGTAAACCTTGTAAAATATTAATTACCAACATTCATATTTATATAAGGAAAGGGAAATGGCCCAACAAGCTAATCTTACACTAGAACTAGACAAAGTTAAAGATCTATTATTATGCCAAGGAGATACGGGAGTAGCGCAGCTGTTAAACGCAGTGTTAGATCAGATTCTAAAGGCGGAAGCAACTGAACAAATTGGCGCAGAATCCTATAAGAGAAGCGATAATCGCACCACTCAACGAAATGGGTATAGAACCCGTGAGTTCACCACTAGACTTGGGGTTCTTGAGTTGCACATTCCTA
>UQCV01000046.1 GCA_900539665.1 uncultured Succinivibrionaceae bacterium | reverse complement strand
TAACGAATTTTATTGATTTGATCTCTAGCTCACATTTCACTATGAGATATTATTTGTGAACTACTCACCACCTAAAGAGGTGGGAGTCTTCTTGGAGATTTTAGATAAAATCCGAGATAATTGTTGCTGACTGCTCCCACGGGCAAGCCCGTGGGGTTCTGATTGTCAAGTGTAGCTTGTAATCGTACACCATTTTCAGGCTTTGGAGTTACAAGTGTAAATCTGTTTGAATCAGGACTTTCATTACCATAGAGTCCTACGACCACATTAGCGGTAAATATCTGTCTTACGACAAGGAAGTACAGTCAATCTTTCTAACATCTAGATTATATATTATTCCATGCTAATATCAAGTGATATAAATATAGTTTTTCAGAAAAAAGCGACTTTCAACCCACACGCAAGCGTGTGGGTTTTACGTCGTATTTTATAACGGTTTTTTCGTAAGAGCAGGTAGTTAAAAACTCGCTTCTCTTTATGAGTAATATTGTTTTACATAGTTGAAGGCAAATTGTTCTTTGGCCACATAGCAAACGCTGTTTTAAAAAATGTGGCTAATGGAATAGCCAAAACAACGCCCCAGAAACCCCAGATGCCACCAAAGACCATAATGGCTAATAGGATGGTAAATGCATCCAAGTTTAAGGTTTCGGAGAATAAAAGTGGGGTTAGTAAGTAAGAGTCTAAAAGCTGGATTACAGCGTAAATCACTAAAAGCCATACAAAGTCTGAAGTAAAACCAAATTGTACTACCCCAATTAAGAGTAATGGCACGGTGATAATAATAGCCCCAACATATGGAATGATGACGCTTAACCCAACCCCGATCCCAAGGAGCAAAGAGTAGTTAAGACCAAATAACGCAAATGCAATACCATTCACAGAGGCGGAAATAATTATGTGGATAATATTGCCTGATAAGTATTGACCAATTTGCTTATTAATAGTTTTCCAAAAGTTACTGATTTCATCATATGGTGATAGGTAGCGTTTACCAAATTCAATCCACTTTGGCTTGTCCTTTAACATGTAGAAAGTAAAGATCGGCACAATGATAAAGTAGAGTAACAAGGAAAAAGTATCCATGATAATCGGAGCAATCTTCGTGGTTAAGAATGGGGATAACCAATTTTTTAATGCATTTTGTGTAAGGATAAATGCATCATGTACTTGTTGCTCAGTTATAAGGTTACGATAAAATTCAGGTAATTTAGGGGTATATTCATTAACCTTTTGAATAAGCCATAATTCTGCCTTGCTAAACGCATTTACTTGGGTGTGTTCAGTCCCAAGTTCGGTCGTGAGGCTATTTGGAGTACCCAAATTTGAAGTTGCCACTTGTGAATTTGGTGTAACGGTAGCTAAGGTAGCTTCGTTGGAGTTTGTGTTTGAGGCTACGGTCAGGTCTTGAGTTAAATCACTAGCAGTAGGTTTAGTAGCAACTTGCTTTGGTGAAGCAACTTTATTAGCCGGAACTTCAATTGTAGCTGAATTTAAAGTAGAAGCTTGGTTAGTTTCGACTGTAGCCTTGGTATCGATAATGGTTTTAACTTTATCTTGCTGAGCTTGAGTTGGAGTACTTAAAGTCTTACTGATAGTACTAGTTATGTTAGATAACTGATCGATAGCTGGAGGCAAAATAGCTACTACTAGGGCAACCACAAAAGTAATATAGCTAAGAGTTACTAAAATACTAGCCTTTAAACGGGAAGTCCCACGCTTAACGAGAAAAGATACTGGACGTTCAAAGATAAAAGCGAGAACTAATGCTGCTAAAATTGGTCCAATAATACTGTTAAAGTAGTAGACAAGGATAAACAAAGTAATAAATTGTAAGATGAGAACCGCTGATTGCGGGGTGGATAAGTACCGGTGGTACCATCTCCGAATAAATTCAATCATGTTTTTAGTCCTAATACTAGGAGTTATTAAATTATCATAGGTCTATTATATGCTTTAAATACAGTATTTTCATAAAATAGAGCACTGAAAATTCAATATGAGTAAAATTGAATGTGCTGTGAGTTCAATGGGATTATTCTTTGTTGTTTTAAAATGCTCAAAGTTTGCTTTATTTATATAAACCTAAGATCTAAAGTTACAGGCTAATAGCTAAAAATGGCATTTAATAAGAGAGGCTAGTAGTGAAAAAACTACGACGTATTATTTCGATGATGTTGATAGGTATGAGTTTAACCTTCGCTTCATCTGTGGTAGCTTCAGAATATTTTGAACTTGGTACTCCTGGGGGCCGAGGGCTTTCGCTTGAGCAAGAACGGGAGTTGGGTAATTACTTTATAACAGTGGCCCGGTCACAACTTCCCGTTATCACCGATCCGGTATTAAATCAGTATCTAGAAGGCTTAGTGGGACGCTTGGCTCTAAGAGCTCAAGGTACTAGATTTCCATTTGAGCCATTTTGGGTGCGCGATAATTCCATCAATGCGGCTGCGTTCTTTGGGGGCAAAATAATGGTGCACACTGGGGTAATATTGGTTTCAGAAACAGAAAGCGAATTATCATCCGTTATAGCCCATGAAATGTACCATGTGATTCAAAGACATTTAGCTCGTAGCATTGAAGAAAAGAGAGCTAATTTACCTGGTGGCGTGATGTCAATAGTAGGGAGTTTGATTTTAGCAGTGATTAATCCTGCTTTAGGCGCACCAAGTTTAATGGCGTCTATGGCTGGGATGCAACAGGCGGATATAAATATAGTGCGAGCTAATGAATATGAAGCCGACCGTTTGGCGGTAGATTTGTTGGCGCAAACTGGGTTTAATCCTCGTGGTATGGGGAATATGATGCGTCATTTGCGCGCTGCGGGAGGGCAAGTAAACCCAGCTTTTGAAATGTTAATCGATCACCCAGCTGTAGAAAAACGTATTGCAGACGCTGATAATCGTGCAATGTCTTATAAAGTGCAAAATTATTATGAAAGCCCTGAATTTTTGTTTGCTAAAGCACGCATCATGGTGCGATATAGTGGTTTAAAGGCTGAAAATTTGTTACAGGAAGCGGATAAAAGACTGCTTACAAATGCCAAAGAGCCGTTTGCTTTATATTTAAAGGCACTAGCGGCTTTAGAACTAAAAAAAATGACTGAGGCCCAAAATGCTCTAGAGCAGTTAAAACCTAATTATGGGCAAAATTTATTCTATCTCGATACCATGTCGGATTTTTTAATTGCTGAAAAACGCTATGCCGAAGCGGAAAAGATGCTACTAGAAGGGCGTCGCCGTCTAGGTCCTGATAATGAAGTGATAGCCGCCAATTTAGCCGCGCTCTATTTAGAGATGAAGCGTTATAACGATGTCGTTAAAGTAGTGCGTAAATGTCAAACTAGTCGACGCTTTGCCCTCGGGGATGAGTTTTTAATCAAAACTTATCGCGCGCAAAGGAACTTTTGTGGCATGTATATGGTTAACATTGCTTCTGGGGAATATGCCGGTAAATGGGATCAAGCATTGTATAGTGCTAATGAAGCATTACGCACCTGCGATAAACAAGACGATATTTTAAAAGTAAGAGCGTGGATGGGGCGTTTAGCCGAAAGCAGATCATTTTATGAACACCTACTTGATAACGTGCAATAGTTAAGGACTATAAATCGGTTGTGGGTGACTTAATGAACGATTCAAAAAGGCTTGTAAGCCTAATTAAAGATGTGAAATATTTTTGGGGGCTTTAGCTTCGATAGGGCGGGATAAAAGGGCCAGTGAAAAATTTTGCCGAGCTCAAATGAAACGGTAGCTAAGTTTTTGCTACCGTTTATTCTTTTTTTTGTTTAAAGATTTCTTTATGCCTTCTACAATTTTAGTGGCTGAGACAATCTTAGGAGTTTAGTAAAGCAAGGTGTAGAGTTTACGTCTATACACAGGCTGTAAAGGGTCACCATTGATAGTGGCTAGAATATCAAGGTAGATTTTCTTAAGATCGCCAGCATTAAGATCCTTTCTTAGATATTTAAGAAGTAGTTCTAAAGCTTCAGCAATTTTACCTTCTTGACTCCAAGCTGTAGCTAACTGACTTACAAGTTCCAAATCATCAGGGTTAGCGGCTAGCTTTTCTTCCATCTGCTTACTAGCCGGATTCTTAAGGCTAGCTTCAGCTAAGGTAAGAGCGGACTCTAAATCAGTATAAGTCTTTTGAATACGGTTGTTAGCGTCGACGGAATCAAGGACGGTTCTTGCTTCTTCAATTTTTTTGTTTTTAATTGCCATGTCTGCCATGGTAAATTTGATATTGATATCTTTATCATTCAAAGCATAAGCTTGTTTGATTTGTTGGTAAGCTTCGCTGAATTTATTGTCTGCTGCGAGTTTTAAGGCTTGAGCTAAAAATATTTGATCTTGAGCTGGGATGTAGGCTTTGATGGCTTCGCTTGCTTGGGCTGCGTCTTGTAAACGTTCAGCGGTAACAATATCAACTGGGCGACCGCCACTAAAGACACAGATAGCAGGTAGGGAAGAGATGCCGATTTGCATGCAAACTTGTTGAATTATTGGATCGTGAGCATCAGCTTCAGCGATGGTTAAAAAATCTTCAGCCACAGATGTTGCAGCAGTAATAGCTGCTTTAATGGTGGCAGACGCGGGGTTTTGTGGATCGAAAATGAATAAAAGTACAGTTTTATTCATTGAGCCTGTGACGACAACTTCTTGAATATTATCTTTGTTGACAGTAATGTTTGCCATTGTTTAGTCCTTAAAACATCTTATATGTGTTCAGTTTTACACTTAATAAATTTTTAAGCTCGTAGATTAGTTTTCCGTAAACTTGTTGAGAAGCTTCATGGCTTTAATAAGTGTGGTCATATTAGGTTGTTGATTAGCGCCAGGAGTGTCAGCATAAATACTTGCGTTGCCCTGTCTATCGTAGATGGTAGTTTGAGTTTCGCTAATGATCTGAAATTCTCGATCGGTGCCAGACAAAATCCATAGACGAGGCTGCATCCGACGCAGATTAATGCCGTTAGAGAAGGTTTCAGGACTGTTAGTAATACCTAAAACTTCACGCGCAATAGTAGGGGCAATATCTTGAGTGCCGGTAAGCATATCTATGCGACTTGGACTTGTAACTTCGGGCCAATGCATAATTAATGGTGCATGGTAATTATGTCTAAAATATGCGTTTTCACTCCGAGCTTTGGCGGAAGTGATAATGATAATGGTGTTATCACTCATTCCAGCATCTTGCACTGCATTTCTAAGCATAGAAATATGTTTATCAGTGTTATTTAAACACTTTTCATATTTAGCTTTGATTTCGGCGCTGTGTGAAACTTCAGCCATGTAGGCGGCGCAGGAGCCACCATCATAGAGGTCGTTTAAACTAACTACAGAAAATTGGTGGCGCTCATCCCATTTGTTAATTGCTCTGACCGCAGCTTGCACAGTTTCATTATCAGTTTTGTAAATCGAAGTGGCATTACTTCTAAGCCCCATAATAGATGATACTTGGCCTTTTGAAATTATTTGATCTTTATTAGATAAGTAAGCGTGGATTTTATAGTCCTGTAAGCGCATTTCCGAAATAATTACGGGCACGTAACGGCTTGTTTCAATAGAAGATTGATATTGAGCCGGTAAGCCATAGCTAAGTTCAAAACTTGCTTCTCGAAAATCATTAACCCCTAAGTAATGATTGGTGAACATCATGTTGTTTTCGGCATAACCATTTAATTCAGGCATGGCCTCTTTGCCAAGTTTGAAGGCGGTGTCGTAAGTTAGACCGTTAACGAGAATCAATAAAACATTACGATAATTATCTACTGTTTCAATTTCGATGTTTTCTAACGGGTAGTGAGCTGGTCTGAATTTAGCTTTGTGATTACTCTTTTCGGCAATGATCCAACCGTGTTCAGCTAAAAATGTGTTAGCAGTCATTGGATAGTATGCTGGGAAAAGTGTTTTTTGTGCGGTAATCGGAGTGTACTTATAAGCGCTAGCCCAAATGTTTAAAACGTGGGTGGAGAGAAAACACAATAAGAACACAGCAACGAAAGCGTTGGTAGTTTTTTTGTAGTTGTGAATATAGATGTGTTTCCACGCTAAATGAGAAAAATAGCATTCAATTAAAATAAGTACAGGGATAGCAATGTATAAGAAGTTAAAGTTAATCCCAGTCGAAAAACCTTCTTGCTCAAAGAATAGCTCTAGCACACTAAGACTTAAGTGAATTTTAATCTGTTGGTAGATTTTGATATCTACAAGCATTATTGCTAAAAGGATAACCGCCATGGTGACGGCAAAGATTCGATAAAAGCGTAACGAGCCTATAAATGAAAATGGGAATAAGAGCAACATATATAGGAGGAAGGTTAAACAGCTGAAATGACCAAACCAACTAATAATAAGATAGAAATTACCTAATGAAGTGTAGTCTGTATTAGGACTATATAAGATGTAAGCGCTACCTAAAAGAATAGTCAGAAAAATATTAAGAAAAGTAAACCAATGCCCCCAACTAATGGTTCGGGATACTTCATCCTTGTAGGTAAAATACTTACCAAAATTTGAAAAACTATTCATAACGCCTCGTAACAGACCAAAGTTGGGCTAGCTAATAGTCAAAATATTCTTATATGATTATAAAGTATTTTGTTATGGATTTCATGCATTAGTGTAAACGATAAGTATGTTCCACAAGTATTACCAAATAAGGTAAAAAGCCACAAAAATGCGGTTTAACGGTAAAAAAAATGTTGTTTGAAAATGATTTCACTGTAAAATAAGTGCGATCACAAAGCGGAACATCGTCTAAAAATGCGAAGTGTGTCTAATATGGAGCATTTTTAATGCTACTTTTGATTACATGTAGTCTATGATGTTTATCGTCAAATGAGGGCGGGTTGAACGCCGCTATTCAATATAATTAAATCGAAAAGGATTGACTAATGAAAAAGACTGTTTTAGCTACTCTTGTTGGTTTAGCTGCTTTTGGTATGTCTCAGGTTGCTTCTGCTGCTATCGAAGAAGGTCAGTTGACTATTTGGGTTAACGGCGACAAGGCTTACGATGGTATCGCTAAGGTTGGTAAGAAGTTTGAACAGGCTACCGGTGTTAAGGTTACCGTAGCTCACCCAGACCAGGTTGAAATTAAGTTCCAGCAGACTGCTGCTACCGGCAATGGCCCTGATATCTTCATGTGGGCTCACGACCGTTTTGGTGAATGGGTTAAGGCTGGTCTTCTTACCCCAATCGAACCAAGTGCTGAAGAAAAGGCTAAGTTCCAGGACGTAGCTTGGTCAGCAATGGAAGTTGATGGCAAGTATTATGGTTACCCAGTATCTCTTGAAGCAGTTGCTCTTATTTGTAACACCGACATCGTTAAGACTGCTCCAAAGACTTTTGAAGAATTAATTCCTCTTGACGAAAAGCTTAAGGCTGAAGGCAAGCGCGCAATTATGTGGGACTACTTGACCCCATTCTTTACCTATCCTCTTATCGCTGCTAACGGCGGTTACGCATTCAAGAAGATCCCTGGCGGTTATGACGTTAAGGATTCTGGCGTAAACAACGAAGGTGCTAAGCTCGGTGTTCAGTTCCTTATCGATCTCGTTAAGGGCGGTCACATCGAAAAGGGTGTTGACTACGGTGTTATGGATTCAAGCTTCTCTCAGAACAAGGTTGCTTGTATCATCAACGGTCCATGGTCATGGGGTCAGTATGATTCTAAGAACATTAAGATTTCTGTAAACGCAGTTCCATCTCTTAACGGCAAGCCAGCTCATCCATTCGTTGGTGTTCAGGGTATGACCATCAATGCTGCTTCTCCTAACAAGGACCTTGCTAAGGAATTCCTTGAAA
The DNA here is from genome assembly GCA_900539665.1 of uncultured Succinivibrionaceae bacterium. Lineage (GTDB taxonomy): Bacteria > Pseudomonadota > Gammaproteobacteria > Enterobacterales > Succinivibrionaceae > WG-1. The sequence continues at coordinate 11,416 of UQCV01000046.1, read as the reverse complement.
AGTATCTCCTTACCGATGAAGGTTTGACCGAAATGAACAACGACAAGCCACTTGGTGCTGCTGGTCTTAAGTCATTCCAGGCTAAGCTCGAAGCTGATCCTAAGAGCGGTGCTCGTGTTAAGCAGACCATGGAAAATGCTAAGGTTGGTGACCCAATGCCTAGCGTTCCTGAAATGAACCGTTTCTGGTCTTCATTCCAGACTGCACTTAAGAATGCAACTACTGGCCGTCAGTCACTTGAAGAAGCTCTTTCAACTGCTGAACGTCGTATTGAACAGTAATATGCTTTATTTAGCATAACAAATCAAACCCCGGTGCAGATCGGGGTTTTATGATTAAATAAATTTGGTTGTTATGCCATAATAAACGTTAGAAATAAAAGCTTTAATAATGATTATTTATTAAAGTTTTTATTTGTAATGAAAGGAATTTTATTACATTTACAAGCTAAATTACAAAGATAGGAAAATTTGGTAACATGGAAAAACAAGCAAAAAAAGCAGGGCCTGATACAGGTTCAGCTAAAAATGCTCAAAGAATTCCATGGATGAAGTTGCTGTTTTTAGCAGTAGCTCTCGTCCTAGGAATTGTGTGGGTAGGAAAAATGATTATGGACAGCCAGTATGCTTTTGCTGTGCTGTTTGCTGTTATAATTGGGGCCGGTGTTTTAACATTCGGCTTAAACAAGCTATATCCTCATAGATACATCTTCCCAGGTGTTGCGGGTATGGTTGTGTTCATTATTTTCCCGTTGGTATATACGATTTATATTTCTTTTACCAACTATTCTGCTAAGAATTTGTTTACTCTTGAAAGAGCGGAACAGTTTCATTTAAGCAAAACCTATCGCGTAGAAGGTGGTAGCTATTCCTTCGATATTCTTAAGCGCGCAGGCGATCAACACGTTATCGTTCTCAAGTCTGCAGAAGTTAAGAATGAAGATGGTACTGTAACACCTTCAAAGATCTACGCTTCAGATCCAGTTACTTTGTACAACAAAGAACAAATGACTAAGCCTGTAAACAAGTCTACTGCGTCAAAAGCCACCATTAAGGTTCGTGAGGAAGCTTCTGTAAACGGCGAACTTTGTGGCATTAAGTGCAAGATCATGTATCGTGACTACTTAAAGCTTGTTAAAGTGCAGTTAGATGACAAAGAATTGTCTATGACTGACTTGAACAGCTTCGGGGCTGTAAAGAAAAAGTTCAAGAAGATCAAGAACAAGCTTCTTGCTAACAACACTCAAGTTTCAGCTGAAGATTACAATGGTAGCCTTTTGCTTGATCAGCAAGAAAACAGACTTTTTGCTCCAGACATGTCTGTAGGTTACTATCGTTATCTTAATGAAACTGATGGCTCATTTGTTGGTGATAACTACACCCCTGGCTTTATTATTGGTGTTGGTTTCGATCAGTTCAAGAAGATTGCAACTGACCCTAACATTTCTGAACCATTCATTAAGATCTTTATTTGGACCGTTTGCTTTGCTGCTGGTACTGTGTTCATTACCCTTGCTATTGGTATGGTACTCGCATGTCTTGCTCAGTGGGAATTCTTAAAGGGTCGTGGCTTCTACCGTGTAATGCTTATTCTTCCATATGCGGTTCCATCCTTTATTTCTATCCTCGTGTTCAAGGGGTTGTTTAACGAAAACTTCGGTGAAATTAACCGTATCCTTGACTTCTTCTTTGGTATTAAGCCAGATTGGTTCGGTGAAGCTGGCCTCGCACGTTCAATGATCCTCATTGTTAACGCATGGCTCGGTTATCCTTACATGATGATTCTTTGTATGGGTCTTTTGAAGTCAATTTCTGATGACCTCTATGAAGCATCTGCAATGGATGGTGCAGGTCCTTTCCAGAACTTCTTCAAGATTACTCTTCCGCTTTTGATGAAGCCATTAACTCCACTTTTGATTGCATCTTTCGCATTCAACTTCAACAACTTCGTTCTTATTATGTTGTTGACCAACGGTGGTCCTGACTTCATTCCTGAAGAAGGCTCAACCACTGCGTCTATGGCTGGTCACACTGACTTGTTAGTGTCTTACACCTACCGTTTGGCCTTCGAAGGTGGTGCAGGTGGTAACGACTACGGTCTTGCTTCTGCAATTGCTACTACAATCTTCATCCTCGTTGGTGCATTGTCTGTAGTTAACCTTAAACTTTCAAAGATGGCAGCTAAGGAGTAATTAAATGGCTATTGTTCAACCAAAATCCATTAAATATCGTATTGCCATTACCCATGTAATTATGTGGATGTTTATCCTTGCGATTATGTTTCCACTTTATATGGTAATCATGATTTCTTTCCGTGAAGGTAACTTCGCAACTCAGGTATCTGACTCACTTTGGGGGCTTTTCTTCCCTCCTCTTGATTCTCTTACCTTGGATCACTGGAAGCTTGCTTTCAACATTTCTTATGTTGATGAAGTATCAGGTAAGGTTGTAAACCCACCATTCCCTGTGCTTAAGTGGTTGTGGAACTCTATTTATATTTCTGCAGTTACTTCAGCTTTCATCGTGTTGTTGTCTACTACTAGTGCTTACGCATTTGCTCGTTTGAACTTCGCTGGTAAGAACTTCATTCTTAACTGCATGCTCATTTTCCAGATGTTCCCAGCTGTGCTTGCTCTCGTTGCTATCTATGCATTGTTTGACAACATTGGTCACTATATTCCATTCCTTGGTCTTGATACCCACGGCGGTTTGATCCTCTCTTACATGGGTGGTATCGCGCTTCACGTTTGGACCATTAAGGGATATTTTGAAACTATCGATGCTTCACTTGAAGAAGCTGCAGCAATCGACGGTGCTACTCCATGGCAGGCATTCAAGCTTGTATTGTTGCCACTTTCAGTGCCAATTTTGGCTGTAGTATTCATTCTTTCATTTATCGGTACCATCACTGAAGTTCCAGTAGCTAGTATCCTCCTCAACGATGTTGATAAGTATACTTTGGCAGTTGGTTCTCAACAGTACCTCGCTTCACAGAACAAATTGTGGGGTGACTTTGCAGCAGCAGCAGTAATGTCAGGCTTACCTATTACCATCGTGTTCCTCATGGCACAGCGCTGGCTCGTAGGCGGTTTGACTGCTGGTGGCGTAAAGGGTTAACAGAGCCTATATGGTGCGGGAGGGAAACTCCCGCATTGATAAAACAGAATTTTTGAATTTTATACGGAGCTATAAATGGCTAGAGTAGTATTAAGAAACGTTTTAAAGAACTATAAGAAAGGGGTATTAAAGGATACTCTTCGTAACATCAACCTCGACATCGAAGACGGCGAATTCATCGTATTCGTTGGTCCATCTGGGTGTGGTAAGTCAACTCTTCTTCGTATGGTTGCAGGCCTCGAAGACATCACTGAAGGTGAACTCCTCATTGATGACAAGTATATGAACGACGTTCCTCCTGTAGATCGTGGTGTTGGTATGGTGTTCCAGTCATACGCTCTTTATCCACACCTCAACGTTCGTAAGAACATGGAATTTGGTCTTAAGCTTAAAAAGGTAAATCAGGAAACTATCGATAAGCGTGTTAATGATGCAGCTGCTAAGCTTGGTCTTGATGCTCTTATGGATCGTAAGCCAAAGGCACTTTCTGGTGGTCAGCGTCAGCGTGTTGCTATTGGTCGTTCTATCGTTCAACAGCCACACGTATTCCTTTTCGACGAACCATTGTCAAACCTCGACGCTGCACTTCGTGTGAAGATGCGTATCGAAATTGCTAAGTTGCACAAGGAACTCAATTCAACCATCATTTACGTTACCCATGACCAGGTTGAAGCTATGACTCTTGCTGACAGAATCGTTGTATTAAGCCCACTTAAGGACAACGCTGAAAGCAACCTCGAACAGTTTGGTACACCACTTGATCTTTACCACAATCCAAAGAACAAGTTCGTTGCAGGTTTTATCGGTTCTCCAAAGATGAACTTCCTTAAGGGGCAGCTCATCGAAATCGGTGAAGGCAAGTGTAAGGTTAAGCTCAATACTGGTGATGTTATCACTGCTTGTGTTGACGCTAGCAAGGCTGCTGTTGGTGATAAGGTTGAACTCGGTATTCGTCCTGAACACTTGGTTCCAGTTGATCACAGCAATGCTACTAGCCGTCTTTCTGGTACCGTTCAGGTTGCTGAACACCTCGGTGCTGAAAGCTTTGTATACATGGACGTTGATGGCGAAGACTTCACTGTTAAAGCAACTGCTGAAATCCCTGTTGAAGCAGGTGATCAGCTTGAAGTTGGTATCCCAGCTGAAGCTTGCTACCTCTTCGATCAGAATGAACAGGCGTTCCCAAGAACTACCAAGTACATTCGTAACTAATTTATTTAGCTTGTAAAAGTAATAAAACGGCACTTCGGTGCCGTTTTTTTTTGGTCAAAGCCATATAAAACAAATATTTGATTTTGTGGGCTATGTATCAATATTAAAATTAAAAAAATTTTTTGAGATGTTTTTTAAAAATTCTTGACGAGGTTCACAAATCTGATATAATGGCTCCAGTTCATTAGTCCTATTTAATGTTATTTTATTGATAACACCGGCGTCCCCCTTTTGGGACACCGGTTTTTTCTTTTATACAAAATGATGTAATACTTTTGCTTTTGCTATAAAATGCTACATCCTATTGTTTATTTCGGTGCCGGTTGGCTAATCTCCTTTTTTGGAACGATTTTATTATTATGTTAAAGAAAGATTTCTTTTTTGATTTACCGGAAGAACTTATTGCCAAATATCCGAGCCCGGAGCGCACCCATAGCCGTCTTTTGTGTTTAGATGGAAAGAGCGGAGCCCTGAGCGAAGGTCATTTCTATGATGTGCTTGAGTTGGTTAAACCTGGCGATTTGTTGGTGTTTAACAATACTCGTGTTATTCCTGCGCGTTTATTTGGTCATAAGGAAACTGGTGGCCACTTCGAATTATTGATTGAACGTGTTTTAGGCGAACATAACGCCTTAGTGCATTTAAAGTCTTCTAAATCTCCAAAGGAAGGGGCCCGCCTTATTTTCGATAAAGGTTATGAAGCCGTAATGGAAAGACGAGAAGGACAACTTTTTGAATTGTGTTTCCAGGGGGAGAAATCGATTTTCGATATTCTATCGGAAATAGGCCATATTCCATTACCACCATATATTGATCGTAGTGACGAACTAAGCGACAAAGAACGCTATCAAACAGTTTATTCACTTATTCCTGGTGCTGTGGCTGCACCTACAGCCGGACTTCACTTCGATAACGATTTAATTGAGAAACTCAAAGCTAAAGGGGTAACCACAGCATTTGTTACCCTTCACGTTGGGGCAGGGACTTTTCAGCCGGTAAGAGAAGATGATGTGGTTAATCACCACATGCATTCAGAATATGCGGTGGTTCCAAACGAGGTAGTCGAAGCAGTGCTTAAGACTAAAGCAGCAGGTGGTCGCGTGATTGCGGTCGGTACCACTTCTGTTAGATCTCTTGAAAGCGCGGCTCAAGCTGCACTTAAGAAGGGGTGTGCGGATGTGATCGCTCCTTTTGCTGAAGATACTTCAATCTTTATTTACCCAGGTTATAAATACCGGGTAATCGACGCTTTGATTACTAATTTCCATTTACCTGAATCAACCCTTATTATGTTAGTAAGTGCATTTGCAGGTTATAAGCATGTGATGGCAGCCTACAAGTATGCTGTGGAAAATAAGTTTAGATTCTTTAGTTATGGTGATGCTATGTTTATCACCAAAAACGACCAGGCAGAAAGCGAAGCTGAAGTTGATGCTATCTGTGCAGCTAAAGCAGAATAATTTACCTCCCACCTTGATTTAAGGAGACCATTTTGGAATTCAAAGTTCATGCAGTTTGTGGCAAATCCCGTTTAGGTGAGCTCAAGTTCGAACGCGGTACGGTGAGAACTCCAGCATTTATGCCTGTTGGTACTTACGGTACGGTTAAGGGACTTTCTCCGGAAGAAGTTCGCGATATTGGGGCGGATATTATTTTAGGGAATACTTTCCATTTGTGGCTTCGCCCTGGTTGTGATGTAATGCGCAAGCATGGGGACTTACATGATTTTATGCAATGGAAGCGCCCAATCCTTACCGATTCAGGTGGGTTCCAGGTGTTTAGCTTAGGGGCTTTGCGTAAAATCAAGGAAGAAGGGGTTTATTTCCGTAATCCAATCAATGGTGACAAGATCTTCTTATCTCCAGAAGTATCTATGCAAGTTCAGCATGCCTTAGGCTCTGATATTGTCATGAGCTTTGACGAATGTACTCCGTTCCCAGCTACGCACGAAGTTGCTGAAAAATCTATGCGCTTGAGTATGCGTTGGGCCAAACGTTCACGTGAAGAATTTGATCGCTTAGAAAATAAGAATGCACTTTTTGGGATTATCCAAGGGAGTGTATATGAGGATTTACGTGATGAATCTTTAAAGGAACTTTTGAGTATCGGTTTTGATGGCTATGCTATCGGTGGCTTGGCTGTTGGTGAAGGTAAAGACGATATGCATCGCGTGTTAGACCACGTGGTCTCAAAAATGCCTGATGACAAGCCTCGTTACTTAATGGGGGTCGGTAAACCTCAAGACATCCTTGATGGAGTGCTTCGTGGGGTTGATATGTTTGACTGCGTTATGCCAACTCGTAATGCACGTAATGCTCATATCTTTACTTCTGAAGGGGTGTTGAAGTTACGTAATGCTAAGTATCGTGATGATACTAGACCGCTTGATCCAAAGTGTGATTGTTATACTTGTAGACATTACAGCAGAAGTTACCTCCATCACCTTGATAAGTGTGGGGAAATGCTTGGGGCTCGACTTAATACCATCCACAATTTGCGTTTCTATCAGCGTTTAATGCAGGATATTAGAGATCATATTGCAGCGGGTACTTTAGAACAATTTGCCGCAGAATTTTTTAAGATCTACCCATTAAAGTAATTAGTAAAAACACCAAATACTCTATCTTTATAAGGCTTGTCTTTTACTTGGTTAAAAGACAGGCCTTCTTGTTTTTAGGTTAAAATCTTTAATGGTTGAACCCCAGGAGCTTTAGGGTTGCGGATTTCCGGGGAGGCTCCGGTTAAAAGGATAAATAAATCAAGTGTGCCTAGGCGCTTTTTTGCTATAATAAACCGTTAAAATACTGTGGCTAACCTTAAAGCACTTAATAAAATGCCGAGACTTGACCTAATTTTTTTTTAGGACTCTAAACTCACGCTTTAATTAAGCCAAACATAGTTACTTACCTTAAAGTATTGAATGTATTAAATAGTGTTATTCATCAAACTAAAATCACAATAGGATTACTGTTATGAATTTATTCCCAACAGCTTTTGCTGAAGAAACTGCAGCTCAGGTTCCAGAACAGGGCGGCATGTTGTCTACTGTAATTATTTTTGCAGTTGTAATGTTTTTTTTCTATTTCTTCATGGTGCGCCCACAGGGTAAAAAGAGAAAAGAAGCTGAAGCTTTGCTTAAGCAATTAGGCGTAGGTGATGAAGTTCAGACTAACGGCGGGATTGTTGGTCGTATTGTTAAAGTTTCTGATGACGGTAAGTATTTTGTTATTGCTATTAACGAAACTACTAATGTAACCATCACTCGTGATTATGTGGTTGCTCCACTTCCAAAGGGGACTTTAGAAGCAGTTCAGGCCTCTGCTCCTAAATCTAGCAAGTAAGTTTAATCACAGGTCTAGCAGTAATGTTAGATCTGTGGGCTGTTTTTAGTCCTGAATGTAGATTATGCTTAAAACTAAGTTTTACGTTTGGTGACGACACAATAGTAGAAAAAAAGAATGAGCATAAAGAGAAGGTTTTCTTTATGTGGTATATACAAAAGAACAACAGAGTATCGTTGTTTTTGAGGAGCATATTTTGTTAAACAAATATCCATGGTGGAAGAACCTGATGATAACGGTTGCTATCATTCTAGGTGCAATCTACGCGCTCCCTAATCTGTATGGTGAAGACCTTGCAATTCAGATTAGTGGCGCTCGTGGGATTGCCTTAGAACAGGCCGATATCGAAAAAATTCAGGGGATTCTTAAAACTGAATGTTCAGATTGTACGGTAGAAAGTGGTAATGGACAGGCGCTTATTCGTTTTAAAGATAATGAAATGCGTCTTAAAACCAAAGATACCTTAGTCAAGGCTTTAGGTGATAACTATATTGTAGCTTTAAACTTAGCAGCTGCAACTCCGGCTTGGCTCAGATCTATTGGCGGGCGTCCACTTAAGCTTGGTCTTGACCTTCGTGGTGGTCTTCACTTCTTGATGGAAGTGGATATGGAAGAAGCGATGAAAAAGATCGTGGGTCAAAATATCCAAGATATCAGAACTGAACTTCGCCAAAACAAGATCCGTTTAGCTAACATTCGTGGGGAAAATGAAACTATTGAAGTTTTCTTCCGTGATGAAGCAACTATGGAACAGGCGCAAAAGATCTTAAGTGATAAGTACAACGATATGGTTGTGACTTCCGGTAACGGCAAGGGCAATTCTTATGTTGTAACTTTAGTAATGAAGCCTGAAAAACTTCGTAACATTAAGACTTCTGCTGTTGAACAAAACATCAATATCATTCGTAACCGTGTGAATGAACTTGGGGTAGCTGAACCACTCGTACAAAGACAAGGTGCGGATCGTATTGTAGTTGAACTTCCAGGGATTGAAGATTCTGCGCGCGCTAAGGAAATTTTAGGGGCTACTGCAACTCTTGAATTCCGTCTTGTTGATGCAACGAGTGATATTTCAAGTGCTGCTAATGGTGCAATTGCTAGCGGTGATGAAATCATCAATGACCGTGAAGGGCGTCCTGTAGTAGTTAGCAAGCGCGTGATCTTAACAGGTGACCATATTATCAATGCTAAGAACGGTATGGATGAAAACAGTCGTCCAGAAGTAAGCATTGATCTTGATTCTGTGGGCGGCGAAATTATGTCTAAGTTCACTAAGGATCATATTGGTTCACCAATGGCTACTAACTTTATTGAATATAAGGTCGTGGAAGATCCAAATGCTGCTCCAGGGAGCAAGCCTAAATTCCGTAAAGTTGAACAGATTATCAACGTAGCGACTATTCAGTCACGTCTTGGTAATAAATTCCGTATCACTGGTCTTGATAGCCCAACTGAAGCGCATAATTTAGCCCTTCTTTTGCGTGCTGGTGCTTTGATTGCTCCGATTCAGATCGTGGAAGAACGTAACATTGGTCCAAGCCTTGGTCAACAGAACATTACCAACGGTATCAATGCTATGTTATACGGCTTGATTGCTCTTTCAATCTTTATGATTATCTACTACCGTGCTTTTGGTTTAATAGCTAACCTCGCTCTTATCTTTAACTTTGTTATCTTGGTAGGTTTAATGTCTCTCATTCCTGGTGCAACAATGACTTTACCAGGGATTGCCGGTATCGTGCTTACTATAGGTATGGCGGTTGACGCGAATGTGTTGATTTATGAACGTATCAGAGAAGAAATTCGTAATGGTCGTGGCGTACAACAAGCTATCGATATGGGGTATAGCCGTGCATGGGTAACAATTTTTGACTCTAACGTAACCTCATTCTTAGTAGCTGCAGTCTTGTTTATTGTTGGTACCGGTGCGGTGAAGGGCTTTGCTTTAGTTCTTATGGTTGGTCTTGCAAGCTCAATGTTCACCTCTGTTACCGCTTGTCGTGCAGTTGTTAATGCCTTCTGCGGTGGTCGTAAGATCAAGAACCTATGGATTTAGTGGAGGATCAACATGTTTCAAATCATTAAACGCGGGGTTGTAATCCCGTTCATGAAGATTGCAACCATTGTTGAAGTTATTTGCCTCGCTTTGGTTATCGGTTCTATCTATCTTCTCTGCACCAAGGGTCTTACCTGGGGGTTAGACTTTACTGGTGGGGCAGTGGTAGAAATTTCTTATCCCCAAGAAGTTGATCTTAATAAAGTTCGTGGTGCATTAGCTAACGAAGGTATTGGTTCAGCGGTTGTACAACACTTTGGGACTGTACGCGATGTTTCTATTCGTTTCCAGCCAAAGGGTGATGATAATCAGGCTTCAGTAACTCAAAAGGTTAGCAAGGCTGCGCTTTCTGTTGATAGCAAAGCTCGGGTCGTACGTTCTGAATTCGTAGGGCCTGCTGTAGGTGAAGAACTTGTTACTTCTGGAGCTATCGCGATTGTAGTATCTTTGCTTATTATCTTGATCTACATCTTAGGCCGTTTTGAATGGCGTATGGCTCTCGGGGCTGTAATTTCCCTTGTGTATGACGTCTTTGTGGTGTTAGGGTTCTTCTCTTATTTTGGCGTTGAATATGACTTAACTGTACTTGCTGCGGTACTTACAGTATTAGGTTACTCTCTTAACGATAAGATCGTGGTGTTTGACCGTATCCGTGAAAACGCTCGTCGTCTCCATAAGATGAACATGGTTGATTTGTTTAACCTTTCATTAACTGAAACTTTATCTAGAACAATCATTACTTCAGGTACTACTTTAATTACCGTATTCTCATTGTTAATTTTCGGTGGGGAAATGATCTATGGCTTCTCCTTAGCCTTAGCGATCGGTATTATTTTCGGTACTATTTCATCTATTTACGTAGCGTCTACTTGGCCGTTACTCCTCCATATTTCTCGTGAAAATCTTCTTCCTATGGAAATTAAGAAGGATGATGCTGATCTTGAAGATGAAGGTAGTTACGGACGTAAGGCTTAAGGTTGCAAACCTTAATCGGTCCTTTAAGGGATCTTAGCTAGTTTTTTTAGGGAACTCGGGTAGAGTTCCCTTTTTGTTTTTAAGTGGTTATGACTTATTTTTTGCGGGTGGGGGGATTTTTAAAAAGTTGAAAAATTTAAAGGAACTAGCTTTTACTTCTAGGTGCAAATAGTGTTTATTTTGTGGATGATGATTTATCAAAAATCTCCAAGAAGACTCCTTCCTCTTTAGGTGGGAGATGAATTGTTTTTTTGCTCTTACCTCTTTTGAGCTTAAATATATGATATAATTAAGTGTGAAAAAAGGAGTTGAAGCTCCATGTATCTTACAGTTAAACAACAACTTAAACATCTTTCTAAAGAAGAATATCTTTCTCTTAGAGAACTTTTCCATACTGCTAAGAATCTATATAATCAAGCTGTATATAATGTTAGACAATACTACTTTCGAGAGAATAAATATCTTAATTATCAAAAGAATAATTCTCTTTTAAAAAGTAGTGAGAACTATAAAACTCTTAATTCTAATATGGCACAACAGATTCTTAAAAAAGTTGATGGTTCTTTTAAGTCTTTTTTTGGACTTCTTAAGAAGAAAAATAAGGGAATGTATAACGCTAAAGTTAAACTTCCTAATTATCTTCCTAAGAATAGTTTTAGTACTCTTATTATTGGTTTTGTTAGACTTAATGAAGATACATTTGTAATTCCATATTC
>UQCV01000045.1 GCA_900539665.1 uncultured Succinivibrionaceae bacterium | reverse complement strand
AAAAAGCGACTTTCATCCCACACGCAAGCGTGTGGGTTTTACGCCGCAATTTATAACTCATGTATCCCATTTGAATAACCACAACAATCAGAATCTCCATGCTGATTAGGCGTTCGTTAATTCCAAACGCAGGCAAATTTAAATTCCCCAAGTTACCCATAAAATTAAATTCCCTAAGTTACCTACAAATTCTAATTCCCAAGTTACCTACAAATTAAAACTGCCACTAGCCATAGTTTAGGTACAGGGGGCTTGTGTTTTTAGGAGTTAGGCTTGGCGTATTTGCCATGCTTTAAAGCTGCTTGGCATTATTTAATTCTAAGCTAAAAATATTTGGAGGGTAAGTTATGCGTATTTGGCAAGGCTTTAAGAAAATTGAGACGTTTAATCAAATGGTTACCCTTAAATGCCTAGATAAAACACGTAAGCCCCCGTTTAAGATGTTTAGACCTCCTCTTATGGGGTTTAGACCTTCTTTTAAGGTATTTAAACATTCTTATAATGCGCTAAAACTTACTGACAAAGTGTTATGGTTTTGGGCGGTATTTTTCTTGTCAACCTCGGCGCAAGCTGACCTTGAAGGGGAGCTTGATAAGATGTTTAATGATCTTCATAACACGACGCGACCTAAAGCTTATATGACGGAGCGCCGTGGGGTGATTTCCGGCGGAAGCATTGTCCAGCGTAATTACATTAGGGACTTAAACCCCATTACGATGACGGCGCCAAGAATTGAGGCCGGCTGTGGCGGGATTGACCTTTATGGGGGTTCGTTTTCCTATATAAATAAAGATGAATTTGTGAATTTTTTGCGTCAAGTAGCGCAAAACGCGCGGGGTTATGCTTTTTCTATTGCCTTAAGCTCGATGTGTGAGAAGTGTTTTCAGCATATGGAAACGCTACAGCGTAAGGTTATGGCGTTAAATACGTATTTTGGGAATAGCTGCCAATTAGCGCAAGGGGTCGTTAATGATACTTTAGGGGCCTTTGACCGTAAAGGTCTAAACGATGCTTCGCTGATTGGTCAATTTAAGGGGATGGGTGATCTTTTTGAGTTAAGTACCGATCCCGCACCCCAAAACGTTTACGCTAAAGCAACCGAAGCAAGCCCTGAATATACCCAAGAACTTGCCGGTAATGTCATGTGGCAGATGCTCTTAAAAAACGAATTCTTTAAGCGCGACCCCGCGCTGACCGAGGCGGTAATGAGTATGGTGGGGACCATTATTACGAGTAAAGACGGAAGTTTAAAAGCGTCAGCTCCTGGGGGACTTGTGACATTAAGAGATCTAGTTGAAGGGGGCGCGGTTAGAAGTTATCACTGCGATACTTTAGATGAACAAGGGTGTCTTAATCTGTCGGTAGCACAAGCCCCTTTAAAGGGACTCGCCTTTAAGATAGAAGAGACGCTATTAGGGCCATCTTTAGATGGCACGCAAGGTATTGTGGGGAAACTCGGGCAAAACAATGGAGCCTTTAGTGCGGAAGAAATAACGTTTATTAATGCCTTACCTCCGGGGGCTTTTGCGCGTATTCGAACTCTTGCTTCCTTAAATGTCGGGGGCACAGTGTCTTTAGTTGAGGCGCAAGCGCGCATTTTAGCGCTCACGATGGTTAAAAGCATGGCGTTATCATACTTAACTCAAGCTGAAGCTTCCTTAAAGCTTTCGGGGCATGCCTATGCCCAAATAGCCCGTGAACAAATTAAAACGAGCCGCGAAAGCATTGAACGTGAAGCGCAGGAGTTGACCCAAAGCTATGGCACTAATAAAGACATTTTAGAATTATATGAACTATTACTTCGGGCAAGTCAGGTAAACACTTATCTTGAAAGCACCGCTTTAGAATAGTCTCTAAACTTTAAGCCGGACCTCTTTTATGGCATGTGGCTTTTTTTGTGGCATGTGATATGTGGCATATGGCTTTTATGGCAGTTGTGTATTTGGCACAACTGCCATTTTTTATCATGCGCCTTAAGGGGGTTTTAGCATTTTTGGCGCATACTTCCCTTAAGTTCAACCTAAACCACAGTGTGAATTGAGCGCTTAATATGCGTAAAGGCGCGCTCAAGCTAAAAATGGAAGACCTTAATTCCAACTAATTTTAGAGTTTGTTTAACCTTAAGCTTTAAGCGGTTTAGGTAAATTTAAGCTTTGAAACTTAAAACAAACTTAGGCTTTAAGTAGGCGGCTGATAAATACTTTGCTTTTTACTCTTGGTAACCTAAGCTCTATAAATTAGCGCCGGCTTAAACAATTTAAATCTTCTTATGCGTAGCTCCCCTAAAAGCGTAGCTAGGCATTTTCAGTAATATTTTTCAGGGTTGCCTGAAAAATTTTAGTCCTGCTCTTTTTTAGCAGGTATGTACCACTTAGGTACGCTGGAACATCCTTTTAGGATGATTAGTCTGCTGCTCAAATTTTTGAGGCGGCGTTGGCACACTTTGGTGTGCATTAGGCTCTTTTAGATGAACTAAAAGTGCCACTGACGCATAAGGAGAAATAATCATGCGTTCAATTGAGGAACTCGAAAGTAAAAACGTATTAGGTGACGCCTTCCCTGAAGGTACTCGCACGGTGAGCTTAAACCGCACTTTTGATGGGGCCTATCCTGGGACCCGTAAAATTAGTGTTGGTAAGTATCTCTCATGTGATCACTTAATCCCTAAAGTTGAATCAAGCTATGTGTTTGATGCTTCAATTTTAGAAGGTATTATTGACTTTCTTGATGATCCTACTGGCGATGCTCTTTACCTTTACGGTCCTTCTGGCTGTGGTAAGACTTCTGCAGTACTGCAAGCCTGTGCGCGTCTTAAGTTGCCCTGCATTCAATTAACATTGAATGGTAGATTTGAGCTTAATGACCTTATCGGGCACCCAACGATTTTAAAAGATGAAGTATTTTTTGTGCATGGACCGCTCGCGCGCGCCATGAAATATGGATACGTTCTTGTTTTAAATGAAGTTGACCTTGCAGATCCCGGCGAATTAGCCGGTCTTAACGACGTACTTGAAGGTCGTTACTTAACGATAGTCCAAAATGACGGCGAGATTGTGGAACCCCACAAGAATTTCCGGTTCGTGGTTACAGCTAACACTCGTGGTATTACTGGGATAGGGCCTTTAGGCAACTATGCTGGGACTCAGGTGTTGAATTCTGCGTTTTTGGATAGATTTCGGTTTATAAGCTGTGGTTACCTTGATGAGCTTTGCGAACGCGCGATGCTTGTTAAGGCGGTGCCTGAGCTTAATCCGGAATTTGCTCATCGTTTAGTACTTGTGGCGCAAGAAGTGCGTAATTCCTGCTTTTCAATAAAGCAGACTCGCATACATATTAGTATTCCGTTTAGTACCCGTTCCTTGGTGCGCTGGGCGAAGCTTATTTGTATGTATGCTAATCGGATTGATAGTGCGGTAGATACGGCGTTAGAACATGCGTTTGCGGCTCGTCTTAGTGAAGATGAATCGACTTATGTGCATAGACTAGCAAAGGATACTATTGGAACTGATATTCCGGTATTTCGGGCTTAATTAAAGCTTGAAAATTAACAAACAGCAGGCTTTAGGGCCTGTTGTTTGTCCTTAATTAAAATGTTTAGAAATAAGGCTTTTAAAAGATTTTTACTAAAAGAGTTCTAAGGCGAAGTAACTTTTAGTAAAAAGGACTCCTTGTAAAAGAACTTTAGTAAAAATTCATAGTAAAAACTCATAGCAAAAAAATTTAGAGCCACGAACTCTAAGACTTGAGTTTCTAATAATTAAAAGACTTAAGGGAAGAACCTTACAACCTAGGTTGAACCTAAAGTCTTTAAGGCATAAGGAACATTGGCGGTTTTGCAAAAGCATTCTTCCTCAAATACGCAGATAAAACCAAGACCTGGTCTTAAATACCAGCTAGTAGGAGCAGTCGCTAGAACTTGCGGCCGCACTATTAGGTCGTTAAAAAAAATGGCGCAGATTTTTAAGGAAGAGCTGTTTGAAGAAAATACTACTTGCGCCTTAAATAACGCTAAAAAATCAACTAAGCCCCGGGCAACGGAGGCGGACGATGCTTTAAAAAAGCAACCTTCCTTTAGCTTTTACGATTGTGCGGGAGTAGTAAAAGTTCGCACGAGTGCGCAAATTCTACAAGAGCATCGTTTAATCATCGTGCGCATTTTAGAATTATTGCCCTTAGAAGAAGCTGAAGCGACTGATGTGATTTGGCCTTTTATCAAAAGCTTTGCAGACTACATAGGTGATTTACCAGCTTCGGAATGTTATCACCATTACGAACCATCAGGCTTAATGCGTCATAGCCTCGAAACAGCTTTGTTAGCGTTGCAATACGCCATGGATTTAACGGCTGATATTAGATTAACCCCTAAAGAACGCCGAGAAAATCTACGCTCCTTCTTATTGCTCGCTTTTGCTGGCGGACTTCTCCATGATGCCGGTAAAGTACTCACGGACCTTACGGTAAGTATTGCGTATGAAGCGCCAACTTATAGCGATAAAACTGTAGGTTCCACTAAGAGTGATGATGTTTTAAACCTAGGTAAATCAAACCAAGAAAAGAAGTTAGCCTCTAAAAACAAGTTAAACCCCGATAATAGGTTAAACGAAGAAACAAGGTCAAATCAGGCACATAACTTACATGTAGCCAATAATTTAGCCCCAAATAGCCGTGTTCACGCATTAAACATGGCGGAAAATTTAGGTGCAAACGCCCAGAAAACTCAAGCGTTAGCCCCAAACCTAAAGCCAAATGAAGCCTTAAATACTCGCTTAAATCAAAGCGCGAATTCATGCTTTGAGTCAAGTTTTGAGTCAAGCGTAAATGAAACCGTAGATCCCGGGTCCCCAAAAAACAACGAGTTTAATCAAGGGACTAGGTTTGAAACCTCACCCGAAGCTTCCTCGGCTTACAGTAAAGACCTGGCTAAGGCTTGGGAAAAGTCACAAGAGCCAGGAACTTTTAAAGCGAAGGGAATCGCAAGAGCTACCTCGTCAAGTGAGAGCTTTAAGGCAAACACGAGTGAAGATGAAGCGTTTTGGGGATCGGTGCATCCCAAAGCGATTTATAACTTTGGGGATGAACTTACGCCAGGGCGCATGGTGTGGAATCCGGTGGCGTGTTCACTATCAGAATTTTTACAGCACTACCAAGCCCCAAAATACGGCTTTCATTATCGCGCCGGGCGCGGTAAATCACATGAGACTTTAGCGCAAATCATGGCTTGCCGCATTATCCCTGAAAACTTCATGCACTTGATTCTTAAGGATACAGCCGGCGTTTGTGAACTCTTTACCGCTTTAACCGGCCAAGAAAAGGGGCGCCTTTATAGCTTAATAAAAAAAGCTGATATCGGTAGCGTACTAGCGGACCTTGGTAGTCGCAGATTTGGGAGCTTGGTACCTGGAAGATTACCTGGGGCGTTGGAGCGTTTTATCTTAATTATTCAAGATAGACTTCGTAGGTTTCCGGAACTCATTAACTCTCCAGAAGGGATTTTATTTATTGTGGGGCAAGAAGTTTATCTCTCCCTTAACACCCATGTGTATCTTGAGCTGTTAAGACCTCTAATTAAAGCCGGTCTAGCGCCTTCTTTTAGAGATAAAACAGCTTTTATGGAAGCATTGATAAATCGCGGGATTGGCGCTTACCGTAATCCCGGGGTCAAGATTGTGGTGTCCTCGTTTATAGCAACGATAGGTAATACCTTATATTTAAAACATGGTTGCCTCATTGAACGACCGGAGTATTTTTTAGGGGACGCCGTGCGTCCGGCGCCATTACCTTTAGTGCACCCTGAAATCTACCGTGCCTTTACTATTCTTTATGGTAAAAGTAAGTTACGTCTGCCCGACCCAAATTCCATCCCCGCAGGCGTTTTAAGTAACGACGGCGCTCGCGCAAATTTAAAGGGAAGCGTAAATGCTAATGGCATTCCTAATGAAGCTCCAACGGAGGCACTTGCAAAAGAGGTTTCCCCAAGCCACGCTAATCCGAACTCATTTTTTTCGGAAGAGTTCGTAAATGTAACGCCATCTGAGCCTAAAACGCGAGCCCAAAGAAACCTAGCAAGTGCTCAAGAACCACAAACTAGCTTAAATACAAGTGCCTCAATAGCGTCTCCCCAAAGCGAGCAGGAACTGCCCCCACCAAGCGCTTCTTTGACAGAGGATGAAGATGAAGTTGGCGGTATCACGATTGCTGCGTGTCTTAAGCTTTTAGCGGGGGAAGGCATCTTCTTAGAAGGGGCGTTTGCCCCAAACTCTGTGCCCGAAAGTCAAACTACTAGGGAAGAGCAAGGGAAGGAATCGACTCAAGCCCAAACTCAAACTCAAACTCAAGCTCAGGCACAAGAAGAGACTCAAGTTCAAACTACAACAAATAACGGCCCATATGACGAACCAAATGACAAATTTTATGGCGGACCAAATGTCATCTCACATACCACGACCAATGATATTTCGAATGACCTTTCAAAAGGTACTGCAAACGATATTTGCGCTCCTTCAAACGATATTAACGAGCTTGCAAACGATAAAGCCAACGGGGGCCTTGACTTAAAAAGTAGTGTAGAAGAAGCTGCTGCGCATCTTTTAACTTCCATGGCAGTCATAGCTGACGTTGGGCAAAAGACCAATGAGCGCGAAGTAACGGCGCCTACGCCTCAAGTTAAAGCGTGGGGAGACCAATTAAACCCGGTGGCATTTAATAGTGTTAAGGCGTCGTATGCTTTTGGGGGCCAAAATCAAGCTTTCACTCAAACGTCTAATGTTGGCGCCCCTTGTATGAGCGCGCCTTGTGTTAGTCCACCTGGTGTGAGCACACCTTGGATCGGGGGAGCGTGGGCTAAGGCCGATTTATCAAGTCAACCTATAACCCACGTAATCACGCCAACTTATGATTTTAACCACTCAAAACCAGCCGCTAAGGTTGCGGTCAATTTTTTAGGGCAAGCAATAAATAAGGAAGGAAATTATGGTCATAACACATGTAGTTATGGGACTTTTAGTCATTATGGCGTTACTTTTGGTGGGGCTGGTGCTTATAACCTGGAGGCTCTAGAGGCGCCAAAATTAGCTTTCGTAAAGCTTCACACAATAGATATGCCTAAAAAGGAAGCGGGCGCTTATGTGCCGAGATCCTTGAATGAAAAAAATGCCCAAGAAACCTTAAAAGAAGCGCAAAGTATGCATGATGATTTGGTCATAAATAGTAAGCCCAAACCTCAAGATATTACTTTAAACGCATCCCTAATGAGTACGGATAAGACTTTTCTAAAGCCAAGCTCTAAGATTAAGCCCCAAGGAGTAAATCAACTCAAGCCAAATCAACTTAACGAAAATCAACTTAAACTAAATCAAGCTAATAAAAATCAACCTAATAAAAATCAACCTAATAAAAATCAACCTAATAAAAATCAACCTAACCAAAGCGAGCAAGCAAAATCTACATTTAAGAATTCAGGCCCCAAAAATGAAAACGCAGAAAAAGCTTTATTTATCGATGCCTTTACCAGCCTTTTTTTGGACCTTGAAGCCTTAAATCAAGGAAGCCAAGCTGCAAACCTAGGCGCGGAAGACTTAAAGGAAGCTTCGAACTCGAACCCTAAAAGCTCATGGCCTCAGGAGTTTTTTGCTTTGCCGTGTCATATGGGTGGGATTAAAGAGTTAGGAACTTCTAATTTAGCCCAAAACCGAAAAGCTCTTTTTACGGAAAAACCGCGTCGCAGAAGTAAGGTTAAGGTTGAGCCGACGGGTATTTTTGCGCTAAAACCAACGCCTAGACACCTTACTAAAATTAGCGCCTCCATGGAAAATGAAACGAATAATGACGCTCAAAAAGAGACTGAACTTGAAAACGGGACCTTATTAGACTCAAGCATGAGTTTAGATGAATCTTTAGCTAATACTCTGTTAGGCGAAAGTTTTACTCAAGATTTAAACGCGGATGCTCTTGATTTAAAAAGCGTTAAAACTTTAGCCTCCCCTAAAAAACGAGGCCGTAGGCCTAAAGCTAAAACGGTTAAAGAAATAGATTCTTCTTCGGCGTTAGAGGACGGAGCGCCTGCGGTTAAACCACGTAAAAGCACAAAAACGTCAGCTAAAGAAACCGTAGCTAAGGCTAATACTACAACTAAAATTCTTGCTCTAAACCCCGAAAATGAGGAAAGCTTACCGAAAGTAAAAAGCTCCACTTCTAAAGCCGCCCAAGCGCAAGCAAAAGCTTTAGACAGAAGCGAGGATAAAACTTTAGGGGTAGGGGAAGAGGCTCAACAAGTGGCGACGCCACCTGTTAAGCGCGGACGTGGGCGTCCGCGTAAAAACCCAATTGTAAAAGCTTAAAATTCAAGTGTTTGCACCAAACAAACCAAAAACTTAAGCTTAGGCGTGAAGCTAGGAACTTCACCTCAAACCAAAACGTAAATCTTAGTCCTCCAAAAAAAGTAGAGTTACTTTATCTTGGTCCTTGATCACCTAATAAGATTGTTTCAAGCTGGTCTAAGCGGTCATAGAGTTTAAATTCCTCAATTGTAGGGAGTTTTCCAAAGCGCATAATTTGTTTGTGGCTTGAATCGTAGATAGGCCAAGTAAGATTAGAAGGCTTGTTGGCTTGATTTAAATTGCAGTTTGGACTCCCAACTTTAATAAAACAAATAAAGTGGCCGTGTGTTTCGTTTGCTACGCGAGAGGCTTCTTCGGAAGGTGGCGTTAGGAAGTTGTTAAACGTATATGGTAGTTCACTTGCGTGCGCAACACCTAAGCGTGACTTTTTATCTTTTAAAGGTAGATAGTCAAAGTGGTAGGCAAAAACTGTATTTGGGGCGGAGGTATTATCAAGAAATACTTTCATCCCTAAATTAAACATCATGTCCCCAATGAATTCGCTCGCCCGCATATAGGCGCTGTGGTGTTCATCGATAGGATAGAGTTTGGCGATGGCGTTAGCGCGGCGAGTCCCAAAATTAACTTCCAAAGCCGAGAGGAACTTTTCTTTTGTGATCTTAGGATCAGTAAAGGCGGTGCCTTCATTGGTATTGTAGCCAACTAAGAGATCAACTTTTTTAAAGCGTCCTTTTTTTAAGGCGCGATAAGGCTCTTTAGGGATGACTTTTCCATCAAAGTAAGGTTTTAAGAAGGAGTAGCTATTATGGAGGAAGCTGTAGTCATAAGGCACAAGTGATGCTAAGGTGGTTGGGTCTTGGTGTCTTAAAACCTCTAATCCCGCCTCGTTATCATGAACATGAAAGTGTCTTTCTAAGCGGGCGCTATTTTTAAAAGCGGTTTGTTCATTTTCCATGCTATCAAAACTTACAAACGGATAACTATGGATGGTACCACTTTCAAGGATGGTGCGGTTAAAGAGGCCGTTAGCTAACGGAGAAAGCATTAAAGCTGAGGCGGCAAAGCTGCCGGCAGATTCCCCGCCGATAGTGACGTTTTGAGCATCGCCACCAAAACTTTCAATATGGCTTTGCACCCATCTTAAAGCTTCAATCATATCAAGATGGCCCCAGTTACCAGTGGTGCCATATTTATTTAAGGTGGTTTTAGAGGCATAAAAACCTAAAGCGTGTAACCGGTAATTAATGGTTACGAGTATAACGCCGTTTTTAGCAAAGGAAGTACCGTCGTAATAAGGTAGCGCGCCATCACCTGCGACATAAGCGCCCCAAAAAATCCAAACATAAACTGGAAGCTTAGAGTTCGGATCAATATTTTTCGGGCGATAGATATTTAAGCATAAAGAGTCTTCAGAAGTGTTTTTTAACGCCTTTTGTCCTAAAAAGCCTACTTGTGGCATGTGCGCACAAAATTCATTAGCCACAATAGCTATAAAGTCCAAATTAGAAATTTTTACTGCCAAGTCATATCGGATGACCACTAAGGGTTAACTAAAATTTAAGTTACAGTTGGGCTTTTAGGTAATTAGTTTTAGGATTTACTAGTATCTTGGCTAGGAGGCTTTAAGCGGTTATGCATTTAGATAAAACTCTATGGCTTCACACTTTAAGATCCGTGCTTCCTTTAAGCACGACGCTTCTTTTAATTCCCTGTGCGTGGCAAACGCGGGAAACTTTTTTCTTTTTAGGGCCGGCCATGATGCTAAGCGCAATTAGGACGGAGGAAGCCCGGGCTGCGTTTTTACGTAAAAGACTACTTCGGGGGCAAAAGTCTGGTTTTGAATTAAACCTCGCGCAATTAAAACAATATACCCGCTCAAATGCAGTTTATTTAGGGATCGGTTTTATCTGGGAAAAGGAGCATACTGAAAAACTTCACGCCTTGTTAGAAAGCCATGGTGACATCGCCAAACCAATGGCGGATCCAAACAAACGAGGGCAACTCTTTATGCAAGAGTTAGCGCCCAATCAAGACCTATACATTCCCCTTGAATTTTTAAATGGCCATACTTTAATCGCCGGCACCACGGGGGCCGGTAAAACCCGCTTATTTGATGTGTTAATTGCGCAGGCGGTATTAAGAGGGGAAGCGGTAATAATTTTAGATCCTAAAGGCGACCGCGCTTTAAAGGAACATGCTCAAACCATAGCCTCCGAGCAAAATCCTAATGATTTTTTGTTTTTTCATCCGGGTTTTCCGGAAGAAAGTGTGGGCTTAAATCCGATTTTTAACTTTACGCGTACGACGGAGCTTGCCGGGCGTTTAGCCCAGCTAGTGCCCACCGCAAAAGGTGGCAATGATCCGTTTAGAAGTTTTGCGCAGCTTACTTTAAACGTCATTATCGGAGGGCTCTTCTTAATCGGTAAACGCCCAACTTTAAAACTTTTACGCTATTACGCTGATGGCCGCGTAATGGAGCTTGGTTTTCAGGCATTTCGTTCTTATTTAGAAGCCAAAACCCCAGCTAAAGCGCGGGAGGAGCTGGCGGCTTTATTAAAATCCACCTCAAAAGTTCCTGGTAGACTACTAGCTACCTATAACACGTTTTACCGTAAATATACTCCAGTGTGTCCTGAGCTTGAGGCCTTATACGCTTTATGCCGCCACGATAGTACGCACTATGGCAAGATGATTGCGACTTTGATGCCACTTCTAGATACTCTTACGAGTGGTTCGTTAGGTGATTTGCTGACGCCACCTAAAGAACCTGATTTTAATACGCGGTTTTGGGATTTTGAATGCGTGATCGACCAAAGAAAAGTTCTTTATATCGGGCTTGATGCCTTAACTGATCCTATGGCAGCTGGAGCTTTAGGTTCGTTATTTTTAGCGGATTTAGCGGCAACGGCGGGTAATAGATATAATTACCATCAAGGAGTGATGACTCCGGTTAACATTTTTGTGGATGAGGCTGCCGAAATTGCGAATGAGCAATTAGTTCAACTTTTAAATAAAGGCCGTGGCGCCGGCTTTAGACTTTTTGTGGCGACGCAAACGGTGCCTGATTTTGAAGCGCGGTTAGGAAGTCCCGCTAAAGCGAGACAAGTATTAGGGAATATGAATAATTTGATTTCCCTGCGCATCATTGACCCAGAAACTTGTAAATATTGCGCAGAAACTTTGCCTGAAGTGCGCGTGCGTTTTAGGACAGAAAGCGCACAAAGTGCGCAAGATTCAGAACATCTCCTTAAGGTTAGTACTTCCCGTAGTGAATCAGCCTCAGAAGAAAAAGTGCCTCTAATTGGCGCTTCCTCCTTTATCAACTTACCTGATTTGGAATACATCGCGCGTATTGGGGCGGCAACCGTGTATAAAGGGCGTTTGCCATTTTTAAAGCTAGAGGCATAAGAAAAATAATGAGCGTTGTTGGGAAATAGGTTCGAGCTTAGAGTGAGACTAGTAGAATTTTAGTGATATGGCTTTAGTGTGAAATGAGACCAATAAAAGTTTGGGAACTTGGTTTTACTTTAGGAGGAGGCTTTAAAAGCTTGACACAAGAAGTTACCATAAAATACCGGGCTAACAGGGGACACGCTAAAAGGAGCTTGGTTAAGAGGAACCAGATTAAAACAAGTTTGGCTAAAAGAAGCTTGGTTAAAATAGGTTTGGTTAAAAGGATCTCGACTAAAAGAAAGTAGTCAAAAGGCACCTATTTTGGTAGAATCTCATTGTTTTTCAGCCAGTAAAAAGCTTTGTTTAACGGATTGTTTCAGGGATTTATAAGGAATGCAAAAATATTTTCCCAATAATTCTTGAAAACCTTTTAGTAAAGTCCATAAAAGGTTTACAAGGTTCTTTGAAAGAGCCTTAAAACATTTTTAAAGCAATTTTAAAACCAATTTCAAAACCAATTTTAATAAGTGGATTAAACATGCTTTAAAAATACCAATGGTCGCCGACATAATTGATAATGCAAAGTTGGTCGCCAAAATTCGATGGTAAAAATCATGGCAAAATCGATAGCAAAGCATAGCCGTAAAACTAGGTAACAAAACATTACAACTAAACGTTTTATAAGCTTGGCCCAAGGCTAACCTTGGCTTGGGGCTGGATTATTAAATTTAAGCATATGAGTACTCTACAAACATCTCCGTTCGTTAAATGGGCCGGCGGTAAAAGACAGCTTTTACCAAAACTCATCGCCAAAATGCCAACTCAATATGGGCGTTACTTTGAGCCTTTCGTAGGTGGTGGTGCTTTACTCTTGGCGCTTAATCCAAAACAGGCGGTCATTAACGATATCAATGAACAGCTGATAAACGTCTATTGCCAGTTAAAGCAAAATCCTGACGAAGTGATTCAAAAAATCCAAGAAATGGATGCGCAAACGTGCAATAAAGACCTCTACCTAGAGGTTCGTAAGCAATATAACGATAAAATCATCAAGCACGAATTAGATGCTACCTGTGCCGCTTTAACTATTTGGGTGAATAAACATTGCTTCAATGGGTTGTATCGAGTTAATTCCAAAGGCTTGTTTAACGTACCGTTTAACAATAAAACGGATATTGTGTCGATGAATGAACACAATCTACGCAACATTGCCACCTACCTTAATGATTATGACGTTACCATCATGCAAGGAGATTTTGCGACAGCGTGTAGCGAAGCTCAGGCCGGGGATTTTGTCTATTTTGATTCACCATATGTTCCTGCAAGCCTTACGGCTAACTTTACCGATTACACTAAGGATGGGTTTAGTTTTGAGGAGCATTATAGATTAGCAGAGCTCTTTAAAACCCTCGATAAAAAAGGGGTTAAGTTGATGCTTAGCAACCATAATGTTCAAGTGGTGTACGAATTGTACCAAGGCTTTAATATTGAACCTGTGGCCGTAAAAAGAGCTATTAACCGTGATGCGTCTAAGCGCGAAGGCAAAGAAGTAATAATTACCAATTACTAAAGCTCAAAGATTTATCAATTACCAACCCCATTAGCCTAGAAAAAGTTTGTCACTTGATGGAAGGGCGAAAGGCTAGAACCGGAAGTTGAATTTTGGATTTGGGGCTTTAGATGTTGTTTTTTGAATGTTGGTTTTTGAATGTTGGGTTGGTATTTGTATATGGGCCCGCTAAACCAAAATTTGGTTGTTGGTAGGATTTAAAGGCTAGTCTTAAATTTTGAGCTAGCCTTTATTCATTTATGGATAACTACTCCAAACACTAAACTCCAAAGTGACAACTTGCTTTTAATGCGAGATCTTGTGTTTAGTCCCTAAGTCTTAACTTATCTTATTTGGCTCTTTACTTAGTTCCAAAAATTCTGTCACCAGCATCACCAAGACCTGGGCAGATGTAAGCATCCTTGTTTAAGCATCTATCTAACTGGCCAACGTAGATCTGAACGTCTGGGTGAGTTTTGGCTAAACGTTCAAGGCCTTCTGGAGCTGCAATAATGCAGACGAACTTAATCTTTACTGCGCCTTTTTCTTTAAGCATATTAACGGCATCAACTGCAGAACCACCTGTGGCTAGCATTGGGTCTACGATAACGCAGGTTCTTTCAGCGATGTTTTGAGGTAACTTACAAAAGTAGGTCACGGGTTCGTGGGTAGTTTCATCGCGATACATCCCGATGTGACCGATTCTAGCTGAAGGCACTAAAGCTTGAATACCTGGGACCATGCCAAGACCTGCTCTTAGTACCGGAATAATAGCAAGCTTTAAGCCGGCTAACATCGGAGTCATGCAAGTTTCAATTGGGGTTTCGATTTTAACATCCTCTAGTTCTAAATCCTGGAAAGCTTCAAAAGCTTCAAGCATAGCGATTTCTTCAACTAGTGTTCTAAATTTGTTGGTGTTTGTATCTTTGTCTCGTAACAAAGAGATCTTATGTTTGATGAGTGGGTGCTTAAAAATTGTAATATTCTTTTCTTTTGAAAAATCCATGCTTTGGTTCCTATATTTTAGACTGAATTTAAAGCTTAATTGTTGAGAGCTAAACTCTTAGCTTTACTCCTAAGAGCTACATTTAGAGTTTAACCTTATAAGTTTAATCTTTGGGGACTTCGGTGCCTTTGATGGCCATTTCGAAGGTGTATTTGTTGCCTGGTAAAATTGCATTTAGCGCAATGCCGGCGATAGCAGCAATGGCTAAAGAAGTTAAGGTAATAGAGGTTTCGCCGACATTAAAGGTTAGGCCTTCTTTAAACCCTAAGCCACAAACAAAGATTACGGCTGCAATAATCAAATTACGAGACTTTGATAAATCAACCTGATTATCGACGATATTTCTAACGCCTATAGCGGAAATCATGCCGTACAAAATAAATGAAATACCACCAATGATGGCTGTAGGCATGGTAGAAATCACGGCGGAGAATTTAGGAATAAATGATAAGATTATCGCTAAGACGGCGGCAATACGGATAACTTTAGGGTCATAAACGCGAGATAACGCCAAAACCCCGGTGTTTTCACCATAGGTGGTGTTAGCAGGACCACCAAATAATCCCGCAAAGGAAGTTGCGAGACCATCACCTAATAATGTTCTATGAATGCCTGGGGAGGCAATATAATTTCTGCCAACGGTTGCAGAAATCGCAGACATGTCACCAATATGTTCCATCATAGTGGCTACAGCAATAGGAGCCATCACTAAAATGGCAGTAATATCAAACTTACACATCTGAAATGGTGGTAAACCAAGCCAATCTTCATTCGCAATAGGAGCGTAGTTTAAAATGGCGGAGCCATCAGCGTTGGTATACCCAAAATAGTTTAAGATTACAGCCGTGACGTACAAAATGACCACGCCCATTAAAATTGGAATGATCTTAAATAAGCCTCGTCCCCAAATGTTGAAGATAATTACGGTCGCAAGAGCCGCAAAAGCTAACGGCCAATTAACTTGAGAGTTAGCGATAGCTACAGAAGACAATGATAAACCGATGCAGATAATCATAGGGCCGGTAACAACCGGAGGCAAAAAGCGCATAACTTTAGCAATGCCTACAGTTTTGACGATAAGAGCCATGGCGAGATAAACTAAACCGGCTATGACGATCCCGCCACAGGCATAAGCAGCCTTGTCATCCACGCTCATATCAGCGTAAATACCAGTATTTAAGTTAGCAATAGTGTAAAAACCACCTAAAAACGCAAAAGATGAACCTAAAAAGGCTGGGACTTGTAGTTTGGTACATAAGTGAAAGATTAAGGTCCCGCATCCTGCGCAAAACAAGGTGACCGCAACCGTAAGCCCGTGGGTTACGGGTTGGCCACAAGCTTCCTTAAAAAATCCCATTACGAGAATAGGCACTAAGATTGTAGCGCCGAACATGGCAAACATGTGTAGCACGCCAAGAATTAGCATGCGAGTGCGACCTAATTCTCTAGCGTCGTAAATGGCGTGATCATATTTGGAATTCATATGAAGATCCTATAGTTTGGGTATTGAGGCAATAATAGGTCACTTGAAAGTGATTCTGGTTTGGTTGTTACTAAATTTACCGCGTGCCCTTATCTTAATAGTACGAGCCCAAAAGTAATAAAGTAAAAACAAGCAACTTGAAAGAAGCTTAAAAGTAACTACTAAAATCGTGTTTAGTTTACCATGACTCCGAATTAGAAAAGTAGATTATGTGCTTAATTTCGCCGGAAAAAAATACCGCTCCCACAGATAAAATTATTGATAGGAGCGGTAATCATTTTTAGTTAGGTTTTACTCTAACTTTGGGCATAAGCTTGGGCCTTCGGTTTAGAGTACAACTAGAACTTAAGCTCAACCGTTATAAAATGCGATCTTCAACCCACACGCAGGCGTGTGGGTTTTACGCCACAATTTATAACGTGAAATAAAACCATATTAGAAGTCAGAAAATCTCCATCTGACTAAAGCACACGGTAAAAATCCTCATTTAATACGCTTGAAAGACGCTAAATTTAGGTAAAATTTCACAACAAACTCCCTAAAAATGTGATATTTGGCTAATTTTTGCTCAAAAAGTGAAAAATAATAAATAATAACGATAATCATTATTGATAAGTGCAAAAAACTAATGTATACTGTATCCAACTTGAGAGCAGGGGATAGGATGCAGCACTAAAAATAATTAGTAATAATTCTTGTTATTGATAAAATATTAAAAACAGATTAAACTTAGTAAAAGTTTGATTGAAGGTCAATAAACAGAAGATTTAGATTCTCAATTTAAGAGAGGTGCTTAATTATGGATATGCAACCGGCAACCCCAAAACTACGTAAATCTAAGCAGCGTGATTCCATTTATGGCTATCTATGTGGCACTAAAAGCCATCCATCTGCAGATATGATTTATGAAAGCTTGAAAGGCGAGCTCGACAATTTAAGTCTAGGCACGGTTTACCGGAACCTCGTCTTATTAGAAAAGCTTGGCAAGATTGTTTGCGTCGCAAGCACAGACGGGACGCAACGCTTTGATGCTGATTGTTCAGCTCACGCACACTTTGTCTGTCGTGTTTGTGGGGCGGTATCCGACCTTAAGGAAGTAAGTCCAGATGAAATCAAAACGATTTGCGGGGCGAATTCCGGTGAGGTAGTAGAACAAGTTAGCGTAGTGCTTCATGGCTTATGTCCACATTGCGCTAGTAAGGTAAACAACTAAGAGACCTAGTAACGTGGTCATGTTTCTAAGTCTTAGGTTTTAAATGATTTTTTAATTAAATAGGAGACATCATATGTCACAGATCAATAGAGAAATTGGTGATTTCACCGTGCAGGCTTATCACAACGGCAAGTTCGAAACTGTTTCTAAGCAGGACGTTCTTGGTAAGTGGAGTATCTTCTTCTTCTACCCAGCTGACTTTACTTTCGTGTGCCCAACTGAACTTGAAGAACTTGCTGATAACTACGAAGCTTTCAAGGCTGCTGGTTGTGAAATCTACGCTGTTTCTACTGACAGTCACTTCGTGCACAAGGCTTGGCACGACGCTTCTGATCGTATCAAGAAGATTCAGTATGTAATGCTCGCTGACCCTGCTCACGTATTGTCTCGTGATTTCGAAGTGCTCATCGAACAAGACGGCATGGCTGAAAGAGGTAGCTTCATCGTTAATCCACAAGGTAAGATTACCGCATGCGAAGTGATTTCTGGTAGCGTTGGTCGTAGCGCCACTGAACTCTTACGTAGACTTCAGGCTTGCCAGTTCGTAGCTGAACACGGTAACGAAGTATGCCCAGCTGGTTGGAAGCCAGGGGCAGCAACCTTAAAGCCAAGTCTTGACCTCGTAGGTCAGCTCTAATTAGGAGGCCGGGCCATGGAAAAATTAGATCAAAGCCGTTTCTATGACGTAGTCGTAGTCGGTGGCGGCCCGGCGGGTCTTACCGCCGCGCTATATCTTGCCAGAGCCCGGCTCCGGGTTCTGGTGGTGGAAAAAGATCACTTCGGTGGTCAGATTACCATCACTTCAGAAGTTGTGAACTTCCCAGGTGTTAAAAAATGCAGTGGGGAAGAGCTAGCAAACACCATTCGCGCTCAAGCGGAAGATTTCGGAGCAGAGTTTATGCTCGCCGGAGTTGAATCTGTAGAAGCTAATGGTGATTATCGAACCGTGCATACCACTCGTGGAGATATTTTTTGTCACGGGATCTTGATTGCAACCGGGGCTGCTCCTCGTCGGGGTGGTTTTGCAGGTGAAGAAGAGTATCGCGGTCGTGGTATCGGCTATTGCGCAACTTGCGATGGTAGCTTCTTTGCCGGTAAAGATGTTTACGTAGTTGGTGGTGGTTTTGCGGCGGCAGAAGAAGGGGTGTTCCTGACTAAATACGCTCGCCACGTTACTATCTTAATGCGTGGGGCAGACTTCTCATGTGCGCCAACAGTAGCAGAACATGCACGTAAGCATCCAAAGATTACGGTGGTACCAAATACGGTAATTACCAAAGTTTCTGGCGCTGATGGTGGTGAAGGTATCGATACTATCGAAACCATGAATAAGGTAACTGGTGAAAGCACAGTCCTCAAAGCCCCAAACGGTGAAACTTACGGGGTCTTTGTTTTTGCTGGTTACGAGCCTGCGACTACCTTATTAAAGGGCGTGGCAGATTTAGATGAAAGCGGTTATGTCATTACCGATGAAAGCATGGCAACTAGCGCTCCTGGTATTTATGCTGCTGGCGACTTAAGAGTCAAAAAGTTACGTCAGGTAGTAACAGCTGCCGGTGATGGGGCGATTGCAGCTGCAACCATGGAACATTTTTGTGCGGCTCGTAAAGAAGCAACTGGTATGTTTGGGGTGCGCCCTGAGCCTGTGGCAAAGGCTCAACCAAAGGCTCAACCAAAGGCTCAAGCGCCTAAGGCCGAGGCAAGTAGCACGACTAATAGTGGCAGTATCTTTGATGATGCAATGCTGGCGCAGCTTAATGCCGTCTTCGCCCGGATGGAAAACCCATTGGTGCTTGAAGTGCATGGTAATGGCAACGAAGTTTCAACTGAACTTTTAGGGTATATGAAAGCTTTGGCTGATTTAACCGATAAGCTCAAAGTTGTCGCTGGTGATGGCACAGTTTCTGATCTACCGTGTGTGAGAGTTATGCGAGATGGAAAATTTTCAGGTCTTGCATTCCACGGGGTACCAGGAGGCCATGAATTTACTTCGTTTATTTTAGGGCTGTACAACGCATCTGGTCGAGGCCAGGAGTTAGATCCTGCTGTAATGGCGAAGGCTCAAGCTTTGACGTCCGAAGTAAACTTTAAAGTCCTGGTATCACTCTCTTGTACCATGTGTCCAGAACTTGTAACTGCCACCCAAAAGCTAGCAACCGTTAATCCAAAGGTTACAGCAGAAGTTTATGATTTGAACCACTTCCCAGATTTACGGGAACGTTACAAGGTGATGAGCGTCCCTTGCTTGGTTATCAACGATGAACACATTGCCTTTGGGCGTAAAAATCTGGCTCAACTTCTTGAGATGTTGCGCGAGAAAGGTATAGCCTAAACCAAAAGTTTAGTCTGTCCTAGTTCGGAGAACCAAAACCGAACGACATAGTATAAGAACCCAGCTTAAAGCTGGGTTTTTATCATTTAAAAATTCTGTTCTTCTTTTTCTTGAGCTTTGTTCTTTTGGCTTTTCCTGTTGGTTGTAGGCATTTTTGATAGCACTTGGTTTTACAATAGTTGCAACAAATGAGTTATACGACTAAGGCTAACACTAACACTCTTTAAAAGTCACTAGCTTTCGTAAGTTCGCGTCATAAACTACCGCAAACTTTAATCGGTCCTTGTTGCAGTCAAATGAAGCCCCGTAATCTTGAGCTAGGATTTGGTTTACACCATCCTCAAGTTTAGCTTCGACCTCATTGGAGTTTTTCGTGTACTTAA
>UQCV01000044.1 GCA_900539665.1 uncultured Succinivibrionaceae bacterium | reverse complement strand
TACTATATACCGGCTATCTGACAGTTGTTAAGCCCTCAGACTTTGATGTGGCAAGCTCAGAACTTCAATTAACCATTCCTAATAAGAGTATTAGGTCATGCTTTATTGAAAAGATTCAAGAGTTTTTTACACATGATAAAACTCAAGTCCAAAAGGCTAATACGATATTGACTTGTATCTTTAACGCAGATGCCAAGCAATTAAGATTAGCTATAAATAATGCGTTGGCTAAATTTATCTCGTTTAGAGATGTTTCAACTAATGCGCCTAAAGAATACTACTACCACGGGTTTTTAAATGGAGTGTTCTCAACTCAAA
Organism: uncultured Succinivibrionaceae bacterium; assembly: GCA_900539665.1. GTDB lineage: Bacteria > Pseudomonadota > Gammaproteobacteria > Enterobacterales > Succinivibrionaceae > WG-1. The sequence continues at coordinate 19,693 of UQCV01000044.1, read as the reverse complement.
CAGGGCATCTAATGAATTATGCTTCTAACCAGGAATCAGGTGAGGGTTATCCTGATATTACTTTTTCAAGTATAGATGAAAGAATTAGTGTTGTGTTAGAGCTAAAATACACGAAAGATAAGAAGTTGTGTCTCCAAGAAGCCCAAGTGGCTTTAGCTCAAATAGAGGCCAAGAACTATTGTGAAAATTTAGTGTTCCCAGGTATTACCCAAAAGATTTATGCATATGGCATAAGCTTTAATAAAAAATCGTGTTTAGTTTTACTTAAAGAATATGCTATAGATGTAAAAGACTCGCAAATAGGCTAGCTATATAATGATGAATGTTCACAGAAAAATAACGTAGTTATAGCTACCAAATATGGTATTTAAGGAATATAAAGATGAATCAACTAAGAAAAGGAATAGCAGTTGGCACTGATGATTATTCTAAGGTTATATATGATAAGTGCTACTTTGTTGATAAAACTTCGTTAATTAAAGATGTATTTGCCCAAAATAAAAGTGAGGTTCTTTTAATCTCTCGGCCAAGACGCTTTGGTAAAACATTAACCATGAGCATGTTTTACCATTTTCTCTCCATAAATCATAACAAGCCAGAAGATTTATCAAGCCACGTAGAGCTATTTAAAGACACCAAAATTTTTGCGGACCAAGAGTTTTGTCAGCAATATATGGGGCATTATCCAGTTATATTCTTATCCTTAAAATCGGTTGAGGGCATAAACTTTGAGACTGCTTACCAAAAATTGGCAGAAATTATTTATGGACTTGTAGATAGTCAATTTAGATTTTTACTTCAAAGTAATGAATTGTCAGATGGAAACAAGCGTGATCTACAATACTTGCTTGATTTAGATAATTTAGAAAAAGTTAGTTCTAGTGTAAAGCTTCAATTTTCCTTACAAAAATTAACTCAGTTTCTATATCAACATTATGGTAAGAAAGCTATTGTCTTAATCGACGAGTACGATGTCCCTTTAGCTAAAGCCTCAGTTCGTGGTTATTATAACCAAATGGTTGATGTTATTCGTGGAATGTTAGGCAATGTCCTAAAAACTAATACTTACCTCGAAAAAGCTGTGCTTACTGGCTGTTTGCGTGTTTCTAAAGAGAGTATCTTTACCGGTTTAAATAACATTAGTGTCAACACAGTGTTTAGTAGAGACGAGGAGTTGGCAACAGGGGTTGGATTTACTAAAGATGAAACTATCGACATGCTAGATTATTATGGCTTGTCTAGTTTTAACAATATAGTTAAAGAATGGTACGATGGCTATAATTTTGCCAACCATGAAATGTTCTGTGCATGGGATGTGGTAAAATTTTGTGCCGAAGCTATTAGATTAAAAAATTGCCAGGATATGCTTCCTCAAAACTATTGGATCAATACGAGCTCTAATGATTTAATCTACCAATTCTTAGGTTATCTAACTGAGCAAGATGCGGTCGACATGCAAACCTTAGTTGATGGTGGCACCATCAGTAAGAAGATTAGAGAAACCTTAAACTACGAAGACTTAAAGCAGCATGAAAGTGATGATTTTTGGTCAATGCTCCTATATACCGGTTACTTAACAGTTGCTGGGCATTCTAATTTTGATGTGGCAAGTTCAGAGCTTAATTTAAGAATTCCGAATAAAAGCATCAGAAATTGCTTTAAAGAGAAGATTCAAGACTATTTCACTAAAGCTCCTACTCAGGTACAAAAAGCTGCCCGAATTTTAGAGTGCATCTTTAATGCGGATCCTAAGCAATTACGCTTAGCGATAAATGATGCGTTGGCTAAATTTATCTCGTTTAGAGATGTTTCAACTAGTGCGCCTAAAGAATACTACTACCACGGGTTTTTAAATGGAGTGTTTTCAACTCAAACAGAGCATCTAATGAATTACGTCTCAAATCCTGAGGCTGGAAACGGATATGCTGATATTATATTTTTATCTAAAGATTCCTTGTTAGGCGTGGTTTTAGAACTTAAATATACTGCTGATGGTAATGAGTTGGTACCAACTGCTAAGGTCGCACTTAAACAAATAGAAGAGAAACGTTACGTTGAAGTCTTTAAGAAAAACGGCATTACAGAAAAGGTGCATGCATTTGGGATAAGTTTTAATCATAAATCTTGCTTTGCTGCGTTTAAAGAGTACCAAATTGAAACTGAGTCATAACTTTAAATAGAAAATGGAAAATAGCAAATAGTTAGTGTTTTCAATCCACTCGTAGGCTTGTTCTTTGGCTTGTTTGGAGTTGTTCGTTGTCTTGCTTGGAGAATAGTGGTCCTACTTTTGTAGGTTCTTAAGAACATAGTTGTTTTGGGTGACACAGGTGGCACAATAGTTTCGGCAAATAATCAACCTCAGGTGGGCTGAGGTAGACAAAGGAGCCAAAACTATGAAGAAAAGTTTCCGCTATATGTGTTGCTAAATTGGCTCTTTTACCCACACATATGCACGAAGAGCCAAAGTTTAACGCTAAAAGTAAGAAGCTAAAAGTACCAAGCTCAAAGTAAAAAGCTCAAAGCACGTTAAAAAGTTAAACCCCTCTTTGGTTTGGATCCCAAATGTATTTATGCAATTGTAATTGCACTCTAAGCTTAGAGATGTCAGTGTCAGCTCCCCACGCAAGTAAGGCGTCTACGAGATCTGAGGCTTTCATTTGCCCGTATACGGCTGAGAGGTAAATGAAAGAGTCATGCGGTTTTTGGCATAACGTGTGACTATAAGCTAAGTCTTGCGCCGTACCAATGACTAATTTCAAAGCATCCTGTGGTCTTAGTAGCGCTAGGTTATCCGGATTCATCCTGGCAGTTTCGCCACTAGATGGGAGTTTAAAATCGCAACAAAAGATGAGCTTGTCAGCGTACGGAGCGGTGATAAAAGGTTTTAGATTGATAGCGCCGTTAGTTTCAATATTGACTAAATAACCAGCGCTTGTAAAGGCTTCTAATAACACCTCAACGTTTCTTCTAAAAAGCGGTTCCCCACCGGTTAAGGTGATGTTTTTAATTCCCAAAAAACTTTTTACTTTAGTGAGAATGTCACTAACAGTCATTAAGGTGCCTGCTTGAGGGCTTTGGGCATAACAAGTATCACAGTAAGTGCATTTTAAGTTACAACCGGCTAAACGGACAAAGATCGCAGCTTCACCAGCTAACTGTCCTTCACCATTTATGGAAGCAAAAATTTCATTAACGACAAAAGCCGTTTCGCAAGATAGGGTCATACTAGTTTTTTCTCAAAAAATCACTGAAGGTAGTTACTTTCACCTAAATTCTCTCTTTAATCTAAGAGGAAAATCAGGCAGTTACTAGTAAACAAGGCTTACACCTAAAGTTAAAAGCCAAGGCTAAAACGAATGTTAAAAAACTAAGGTTAAAGCAAAGCTTGTAAGTAAGGCCAGGTAAGCAGGTTTAGAGTGGGCTTAATCGTCAAGCTCGTAGCTTGCTGAATTGTCAGGGCTTTCTTCCACATCTGCGCGATAGCAATATGGCGCTAATTCTTGCACGACCCAATAAGCGATGTTTTCGGCAGTTGGGTTAAAAGGGAGCACGTCATTAAGAATCTTGTGATCAAGCTTATCGTGAATGCGCTTTTTGATTTGGGTAAAATCATAGACCATGCCGTTCGCATCAAGTTCTTTGCTTCGTAGGTACACGTCAATAATCCAATTGTGGCCGTGGAGGACGGAACACTTACTTTCGTAATCTAGCTTTAACTGGTGAGCGGCACTGATAACTAAACGTTTTTTGATTTTATACATAAATTTTTTCCTGTTAAGCGACTACTTATAAGGTTTGGTTTAAGAGTATGGATTAACTCATGAAGATTTTAGGTCAAGTAGGTAAGCTTTAAACTTAAAATTTACCAACTTGCTCTCTTGAGCTTTTAAGCTCTTTTTAAATCTTGAGTTGGCCGTACTATTAATTTTACTTGTGAGCGTATGGCTATGTGAACTTATTTATTCGTCTTACTCGTTTTATTCGTACTATTCGTCCGGGGCTTTAGTTATTTGCATCCGGCCGTAGGCGCTTATTAGTTCTAAAACTTGCTCACAGGTTTTTTCCTTTGTTCCTTTTAGTAGTCGCTAAATAAAGACTTAATACTTATTTGGTTAATGTAAACTTAACGAACTTAAGATCTTAAAACCGTAGAAGCTCTTAAACTTCATCGGCATACTTAAGAGGGTCCTTGGTGCCATTAGCAAGAAATGCGTTTTGGCGATCAATACAGGTCCCACAGTGCCCACATGGGTATGTGCCACCTTCATAGCAACTCCAAGTGAGTTCATAAGGTACCCCAAGTTCAAGCCCGGTTTTGACGATTCCGGCTTTGTTTGCATTGATAAATGGGGCTTTTAAGATAAGTTCATGACCAGTGCCTTCGGCAATGGCCTTTCCCATGGCATCAGCAAATTCACGGCTACAATCAGGATATGCGCTACCAGCAGCATCATCTTGATGAGCGCCATACCAAACTTCAGTGGCGCCTAGGCTTTGAGCCATTGCAGCAGCTGTGGAAAGCATGAGGCCGTTACGAAATGGAACATAGGTCGAAACAGGGCCTTCGCCGTGTTCGTGAATTTGTTCGGCGTAGCTTTTATGTTCGATGCTGACGTTTGAATGTTGGAGCAGTGAGCAGTTACTAAACATAAAGATCTGGCTAAGATCCATACGACGGTATTGAACTCCATAGTAAGCGGCGATTTTTTCCGCACAGGCAAGTTCTTTTTCATGTTTTTGGCCGTAACCAATATTAAGCGCAAAAACTTCATGTGCGCCATACTCTTTGCAGGCTAAGGCAAGACAGGTAGTGCTATCTACCCCGCCACTTAGTAATACTACTGCTTTCATGCAAGGCTCCTTCATTCCGGGAAATAAACAGTCTTCCGGATTAAATTTAAATTAGAGAAAGTGTTTTAAAGGGAGAGTAAGTATTCTTTGGTAGAGCGTCAAACTCTGCCGTAAAAAACGAGTTTAAACTTGGCTAACTCGATAAACAGTCGGGTACTAAGTAAAAACTTGGCCTAATTTTACCATAAAAGTGAAATTTGGGTGGAAGATGAATGCATAGTGTTAAGCATAGTTAAGGCCACTTGGTTTAAAGCTTCCTAAAAAACTTTATCGTTCATAAAACGAGCGCCTAAAGGAGAAAAAGCTCCCGAGAAAGTAAAACCTTAAACAAAAAAGGTACTTAGTGAAACATTGTTTCATAAGTACCTTGGGATTTATCTGTGGTAGTTTAGGCTAAGCTACACTACACTTAAATTAACGGTCACTTAAATTTTTGGATTTAAGCACTATTCATTATGGTTTTCTTGCTCTAAAACTTCATCAGCGTTTTGGTCACCTACTACGGCTGGTTCTTCTGTGGCGTTTGGTGCCAAAGAGGCACCATCTGTACCACTAGCGTTTAAAGCCTGCTTTTGAGCTGTAGCATTATTTTCTTCTTCAATTTTAAGGCCTACACCTTTAGCAAAGCTATCGTTTACTTTGTCGGCACTTTCTTCGAGTAAGCTTGTGATATAAGCAAGTAAGCTTCCCTTGTCGATCACCTGAATCGCAGTTTCGGTGGCCCGTGAGGCGTCGTCACCTATGAGGTCATTTTCGGCTAACTGAGCGTTTGCTGATAGCCCATCGCGAATGGCATCGTTACCTACTTCAATTGAACCTACAGGTAAGAACCATGGCGCTTTCGGATCGTTTACGGAGTTAAGAACGTCACGAGTAAAGTCAGGTAAAGGTTCTTCTAATCTAAATGGGGTGAAGAACCCATGGCTATCGCCATACGGGGTATTGATCGCTAGAATATCAGTTTCCTTAAATTCCATTAAATGATCAGGGTTCTTTTCCGCAACTGACGCTTCAACAGAATTTTGTTTAAGAACGGCCATCACATCTTGGCCTAAGGTGGTATAGACGTTTGCCACATTGTTGCTAAGTTCGCGTCTGATATTATTGACCTTAATGTAGATATTGTCTAAATCAAGACCGGTTTTTAAAGCTGCACGCAATTGTTCATCGCCTGGCTTAAATGGATACTTTTCATGGCGCCCGATATACCAATTTACAAAAATTGGCAGTTTGGCGGTGTTATCTGTAAACGTCGCATTAACTTCATTACTAGCCTTAGTGAGCAATTGGTCAATTTGCGTTAAAGCTTGGCTTCGGAGCGCTGAAATTTCTCTTACGGTCCCAGCTTTACAATAATAGGTCCCAATTTTTTCATAAGAGGCGGTTTGGGCCTTATTTGTGGCTACGAGCTTACTTTTAGCGAGGTATGTTTGGTAATAAGGCGCGCCAAGAGTCCAAGCGGTAGCAAAGAAACTAATTAAAAAGATTGGCAGGGCCACGCTTTTCCAATAGCGATTCCAAATGGTACGGTCGGTTTTTACCCAGTGGTGAGAGCCAAGTAGGAACCCATATTCAGCGCGACTTAAAGACAGCATGCTGATGCCAAGTCCAGTATTTAAACCTAAGATCCCATAAGGGAGCATAACTAGAAGCAAGATAGCCGGAAGTTCCCACACGGTGCCGGACGCTAAAGAACAGACGTAGTTTTTAAGAGCAGCGGTTAAGTTTAAAGTGTCGTAGAGTAAAGCTGTAGGCTCAGTCCCTGAAGATGAGAGGCTCGCCCCAACTAAGCGTAACGCTTGAGCTGAGCTAATTGGGGCGCTCTGAAAAAACAAAGCGGCGACAGCGGCAGTTAAAGCGGCAACGATAATTGAGGTCCAGCGGCGGTAAAATGGATAAATGGCCGGAATGGCTTCGGCGTGAAAGAGCTTAATCCCAGTTCTAGTACCTAAAAATAGGTTAACCAAGGTGAAGGCAATGGTTGAGAGGGTTAAAATGATCGTGCCTTCTTTGGAACCGGTGGCGATTAAGTATAAAGCCATAAGGGCGGAGAGCACGAGCATGATGCGCCCGGAAAGGAGTCTTCTCGTGGCATAAATAAAACGGCGCCATAAACCTTTTGGTTTAAAGTGCGTGCGGAGTTCTTCATTTAGATATACTACTTGGTAGCGGTGGTAAAAAAGTCGTGGCCCTAAGTAAAAAATGGTGATGAAAATAAGTCCCACCAAAGTTCTATCAGCCGCAGTCTCTGGGGTGGCAACGAGTAAGGAACCGGCCCCAAAGGCCACAATTACGGCCATGGTTCGGATAAACAGCCAAGATAAATCTCCGGCGGTGCCGGTGGGGGCTTCTGGAGAAATATGGGCAAAAGGTGAAGTGTTACCTTTTAGATCTTCCGCACCTTTACTTTCGGCCTCGGCTTGGGCTAAAGCATGAGGAAGCTCGGCGCAACTTTTGACTACGTGCTCCGCCGAGCTATCTGATCTTGGGTCGTCGGTATTAGTTTCCTGACTAGCTGTGCGGGCATCAGATTTTACCGAGTCCGCAAAAACATTGATGTAAGAATTGTGTTTTGACGGATTAGCTTGGTCGTTTGGCTGATGGGTTGTCATAATAATTCCATTCCTTAAGGTTGGGGCGATGGCGGTTTAAAATTTTCACATAACACTTAAAAACTAAAAGTCCAAACTCCGATTTTTTAGCAAGCAAGATGTTACCTTATGTAGGATATCATCATAATGAAGCAAGCAAGTACGAGGGAGTAATTTTAGTGTTTGGACCAATCACCGTCTTTTGTTCGTTATTATAATACAAGGTCGTAAAATTGCCCACGTCGCAATTTGAGGTTAACCACGCGTTTTAATTTAATGTTTAAATTAGGCTAGAGTTTAATTTTTATAAAACAGGCAGAAACCAAATACGAAAATCAGTAAAATACACACAGAACGTGCTATGCTTAAGTCTATTTTAGTTACGCTTTAATTACTTGAATTTAAAGTTTGGAAGTTTGAAAAAAATTGGTAGGTTTAAAAGTTTGACCAAACTAGAGTTTTAAAGTTTAGCTAGATTGAGGATTTGATAGATTAAAGATTTAATAGATTAAAGCTTGGCAAGATTAAAGTTTTACAGCAATTTGCCCCGTGGCACTTAGGGTTAAATTTTAAAGACGCGTATTACGGAGTTATTAAATATGAGTGGGGAATCAATCGATTACATCTTTTCGGAAGAAGGAGTGCTCGGAGGATTAAAAAATTACCGTAAACGCCAAGGCCAGATCGATATGGCGCAGGCGGTGCAAAAGGCTTTAACCCAATCTCAACATTTAGTAGCAGAAGCGGGGACTGGGACTGGTAAAACCTTCGCTTACTTAGTGCCGGTTTTGATGAGTGGGGGCCGAGCCATTGTAGCTACGTATTCTTTGACGCTACAAGATCAGTTGTTTTTAAAAGACACCACTAAACTGGCAGAACTTTTAAAGCACCCATGTAGCGTTGTTAAAATTAAAGGGGTTTCTAACTACGTTTGTCTAGAACGTTTAGATAAGTTAGTAAAAAACTCATGGCACAAAATTAATACTCAAGCTCAAAAAAAAGCTGAAATTGAAAAAGAAAAGGAACTTGGGCATCAAGTTGATATGTTTGCCGAGGCAGATGAAGACTCTAACGCAGAGTCGCAGAAAAAATCAAACCAACCATGGCTGCCAGAATACGCGCAAAGTGAAATTGCATTGCAACCTAAAGATCTTGAAAGGATCGAGGCATACATAAAATGCTTAGAAGCCGGTGAAGATGACGATATGGCTTCGCTTATGTATAACCTTGACGGTAAGGACATGAAAGATCTAGGAGAAATCTCATCTCTTAGACGCTATTTAAAGCATAAGAATGTATTACAGTCTGTTAGTGACACCATATGCCGCCATGCCGTAATTAGAATAAACTACGAAAAGTGTTTAGGGGCTAAAGACTGCCCCTTTACTAGGTATTGCCCTTATCAAAAGGCCAAAGACAAGGCTAAAAAGGCTAAATTGGTTATTCTTAATCATTCGATGTTTTGTCGTTTAGCTGATGCTACGCGTACGGCGGAGTTAAAACAGCAAGACCGAGATTTGGCGGAAAACGAAAAAGATTCAACCGAAAGTCCAAAGGGCATCTTTACCGATTTTGATTTGTGTATCATCGACGAAGCTCATCACTTCCCACAAGTGGTTAAAGATACTTTTTCGCGCATGCTTAGTACCGAATCTTTTGCGCGCGTGGCAGCGCAAATTGATAACCTTTTACCAAGGCTAATCGGTATCTATGGCGGGGATCGCACCTTGTGTGACATGATGGAGGAAATCATGAATTGTTCCTACGCGTTACAAGATAAGATTGAGGCTTTTGTTGGAGCTTTAAAGCGCATGATTCCGCCTGAAAACCCTGAACGTTATCAAAAGTATTTAGGGGTTGGTAAAGGCGCTGATACCACCATGAGCCAGAACAATGAACAATTGATGGATGGTAACTTAGTCTATGGTTTAGGCGTCGAAGCTTATAATCTAGCTAGTGGCTTTCATGAGCAGTTTGTTAAGTTTATTGAGCTATTTAACCGTTATGGCACCTTTGCTAATCAACAGCTAGAAGCTTTATGGGAGGCTTATCAAAATAACAACGCCCATAACGATGCTGAAAAACCTTCATTACTTAGTGAAAAACTTTACCACAGCTCCACGATAAATTCAGCTTTAAGGTCGGAACTAAAAAAACGAGCCCAGGCCAACCAAGCGGATAAAGGCTTTTATATTTCAGAAGCGCGAAGCTTACGCTCGGAACTTGAGTATCTACGTGACACCATGATCGAAATTGGGCAATTTATTGAAGAATACTTTGTGGAGCTCCTCTTTGGACGCACCTTTGATAGTACCCAAAACTACCGTAGTGCTTCTTGGCGTGAAAACAACAACCGTGTTAATTTTGAATTACAGATTTGCCCATATTCAGCTGGGGCTGAGTTTAGAAAGCGAATTTTAGATATTGGTAGTTTTGCAAATACGGGCTTTGTCTTTACCAGTGCGACGATTGGAACCGGGGTGACTAACACGAGCTCTTTTAACCGTAATAATTTTGGGGCTGACGCTTCATCTAGCGAAGATAAAGATACTAGTCGTGAACAATTAGCTACATTTACCCAAGAGTTATTGCTACCGCCGGAAAAGACTAATACTTTGTTAGCAGAAAGTCCTTTTTCATACGACACCCATGGGTTACTGTACGTCCCTGAAATCTTTGGTAAATTTGATGATCCTAAAGGGATGAACTCTTCAGTTTTAGTCGAAGGCGTAGCGCCGGTATTACGTAAAGTTTCTGGGGGGATCTTAGTGCTTTGTACGGCCATGCGCTCGGTCAAATACCTTTATGATGCTTTTAAAAAGGATCCTACCTTACGCAGGCGAACCATCTTGCGACAAGAAGAAGGCAGTAATCGCATGGAACTTGTGAATAAGTTTCGTGATAATGGCAAGGCTATCTTAATTGGAACTAAGTCTTTTTGGGAAGGGGTGGATATTCAAGGCTCAGCCTTATCTGCCGTCGTTATCGATAAACTTCCTTTCCCCGCTCCAGGGGTGAGCCTTAGAGCCGAACGAGAATATGCCCAAAACGTGCTACATCAACTCCCATTTATAGCTGTGGATTTACCACGGGCCATCATTGACTTAAAGCAAGGGGTCGGGCGTTTAATTCGCTGTGAATCTGACCGTGGGGTGGTTATTATCTGTGACCCGCGGTTATTAAATGCCAAGAAAAAATCATACCGGACGCAAATTATGAGTGCGTTACCAAAATTTGCCTATACGGAAAACGAACCGGTGGTACTTGATTTTTTAGGTCGTTTAAAACGCAATAAAGGTAAGGACGCATAAAGGTTGACCGCTTTAAAGGAGCAACCTTTAACAAGTTAAAAACCAAAAGTTAGAGCGCCTAAATTTAAAAACTTTTGGAGCTAAAGAATAATATTGCAATTGCAAAAGGAAGAATGTATGACCCGTATTTTAGCGCTAGATGCATCAACCGAAGGGTGTAGTGTTGCCCTTAATCAAGATGGACAAATTACCATGCAGATAGAGGTGGCCCCACAAGCACATACTAAATTGATGTTGCCGATGGTAGATCAAATTTTAAAAGCAACTAACTTAAAACTCACAGACCTTGATGTGTTAGCTTGTGGTCGTGGTCCTGGCTCTTTTACTGGGGTGCGCATTGGGGTTAGCTTTGCGCACGGTTTGGCTTTAGGCTCAAACCTTAAAATTATTGGGGTCGGAGACTTAGAAGCTTTAGCTTGGCGGGCGATGCAAGAAACCAATACCAGCCTTGCGGCGGTGGCTTTTGATGCGCGCATGGGGGAAGTATATTTAGGCCTCTACGCTTTAGTCGATGGTAAAGTTACGGCTCTTGCGAGTGATGCCGTTTTAGCGCCAGCTAAGGCGAGTGTCGCGTTAAAAGAAATCTTAGGGGCTAAAGCGATTGCTGGTACCAAGGTGGCTTATGCCGGGACTGGTTTTGAGACCTATCCTGAACTTGCGCAAGTTCCTTGCGTGGAGCTAACAAAAGCTTCAAGTAGATTCCCGGATGCGGGCGCTGTGGCGCAAATTGCGGCTACGCGTTTAGATAGCGCAGTGCCACCAGAGGAATTGCTACCACTTTATGTTCGTGACACCGTAACCTGGAAAAAGGTGAGCGAACAGGAAGCAATGCGCGCGCACAAGAAGCATTAATCCATTTAAAGTAAATCTACCTCAAAGATTTAAAGGTGTGAGAGTAAAAACTTGCGACGTAAAGCTTAAGACACTGCATAATTAAGTACATTGCTGACTGCTCCCACGGGTAAGCCCGTGGGGTTCTGATTGAAGTGTAGCTTGTAATCGTACACCTTTTTCAGGCTTTGGAGTTACAAGTGTAAATCTGTTTGAATCAGGACTTTTATTACCAAAGAGTCCTACGACCACATTAGCGGTAAATTTCTGTCTTACGACCAGGAAGTACAGTCAATCTTCCTAACGTTTAGGTTATATATTGTTCCATGCTAATGTCAAATAGTAGAAATATAGTTTTTCATAGAAAGCGGCGTAATGTAACGAAGCTAATTAGGCGTTACGAGCTAATTAGGCGTTACGAGTTAGTGAGTTAGTCACTGGTGATACTTAGGCGAAATGTGCATTAAAACATGGTTAAAGGGGTTTTTATGGCTTCTAGAAATGATATGGCCTTAGCGGTGGCAATAATCGGAGCCGGGCAAATGGCTCGACAGATGATTGCAGTTTTGGTCAAACTAGGTCGACCAATTACCGCCATTTATAGTCGTTCGCCAGAACGTGCCCAAAAGCTCGCTCAAGAGTTTAACCTTAACTCAACTATCGTTTATGACAGTTTATTAAACCTGTGGGAGCATGATGATGCCCACTATGTCTACATTGCCTCCCCAAATTACACCCATGCTCGCTTTGCGTTAGACGCTATGTACCATGGGCGTGATGTTATTGTAGAAACTGCGATGGTGCTTAGTGTTAAAGAACTTGCTGACATTGAGCATGCGATCCGTTCTGAAAAACGCATTTTTATGGAAGCTAATAATGTGTTTTTCTCGCCTCTTATCAAAAAATTAGCGCGTTCCATGCCTGATGATACCGATGGCCACATGCAAATTGGTCTCGTGGGGATTATTGATGTCAAGAGCTGTCGCCAAAACCAAGACCGCCAATTCTTTGCAGGTAATACTATGACCGGTGGTGGAGCGGTAGCGGAAGTCGCAGCTTATCCATTAGCGGCAGCCGTAGCGCTTTTAGGTAATGATTTAAAGCTGTTGTTTTCTGATGTAAAGTTTGATGACAACGCTCGCGATTTATCTGGCTTTGCGTATTTTACAAATGAAGCTAATACTAGAGTTTGCGTTAAATATTCCATTGAAGATAGCTTACCTAACGTGTTGTACTTAGGTGGTAATCATGGTTATATCGCCATATATGAGTACCATCGTACTTCTATCTATCGTCGGGTAGAACAAGGTAAAGAACCGCAGATGATCGATATCATGCCAGATATCGTGGCGGAATATGATTTGGATCCGCAAAAGTTTAATAACTTTAGAGACGTTGCTTTAGCCGTGCAGATTTTAGATTTTGAGAAAGCTGTGGCTGCTGGGTACGAACATTGTTACGCTGAAGACTTAACTAATTATACTCGCTCAATGACTGTGGTGCGGTTAGTTGCGCAAATTTTAGCGGAGGCTAATAATCTTCATCTAGAAGTAAAGCAAAGTGAAGTTCCTCAGGTCACGCGGTAGAATCCTAGGCGCTAGCATTAAATTTGGGGCGTAACTGCAATATGCAGCTATTATGCACCGATTTATCATCGTCCCTTGTAAAAAGCTAGGGGCAAGCTTTTGGCAAGTTACCACTCAATCCCCTTTTGAGCAGCAATCCCCGCCTCAAAAGCATGCTTTTGTGCCTGCATATTAGTTACGGTATCTGCTATTTGGCATAAAGATAGCGGAGCCTCGCGTCCTGTAATGACCACTGAAGTCTTTGGCGCTCGTGCTTCAAGCAGTTTTATGAGAGCTTCATCCCCCCACAATTCAGGGCGCAACAAATAAGTACCTTCATCAAGCACCACTAAATCGTAGTCTCCTGATAATAGTGCATGCTTTACTTCTTCTAAATATGGTTTAATCCGCTCCATTAGATCACTCGTTGATGGTTCATGCCACCAGCATACACAGGGAGCTTTAAATACTTTTACTCCAACCTCACCAAGCATCTTTACTTCACCAGATTCAGCTCCAGCTTTAAAAAATTGAAATAATGCACAGCGTTTATTATGACCTCGAGCTCGCAACAACATCCCTGAGGCAGAAGTAGTTTTACCTTTGCCATTACCGGTTAAGACGACAACAACACTTCTATGTAAGCGCGCAGATTTGATTTCTTTTTGGACTAAAGCTGCCATCTCTTGAGCTTTAGTTGCTTGATTATTTGACGTATCCATAAATCATTCACCTATGATGCTTAATGTTTAATGTCCTTAATAACAGACTAAATCAAGTCATACCAAACGCGAATATTGCCGCAGTTACTATTTTTAGGACTTTGATGTTAGTTTTGGGTTTTTACGGTTAATTTATTCATTAGCTATTATGAACTCTTGAGTGATTACGATAGTGACTACAACTATGACCACAACAGTAATGAGAACAATGGCTACTACAGTAACTACTGCAGTAGTGACTACAGCCACAGTTGCTACCGTTAGAGTTCAGATAAAAGACACCATAAAACCTGTTTAACTATTAACTATAGTGAAGTATACCAATTTCCTAACTGCCTGACTTTTTATAATTTTTTAGTTGCTCGCTATAAATCATTTGGGCGCTCTCTTTTTAGCTTCACGTTTTAAGCTCTTTTTTAGCTTCACGTTTTAAGCTCTTTTTTAGCCTCGCGTTTTAGTTGTTTGGGGGCGAGTTTTTAACACTCTGTTTTAAAGAAGCCTAATCCCACATTTAAAATCCTTCTTATCTCTTTATGTTTCTTAGGGGGAATTTACTTATTTGAAATAGCTAACACTTATGGGATACATTTGCCGTTTGGCATTTAAATGTGATTTTTTTGAGATAGACGAAACTTATTAACCACCAAGCTTGCAGAAACTAAACAAACTATTCATAATGTTCAAGAGGAGTGTTATCCGCCTATGCAGTGACGCTGTGACTGTGAAAATCTACCTTCTAGACCGCATTACACGTATCGCATTTTATTAAACACGCCTAAACAACACACCTAATAGCTTGTCATAATCCAAGTTGTACGAGCCAAAGCTCAAGGTGTACCTAACGAATGAGAGTTTTATAAAAAACATCCGGCTACAATTTTACGCCGACGGAACAGGCTGTTAATTACTTATGCATCAACTCACAAAAAAAATTTCTCTCGTCCTGTGTTGTGCCACCGCTTTGCTCTCAGCTAGCGTTTGGGCTGACGCAGATATCGTTTATCGTTGGACCGATAAGAACGGTTCTATCCACTACTCTCCAACCAAACCTTATGGGGTTCAATACGAAACCATCGATACATCTTTTTCAGCTGTACAGCGCGATATGATTAAAAATTCTGAACGTGAAAAAGCCATGCGCGATTATGAACAAAACAAAGATAAAATTTTGGCGCAAAAAGAAAAGGAACGTAATGCTCTAATCCAACGCATCCAAATTTGCCTTGATATTTTAGCTGACAAACAAGAATACCAAAAACGTCGCATCATTGACCAAGCAGTCAAAGATAAATTTCAATGCGAAGCTAAATACCATAAAGAAAAGCAAAAAGCTCAATACGATCAATGCGTGCTTATGATTGAAAATCGTAAGATGCTTAGTTTTAACAAGTTCGATGAAAACTATAAAAACTGCTACAACGACGATACTCCACCTGATGTTATCGATGCAGCTATGAAAAAACATCTTGAAAACCGTGCTAACTCAAGCAACAAGAAAGATTCTAGAATAAGAGATAAAATCCGTGAAAACGCAAACGGCAAGAGATAGTCGTTCGTATTTTATCCATTAACCCCCTAAGATGGCTGCAACGTTTGGGGGATGCAGCAAAAAAATGACTACTAGAAAAACAAATAATTGAGAGTTGCAAATAGGTGGTACGTAGTTACGCCCTCGAACGCTGAAAAAGCTAGAAAGACTAGAAAAACTGAAAAAGTTAGATTGAGAAAGTAAAAGTAGAACCAAAGTTAAGCAGAAACAATAGTTCCATTTGTAGCTATTAAAGCAATTAAAGATAGCAGAGGGAGAAAGAAGAAGTGGTGGATAAAAGGAAGTTTTCAGTGGAGGCGCGTTCCAGAGTTGGACTGGACTAGACGAATTTGCAATCCGCTGCATAACCGCTTTGCTAACGCGCCACGTAAGAATAAAGTTCGCACACAGAAAATCAGTAATGGAGGCGCGTTCCAGAGTTGAACTGGACTAGACGAATTTGCAATCCGCTGCATAACCGCTTTGCTAACGCGCCTCAATTGATGTTCTGGAGCGGGAAACGAGGCTCGAACTCGCGACCCTAACCATGGCAAGGTTATGCTCTACCAACTGAGCTATTCCCGCTTGAACTTGTATGGTGTGTATTATACCTGTCTTTATTCTTTTGTCAAAAAATTTTGCCTAAAAAAAATTAAAATCGCACTGATTGGGTAATATTCGTTCAGATTTTGCGGAAAATTTGAGTATTTAAGCCATTTGTGAAAAAGAAGGCGTGAGCAAATTTACATTACAAAAGCCTCATAATAGTCTTTTTAAATGATTGGCGTTAAGATCGTGTGAGCAAGGACTGTTTTTTGTTTCGTTTCTAAGCTGAGGTTCATTGTGTTTTGGAGCTTAAGCTTATGATTTGGATAACAGCTTGCATTTATGAGCTATAAGCAATATGGGATAGGTAAGGCTCAAGAGTAAAAACCGTATGCCGTAAAAAATATGGCATTGAGCGTTTGTAGGCTACGGTTACTAGGTGAGAAGAGACTTAATGGGACATGAAGTTAGTACTTGTAGTTACTTTAAGTAGAACTAGCTACCTAAAGTAGAATCCAAGGTTTTTTGAAACAAAAGTTTCGAGCTAAACCTTCGAATTAGAGCTTCGAACTAAAAATTAATAGTCCTCTAAACCAAACCATGCTCATGGCAAGAATAATAAAAATAGAAGTTCATCGATTGAGAGAAATTTGGTTTTAACAAAAAGTAGATTTGTGATAAGAAATAAGAAATATGAAGCATGTATGGCACACTGTAGCAAATTTTACCTGGCTTAAGGACTCTTGGCAGAGTAAGACTTGCGGGTTACGTTTTTTTAAAAAGACACCTTTAAAAAAGGCTTTAGTTTGGTCGGCTATGGCATCGATGGGGTTATGGTCTATAAACAGTGTGGCCGTAGAAGACAATGAATACAATGACAACTATGAAATCTTTAATCTAGTGAGTCCTTCACCAGCAAGTTTTGTGGTGAGTAAGGCTTTAATGCCTCAAGGACCGCGTGATCTGATTTTTAATGGTTTGACGATCGATGAATTAGGACCATCGGTACTGTACGATGGCTTTGAATACCGCAATTTTAGAATGTACCGTGGGGCTTTAAAGGTTGAAGTTTATCAAGGTGGCCAATTCTTAGCAGAGCACACGTTTTTGCGTTCCCATTTACTACAGGATGTTAATCTAAGAGTTCTTAACCGGCAGTTTACGAGTCGTTTAAGCATGCCTGAGGAAAATGGGGAATTAACGGAAGCTCAATTCTTCCTACCATTTTTAAATGAATGCGGGGAAGAAAGTGGGGCTTTGCGTAAAGCTAAAATTGCCGGGCAAAACTATTACTTCGTACCGTGTTCTAAGTTTGGTTCTAACTTTTTTATGACTAGACAGCAGCGCGGAATAGGGATTGTCCAAACATTAGGGGGGCAACTTGAGTATGAAGCGACGGTTGGTACTGATTCTGGTCGTCAAAACATGGTAGTGACCGATTACGTGTTAGCCACTGATGGGGCGCGCTTACCAGGGGATATGTTTAAGATTTTATCGAACATTCCAATGCCTATAGCTACAGCTAATTACTTTTTAAGTTCTGACTATGATCTTGACGACAGTTTTGTACGCCAACAAAACTTTAAAAAGAGCATTGAAGCAGATATTCAACAATTGTCAGGTAAAGCAGAAGATTATTGGTTAGGAGCGTTAGCTACATCTTCTTCTTATACCAAAGGGGCTCAAGGGGGCCGAGAAAAGCGACAAATCAAAACTTATGGTATTAGCCGTAATAATCAAAGTGATATGAAACTTCTGCGTCATGCGCCAAACTATATCGGAAACTCCATAAGTTATTTCGGGACCGATGATAAGAAAAAACAAGCATTAAGCGTTACGTTTACTCCATTACTTGCGGGTTACCAAAGTATTAAAGATTTGGCAGAAAATATTTCGAATGAACAATTTTGTTTAGGTAAAGAAGGTTTTCAAAAAACTACTATCAATGGAGTTGAGGCTTATCAAATTGAATGTAAGTACCCCTTTGGTTCTAAGCGCTTAAAAAAGACTTTTTTATTAATTCCGGTGAAGCTTGAAGGAGCAAAAACACCAAAGGGTTTAACCCCGGAGGAAGCTTTAGCGCTAGAAAGTTTTGAGTTGGTGATGTTACTTGGAAATCTAAGTGCTACCGAGGTGGCGGATGTAGTTGGGGCGGTGACTTTGTCTCAAGGATGGAATTGGAATCTTGATCTACACCATCTCTCTGAATTCGACCGAGCGCAAATCATTGCTGAAATTGCCCAAGCTCGCATTTGGTACGATGATTCGCGCCAAAACCCTGATTCAGAACAAGGCGAAATTTGGGTGGATTTTATAAAAAGAGTTGCGTCCTTAATGGAAGGGAATACCTCAAAAGATCCTGTGATCCTGCGTTCTATTTTTCGGCAAGCGGCGGAAGATGTAAAAGAGGATCAAAGTGTTCATGATAAGAAAAGAAGGAAAATAGAAGACTAAATTTAGCTTCCATAACCTTAAGCATTAAAAGGCGAGCCACCTAAAACGGCTCGTTTTTTTGGCTAAGTAAGTCAAAAGTAGAAAGTGAGTTCTGGAACCAAAGTGTCTAACCAAGCCTAAAACAAATAGCAAATCTCAAAATTTAATTAAGGTATGAAAGTAGGAGAAAAAACTTGGCGAAAGAAATAAAAAATCGGCTCTCCGTGCATATGTGTGGGTAAAAGAGCCAATTTAGTATAAAACGGCATTACTTCAACCTTTTCAGGCGTTTGCCAAAGGCTTCTTCTCTTCTTGCCTGTAGATGTAATATTCTCTCTTAACAAACCTTGATTCTTATGCATCTGATAGTAGATATCAATAACCTCATTGCGCTTTTTCATAATGTCAGGACCTTTACCCTCATAGCACTGTTGTGGGGTAATGTAGCAAATGCCGCTATGACGGTGCGTATGGTTATACCAATGGTAATATTGATCTACTTTTAGGTGGCATAATAGTTTCGGCACACAATAAACCTCGGACTGAGGTATACGAAGGAACCAAAACTTTGAATAAAAGTTTTTATAGTGTAGAATTCAGAAAAAGTGTAGTTGGTGAAATTCTGGAGGCAAGAGCCGGTAATCCAAACTTTAACATGGCGGCTTTTGTTAGAGAAAAGCACCCAGAACTTGCTGTCAAACGAGTTTACGTTTGGATTCGTGTCCTTGCAGAATCAGTAGGCAAGGAATTAGGAATGAGTATTAACGAAGTCTATAACAAGACCGGTAATGCAGCAAATGAACTAAGCTTAGAACAAAAGCGCCAGGTACTTGAACAGGTAGCAAGCATTGACGAGAATAAGCGTGACTTTTACATACGTGAGCATGGCTTGTACCAATCTGACATCGACACTTGGTGTTCGTTATCACTAAGAAGATCCGAAGTAATCAAAGACCCTTTATCACTTAGAAGATATGAATATTCATATCACTAAGGAAGAAAAAGAGGCTCTTAAATCCTTGGTTTCAGGTGGCTATGCTGCTGCTGATAATCTAAAGGCCGTAGCAGACGCTATAAGCGTAATCACTGAATCTTTAGAGCTTCATAGTAGTGATTACTACCCTACACCTCTCAAATGCACAGAATACGCTTCTAGAGCATGTTGGTGAGGTGTCTGAGTATTTACCTAATAAACCTCTACATGAGGTAGCTTATACAGGTAATTATGAGGATTTAGGAGTCATCGTGCATATCTGTGGGTAAAAACAGAAAGTTATGCACGTTGACTCCTTGTGTTACATAACTTTCATCCCTA
>UQCV01000043.1 GCA_900539665.1 uncultured Succinivibrionaceae bacterium | reverse complement strand
TGTAATCGTACACCATTTTCAGGCTTTGGAGTTACAAGTGTAAATCTGTTTGAATCAGGACTTTTATAACAGCTCAAGAGCTTCCGTAATTGAGGTCACAGGGAAGATTTGCATTCCTGAAATTACCTTTCTTGGCGCATTATCTTTAGGTACAATCGCCTGTTTGAAACCATGTTTTTGTGCTTCAATAATACGTTCACTCCCTGAATTTACCGGTCTAATTTCCCCTGATAAGCCTATTTCACCAAAAATAATCATATCGCGTGGAATAGGTTTACTCCGATAACTTGACACCAAAGCAGCCACCAGCGGTAAATCTGCACTAGTTTCTTCAACCTTCACCCCGCCAACGACATTAACAAACACATCTTGGTCCCCCATAGAAACACCTCCATGACGATGCAACACAGCTAGGAGCATAGCAAGACGATTAGCTTCCGTCCCTAAAGTTAATCTCCGTGGATTGCCGTATTGCGTTGTATCAACCAAAGCTTGTAATTCCACCAACAAAGGCCGTGAACCTTCCCACACCACCATAACTACTGAACCAGGGCTTTCCACAGAAGTTCGATTTAAAAAGATAGCTGATGGGTTAGAAACTTCCCGCATCCCATGTTCAACCATCGCAAAAACCCCAATTTCGTTTACAGCACCAAAACGGTTCTTTTGACAGCGCATAGTTCTAAAACGAGAATCACTATCCCCTTCTAGTAGCAAGGAACAATCCACACAGTGTTCAAGGATTTTAGGCCCGGCTAAACTACCTTCTTTGGTTACATGGCCCACCATAAAAGTTGAAACGTTGGCGCGTTTAGCATATTGAGTAAAAGCCGCAGCCCCTTCTCTTACCTGCGACACACTACCAGGGGCTGAAGAAATACCTTCCATGTGCATCACTTGAATGGAATCGATAATTAAAACTGCCGGTTTTTCAGCTTCAGCGAGCGTGATAATGCGTTCCACTGAGGTTTCAGAAGCAATACGGATGTTATCCGTTCTAACCCCTAAGCGATTCGCTCGTAATGCCACTTGTTGTAGCGATTCTTCCCCCGTAACATAAAGTACCCGCATCATTTGAGATAAATAACTTACCATCTGTAGCAGCAAAGTCGATTTACCTGCTCCGGGATTACCACCAATTAGTACCACGGCCCCAGGGACAATACCACCACCTAACACTCGGTCTAATTCCGAAAAACCTGAATGAATTCGCGGCATCTCGGTAAGAGCCACGGTGTTTAAGCTGACCACCCCAGAAGCTTCTGCCCCAGCAAAACCTGCAAATCTATTAATACCTCGGCTGTCTTTCATAGGCTCCTGTTTAGGGGCGATTTGCACTTCAGTAATAGTGTTCCAAGAACCACATTCTGGACATTTACCCTGCCATTTACTTAAACGAGCCCCACAGGCACTACAAACAAACTCTGAAGTTCTTACCATTTAACGCTCCTCTCCTAAATTTGATTCTTGGTCCTTACTATTCTTAGGTTGCGAAAACGTAATTACGCCAATTTCACCAGTAGTCCCTAGGCGTGCAAGAAAACCGCCCCACAAATATGTACCACGGCTAACAATAAGGCTTGAAGTGCCCTCATGGTATAAACCTGAGACATAACCACCATTTAAGAACGCAACTAAATAATCTAACCCCCAGACCATGCCCCCATGGGTATGTCCACTTAACATAAGGTCAACTTTTGAAGCGTTGGTTTTAAAGTTTTCAGGACGATGTTCAAGTAAAACAATGGGTAAATCTGAAGGAATTCCCTTTAAGGCTTTGGCCAAATTTGGAGCCTCGCTGCCTACTTTAATAGCTTGTTTATCTGCAAGACCTGCAACCGCTAAAAAAGGAACCCCATCACGCTTAAGAATTACGTTTTTATTATTTAAAAGATTAAGGCCATAATCGCCCCAAACTTCTTCCCAAGCAGAAGCGGATGCATAATACTCATGGTTGCCGTTTATAATATAAACTCCATCTTTAGCCTTAAGATCTGCTAACAGGGACACATCAGAGCGCAATTTTTCTGGCATTCCATCCACTAAATCCCCGGTTATGACGACAAGATCTGGCTTTTGAGCATTAGTCATTTGCACTATTTGCTTAATCATTTGAGGGGTAATGTTAATCCCCATATGCAGATCTGAAAGTTGAACAATACGATAACCTTCAGGCATTTGAGCAAATTTAGGTGCGGTTAAACGATATGTATCTACTTTTGGAGCTGCTACCGCATTTAACCCCGCAGTCACCCCTAGCACCGCCCCTAAAACCGCAATAATCGACATAAAAGCGCCAGTGCTTAAAATGCGAGCTTTGGCCACTCGACGCCCTATCCACAAAATTGGACCTAAGGTAACGGCCAACCCTAACATAAAAAAGTAGGTGTTTTGCAATATGCCATACCATAGTTGTAGCCATGCTGGTAAATCAGGGGCCATCACACTGCCACCAAACACCAAGAAAAATAAAGTTTTATACGAAGCAATAACGGCCAATAACAACATTAAATATCGAAGCGTTTTGTTTTTACGCACAGGCCACACTAGAAATAAAAAGCCTAATAAAAAGAATACGGTCGGCGCTAAAGCTGCGACACCTAACATTAGTTTCATAAATTCCCTCGGCACTATGATTTTAAAGCTACACTTATACATATTTTAGCGTAAGATCAATTTTATTTAGCAGAAAATTATGTAATATTAAACTCATACCTAGTATGTACAAGAAATAGAAACAATCGCTAGATCTTTGGCTGGTTTAACAGCCAACACCAACAAGCTTTTGGGATTACTCGAGTTACCTTTTTTCCTATTCATAGCTTGTTTATGGTTTTACTTTAGATCACGTAAACTGATAGCGTTTGCTTTTCGATTGCCCTAATTTTCATATAAACTAATTAAAAAACACGCGACTATTATGGATCTTATTGCACAAAAAGCTCTCGAGTTAGTTCCATTTTTGAACTATCCAAACTTTGATGAAATCAAAGAAGATCTCCTCCTTTCTGATGCCTCTATCAATGCTTTTTTACTTAGTATGGAGTTAAAAAGACTTTGCGCTCCAAGTATTCGCATTATTGATTTTCGTAGCGACGGTGACTGCGTCGAATTTATTTATAGTGGCATTCGACATTTCCTTCAAGCCGCAGACATTGAAGAATTTAAACAACTACTTGAACAATATCATGGGGTCTATAGCAACGGGCTTTACGAGGAACTCTTGCGTCATCACGCTGAACGCAAAAAAAACAAACAACAAGAAGCTCCAACTCCCAACCAAGAAGCTAATATCCCAGCTCGTTTTAAGGTCGACAGCATTAGATTTGCTAGTTACTCCCACCGACGCGATGAACGCATGTTTTATTGCTCACAGATTTTAGTGACTCTAGCGAACGGGCGTAAATTTGAAGCCAAAACTTCCGATTTATCTTGTAGTGGCATCAAGCTCATTTTGCCTTTTGTCATGCCTTTTACGGGCCGTGAAAACATTACTATTACCTTCACAGGTCTTATCGAACTATTTCCTAAATATGCTGAATTGTTAACCGAGGTACCTTACGAAACTCTCGGGGTAGAAACCAAAGACACTAAAGTCTGGCTCAAAACTCGTTACTTAGCCGAAAACAAAGACTTTGAACAATTTGTGCTTAATTTTCAGGAAGCAAACCGCTATCGTTATCGCATCGATACTAATTACTTTGCCTACACACTAAACATTAAAGCCATGGAGTATGCCTACTTACCAAAAGTTCGAGGTATTACCATCTTCTTTTCTACCGATCCTCAAACGCCAGAACCAAGCTTTACCCTAAAAAGCGATTGTAACCATGACGATCTTGATTATTGGCGTGATGAGCGTAGCGACGATAAACTACGGGCCCTCTTTTCAGCTCAACGGATGAAGCGCTTTACCGAAAGCTTAAACAATAATGAAACTGTTAGCACCACATTCTATTGCTTTAAACATACTAGCCAAAACCATGTTTATTTTATTTGTGCCACTTTAGAAGAGCTTTTGGAAAAAAATTTAACTGATACCTTCTTTAGAATGGCTGCAAGCCATACGTCGTTTAGAGTTTATAAATTTGAATTTGCCCCACTAGATCATAGTGCAAATTGCATCAAAAACATCATTTCAGATTTGCCTAACGAGAATACCGAGCTCATAACCAAGGAAATTTCTGCTCTTGGCTATATTGGCATGTTGACTAGAATTGATACGCCCGAGGATCTTGAAGTTTATAGTAATTTCACTGCTACAACTTCTGCTAACGCCTTACAGTGTTTTACGTTAAAAACAGATAGCGTTAAGCCCATAAACCTAGAATATTTACAATATACCAAACCTAGGGAAGAACCTCGTTATCTCTACAAAACCCCAGTTTTAGTTTATGGTAAAGATTTGCCACCTGTTACGGGTTGGACTAGAGATTTGTCATCTCGCGGTTTACAAATAGAACTAGCAGCTCCTGTTGAATACTATAACAACGATGTTATTTACGTATCATTACCAAAGTTACAGGAATTATCCAAAAAGACCAAGCTTGAAAACATTCCTTACGATGTTGTGTTTGTAAACTCCGCTCATACTATTTTGCATCTGCGCATGCATCATAAAACTAGTAATGAAAGTACCTCTTTATTCCTAGAAGAGTTATTTAAAATCAACGCCAAACATTTAGAGCCAGCTCGAGCAGTACCGGAAATGAGTATGTTATCGCAAGCTTTAAGAAACATAACGATTGCCAATCTCTTTAGCACGCCAGTGATTTTTATGCGTGGCTCTTTAAATCGTTTGGGCTTTATTTGCGAAAGCAAATATGGGACTGAAGTGAATAACCTGTGCCAAATTTACGAACATGAGCCTCAAAAGCGCAATACATTCCCACTATTTGCAAATTCAATTTTAAAAAACGAGGTCATGCCTAGTTTTAAGTTGATTAAAAACACGGAAAAACAATTCCAAATCAACATCTATGTAAAGCGAACAAAGATTAATGATGTAGTTACTTACTTCCCACGAGCCGAAGATGAATTTACCTCTAAACAAGAAATTGTTGACTTTATAAAGGATGGACAAGTACACGGCTATTTTGCCGCTTTTGCGCTTTTTCTAAGCATCACAGGTCGACCAAACACTACAGAGATTGACAAGGAATTAGCATACCTTAAACGTGCCGCCCCGCATAAATTCAAAGCCTTAGAATCCAACCTATGGAATAAATTTGGGTTTGGGGATCTCGTTGATATCACGCAAAGTGTAGCCCTCAAAAATGGCCTCACTAGCTTTATTCCAATTTCAGTTCCGGACGAACATTTGCCGGCCTAAGAGCTAATTGAGCTTAAATTAAAATAGCAAATTCTAAATATCAAACGATAAAGGCGGAATTAAATCCCGCCTTTATCGTACTTTAAACCTAGCTCTTGGTTAGTTTATTTACTTTTTTAAACCAGCTCTTTCAAGTCTGCTACTAGCTTCTAAAATACAAGCTGCCGCATCCAGCCCAAATGAGTTAATGGTAGCAGGAGCTTTTTGGCGCACAATTGGCTTAGCGTGAATAGCAAAGCCTAAACCTGAAGCCGTAATCATTGGCAAATCATTAGCCCCGTCGCCGATCGCCACGCTCTGTTCAGCTGGAATGCCATATTGAGCGCACAATTCTTGCAATGTGGCCACCTTAACCGCAGAATCAACAATACCACCAACTAGACCACCAGTTAAATGATCGCCATCAATTTCAAAGCTATTGGCTCTTACTAAAGTTAAGTTGTAGTCTTCTTTAAGCTTGCTTACAAACTGCATAAAGCCACCAGAAGCAATAGCTACATACCAACCGTGGTCCTGTAGAAGACGCACAAGTTCAGGAAAACCTGGCATAATTGGTAAGCGTGATCTTAAATCCTCTAAAATACTTACAGGAGCATCTTTTAACAAAGATACTCTCTTACGCAAGCTCTGTTTAAAATCTAATAAGCCGTGCATAGCTTGACTTGTAATTTCGGCAATCTGTTCGCCTACCCCATAAGCACGAGCTATTTCATCGATACATTCAATCTGAATACAGGTTGAATCCATATCAAGCAACATCACGCCAGGGTGATTTAAAGAAGGAATATTCTTAACGTGAACCGCATCAGTACCATTCTTTAATTCTTTTAATTCGCTGTTAAGTTCTTCACTGTATTTATTACAACAAGCAATAGCTACCACGTTGCCACAAAATTCAAATGGACGCATAAACACGGCTTTCACCTCATGAGCTTTTGCCTTTGCAGTGAATTCAGCAAGTTCGTGCAAGCTTAAAGTAGCACCGATTACAACCAAGTATCCATTAGTATCAGCTACTTCACCACACTCTTCGAAATTATGGTCGGTAACTAGATAAAGCTTGTCATCACACATCGCCTTAAACACATTGTCGTTGTGAGTCATAGAACTTGTTGTCATATTAAATCCGTCTTTGATCTGTAATTAGTATCTAATCGTTAAAAATACAAGTTAAGAGCAAAACTCTTAAAAACGCTGTAATTATATAATTGCCTTGAGGTCTTCTCCACACATTTTTGGTCTTAGCGCAGGCGAAGGCCCCAACTTTAATCTTTGTAACTCTTAAAAAAAGACCCAACTTGAGTTATAAAATCTCAAATTGGGTCTTTGTTAGCAACTTAAGCTTTGAACTTAGGCCGCTGGAAACATTTTTTTAAGATATTCAATAGTACGGTCTAAGCGGGCAATACACTTGTCACGACCGAGCACCGCCATGATTTCACCCATATCAGGAGACTGACCAGTACCAGTAATAGCAAGACGCACTGGCATCCCAACTTTACCGAAACCAACCTGCATTTCGTTTACGGTTTCTTCCATGGTGCCATGGATTAGTGGAGCTTGCCAATCGTTAAGCTTAAGGAGCTTATCCTTAACTTTTTCGAGAGCTTCACAGCTATTGCTCTTAAACCACTTTTTAACAGCATTTGGTTCATATTCTTCGTATTCACGATAGAAATAAACTGCTTGTTCAGCCATTTCCTTTAAGGTTTTGCAACGTTCACGGAAAATACGCACAATATCAGTAAGTGCTGGACCATTCTTATAGTCATAGCCGGCGTGTTCCATTTGCCATTCAAGTTCTTCTGCCACGCGTTCAGCCGGTAAAGTTCTAATGTAGTGTTCATTTACCCACTTAAGCTTATCAGTACTAAAGGCAGAGGCACTCTTTGATACGTCTTCTAAGTTGAAGAGCTCAATCATTTCCTGGACAGAGAAAATTTCCTGGTCACCATGGCCCCAGCCAAGTCTTACCAAGTAATTCAAAAGCGCTTCAGGGAGATAACCATCATCGCGATACTGCATTACGCTAACAGCGCCATGTCTCTTTGAAAGCTTAGTCCCATCATCACCAAGGATCATAGAAACGTGAGCAAATTCAGGTACTGGAGCACCTAAAGCTTTGTAGATATTAATCTGACGTGGAGTATTGTTGATATGGTCTTCACCGCGTACTACGTGGGTAATCTTCATATCCCAATCATCAACTACTACACAGAAATTGTAGGTTGGAGTCCCGTCGGTACGACGAATAACCAAATCATCAAGTTCTGCATTGTCAAATTCAATATCACCACGGATTAAATCGTGGAATTTAACCTTGCCAGTCTTTGGATTCTTAAAACGCACGCAGTATGGTTCATCAGGGCTATGTTCGCTATGATCATCCGCACAATGACCATCATAACGAGGCTTTTCACCAGCCTTCATTTGGTCTTCACGTAACTTTTCAAGGCGTTCTTTAGTGCAATAACATTTATAAGCGCGACCATCAGCTAACATTTCATCGATTAAAGCATTGTAACGATCAAAACGTTTAGTCTGATAGAAAGGACCTTCGTCCCAACTAAGACCTGTCCACTTCATACCTTCAATGATGGCGTCAATAGCAGGCTGAGTAGAACGCTCACGGTCAGTGTCTTCAATTCTAAGTACAAACTTACCATTATTGTGACGAGCATAAAGCCATGAATATAATGCAGTTCTGGCGCCCCCTACATGTAAATAACCTGTAGGACTAGGAGCAAAACGGGTTCTAACTTCCATTTGATAATCCTTAAAACACGGCCAAGGCCGCTTATTAACACCCAAAAATATTGTGCGGTATTTTACTACTATTGCCTATAAATTGCACCTTACGTTCGCTTTTTATCAAACTTAAGTCGCGCTTGAACAAGGCTTTTAACTAAAAAGTTCAAAAAACTTCGTTCTTCCCGAAAATTTGCCTCTTATGTCCAAACATAGCGTCCTAACCAAAGGTAAGAGTACCCCAAAAAAATCCCCTAACCAAAGAATGAGCAATCTCGTACATAAGCAATGAATTTAACCACCTAGAAATAGCAAATTCCCAACCAAACATTAAAAATTGTGGATATTTATATACACAAGAACAATGTTTAAATACGCCAAAGAATCAAACCTACGGTGATTTTAGTCTACACCGTATTTTTTTATATCATTCTTATACACAAGCGCACTAAAAAATCGCTCCTGCTCCCGGCGTTTTTACAGCTTGTTGTTTTTATTACCATTCCCCGAAAGGCGCATTTAACCTAAGTTTTACAAATTTACGCACAATTAATTCACAATTTATCCTGTAATTGAACACAATTGTTCACACAAAATACGTGGATAACACAGTTTGGCGCAAAGTGTTATATAAATCACATAGCAATATCTAAAGTTAGCCCCTCTAAAAAACAACAAACATCACAAAATGAACGAAGCTAATTGAGGTAATATCGCTACTTATTCCCATCTTATACACAATAAAATCACAACCTTATCCCATCTATTTCGACCAAATTCCTATCTTCTAACTGATTAACTTTTAAACAATCGAAAAAAAATATTAAAATTCCTTGAAATAGAAACGGTCGCAATGTATCATGGTAGTCATTCCGTAAGAACTTAAGTAAATCTAAGTTTTTAATGCGAAAAATCTATTGCGAGAGTAGTTCAATGGTAGAACGGCAGCTTCCCAAGCTTTAGACGCGGGTTCGATTCCCGTCTCTCGCTCCAACTTCTAGATATTTCTCTTATAATTCCCTTTTTTATACTTTTCTTTATCCAAGCACTTATTCTTTATTTTCATTTTCTATAAATACTTACGTTTAGCGTTCGATAATCAAAAGCATTACTTATTTGCTTTGGCTTTTTCGATTATTTAGCCCCAAATTCTAGTTTTTTACATTCCCGCGCAAAACTTGCCCACCCTAACTATTAACTTCATAGCTGCCTTAGTCATAGAAATATGGTTGTGCGACCTTTTTTCCACCTATCTAACTGCACATAAAACCATATTTTGACTTTATAATCTAATTCAGAAAAATTAAGCGGTAGGATATAATACGATACTGTATTGTAATTTTTTTCGGGGTTTAATATTATGCGTTTGTCCATATTGGCCGCTTTTGTTTTATCTTCTGCAGCCGCTATCTCCGCCCATGCAGAAAACTTATTAGATATCTATCAAACTGCCCAACAAAAAGATCCTATCGTTTTACAGGCCAAAGCTGAACGTGATAGTGCTTATGCTGCTATCGATTATGCAGACTCAGCTAATCTGCCACAAATCAATTTAAACGGTAATATCGGTTATCAAAAAACAAATAAAGATGACCTCAACACTGCGATGGTGGCAGGCGGAAGCTTAAGCTTGCAACAATCTATTTGGCGTCATTCCAACTTTATTAGAAGCTCAATTGCAGAAAAACAAGCAACAGGTAAAGACCTTGATTATAACAACGCTAAACAGCGTTTAATTCAGCGTGTTTGTACTGCATATTTTGGTGTGCTTGAAGCTCAAGAAGTACTTGAATATACCGAAGCTAATAAAAAAGCTTTAAAGAGACAGTACGATGAAGCTAACCAGCGTTTCAAAGTAGGTCTTATCGCCAATACCGACGTGCAAGAAACCAAGGCAGCTTATGACTTAGCTACCGCTCAGGTAATCTTAGCGCAAAATTCATTAGCTAATAGCTATGAATTGTTACGTGAAATCACTGGTAGCGAACACAAGGACCTTGACCGTCTTAATGTTTCCACTTTCTCCACTCCAGGCGTGCAAAAAGATCCTACTTATTGGCTTAAGACCGCAGAAGAAAACAACATGCTGTTACAAGCCATGATGGTAAACCGCGAAGTTGCAAAGGAAAACATTTCTTTAGCTCAAACCGGTCATGAACCTACTTTAAATTTAGTTGGTAGCCTTTCATCTAACTATACAGACTACAAGGAAAACACTATTTCTAAGCAAGATGGTACTATCAATGCCGGCACTATCGGGCTTGAACTTAACATCCCTATTTATAGCGGTGGGGCTGTAAGCGCTCAGGCTGAACAGGCTAAGGCTAACTATGTAGCAGCTAGCGAAGCCCTTGAAGCGCAACACAGAACAGTACAAACTGACTTATTTAGCCAGTACAACAACATCAACGCTGCTATCGGTACCGTTAAGGCTTACGAACAAACTGTTATTTCAGCACAAAGCGCTTTAGATGCAACCACTGCCGGTTACGAAGTTGGTACTAGAACTATCGTAGACGTACTTGACGCCACTCAAAAGCTCTACAACGCTAAGAGCTCACTTGCTAGTGCACGTTACAAGTACATCATGAGCTGGGTAAATTTACGTTACACTTCAGGCTTACTTAACGAAGAAGATATTACTAACATCAACTCTGGCTTGAGTAAGAAGTAAAATTTTATTTACCTCAATCTAAAGATGTTTAAGAGTCAACGTGCAAAACTTTCTGTTTTTACCCACAGATATGCACGTTGACTCAGATGAATAATCATTTACCGTCGCCGAGGTTGGCAACCGACAGTTCACCTGACATCAGACGCGGCAAGAGAGTGTCCCGAAGTTCAACAAGGCAGCGACATTTGATGCGATTATGCACAACCTGCTCATATAGAGGTGATGATGCGTCCAAGCATAGTAAAACCTTTTACGTATGTAGTGAAGGTAACCTTAAAAAGATAATGGTTCAATCCGCAATCACCACCACACCAAAAATCTACAAGCAGACTACCAGACCAGTCAGTAAGCCTATGTGGAATTAAGCGCCCTCCTTCCGCAAATTTTTAAATCTTCCTTTTATAGCGTGAAGTTGGGCACGATTTAATACTTGCGGTTTCAATTACTCATGATAACATTTAGACATTACGTTTTTTTTGCATGCACCTTGAAACTTGGACATGCGCTTTACCTGCCGGTACGCAATTAAGTCCACTACTTACTATGTCAGAAGGACTTACCATACTCTAAAGCATATAATTAAATATTTTGCCCGGCGTTCAACAAAAGAGGTAAATTATGGGACTATTTGATAAAGCAAAAAGTATCTTTGGCAGCTCAAACGAATCAGAAGAATCTGCCGAAAGTAAATTAGGCAAAGTCACCGAAAAAGATCACTTAAATTCTATTATTAAAGAACGCGAAGATTTATGTCGCCAACTCTTTGAAAGCGAAACTTCAGAAACTGTAAAACGCGATGGCAAACTAGATATCACCTTTAAAGGCTGGCAAATCTGTAACGTCGAAGAACGTCATAACAAAGACGATCGTCGCTTAGGCTATCTCAAGCTCTTTCGTACTAGTAAGGGCAAGTTTGTGTGTCAACGTATGACTTTAATTGACAGCGAAGAAAAGCATTATTCTGCCGCAACCGTGGAAGACTTTGTTGGCATTAAAAACTTTTTTGGTGAAGACAAATTAGCTCAAGCTCTTTACACCATGCTTGACCGTGTTTCGTCTAAATGGAGCTAACAGTAAACAGTAATACAGACTACCTAAGGTCCATATTACCCTCCAGCTGACTAAGAAAACTTACAGCTCTAGGAGCATAATTACTTTGACCCCGCAAGTTTCTTAGACCTAAAAAAAGAAAGGCAAAGAATAATTTTCTTTGCCTTTTTGGTTCTTTGCCCTTTTGAGGCAGTTTTAAAAATTAACTCACTTGATGCGCCCCAAGCCCTAAAAATTTAACTTCACTTTAGAGCTAGCGATGAATTTTACTTAGCCGCTGTTTCGAGGATTTTTTTCACGACGTTGCTAGTAGAGCAGCCATTTTCAAAGCACAAAACTTTAACTTCCCCACCGTTATCCACAACTTCTTGGTAGCCTGCGATATCTTCAGGCTTATAATCACCACCCTTAACAAGAACATCAGGCAACACCGCCGCAATTAAATTACGTGGCGTATCTTCATCAAATGGCACCACCCAATCCACAGCTCCTAACGCTGCCAAAACCCCCATACGTTCGGCCAGCGGATTAATTGGTCTAGTTGGGCCTTTTAAGCGTTGTACTGAGGCATCAGAATTTACTGCAACAATTAAACGGTCACCTTGTTCTCGAGCTTCTTTTAAGTAAGATACATGACCAAAATGGAGAATATCAAAGCACCCATTAGTCATCACCACTTTTTCCCCACGGGCTTTGGCTTTAGCTACTTCAACTAACAATTCTTCTTTGGTCATAACCCCAAATTTTAATTCTTCATCCATAGTATCTTCCTGCGCTAACGCTTCCTTTAATTCATGTGGAGTCACGACCGAAGTCCCTACTTTACCAACCACAACGCCGGCAGCCGCATTCGCCACCATACAAGCTGTGGCCAAATCAAGCCCCGCCGCCAAAGAGGCCGCTAAAGTGCCAATTACAGTATCACCAGCGCCAGTGACGTCATACACTTCCTTCGCTCTAGTAGGTAAGGTAATCGCCCCATGTTCTGGGCGAATCAAAGTCATCCCATTTTCAGATCTAGTAACAAGAAGGGCTTTAATCCCATAATCGCTTATTAACTTAAGCCCGCGTGCTACCAAGTCGTCTTCGCTTTCAACCTTACCCACTACAGCTTCAAATTCACTCATATTAGGGGTTAATAGGCTCGCGCCACGGTACTTTTCAAAATCAGTTCCCTTTGGATCGATAAGCACTGGAACGCCTGCTTCATTTGCAATTTCAATCATACGAGGCACAGAAACCAAGGCCCCTTTACCGTAATCAGAACATACCACGACTTTAGCGTTTTTCACTAACAAACGCACTTTAGACAATATTGGCGCCTGGTCTACTTTATGAAAACCTTCTTCAAAGTCTAATCTAAGGAGCTGTTGGCTACGGCTTAAAACTCTAAGTTTGGTAATAGTTGGTAATTCCGGCACCTTTACCATGTCGGCACTAACCTTGGCTTGGGCTAAACACTGACAGAGTTTTTCCCCCGCTTCGTCATTACCAATTAAGCCGGTAATAGCACAAGTTGCCCCTAAAGCCGCAATGTTTAGTGCTACATTGGCCGCCCCACCTGCACGATCCTCTTTTTCTTCAACCTTCACAACCGGTACCGGAGCTTCAGGAGAAATTCTATTACTAGCGCCCATCCAATAGCGATCTAGCATTACGTCACCAACCACCAACACTTGGCTTGTAGAAAAATCAGGAATATTAGGTAGAGATAATTGCGTCATAAAGATTTTATCCAATGTAATAATTCTTTTAGAAGTCTTAAACCAGGCTTGAACAAATTTTTAGTATTATAGCGCAAACGGCTTTTTCCGTATGCTTACAATGCAAAGGAGACCAACAAATTTAGGGTTTTACGCCACTCAATATGCTCATAAAATTGGCCCCATAAACAATGAACGCTTTACTTTGGGTCTTGTTCTTCCGTCTAGGTTTCCACTTCAACCCGAGTCCCATCAGGGTTGTATTGCATATCTGGTGGAATTGGCAGATCCTTTTTGAGATCGCGTGGCCGCGGTCCTTTGCCTTGTCTAAACTCTTTCATCTGGAACACATAGGCTAAAACTTGAGCTACTGCCCCAAAAAGCCCCCGCGGGATTTCTTCTTCATATTCCGTGGTGTAATACAAAGCACGAGCTAGAGGCGGAGCAGGAATAATCGGTACTTTATGCTCAGTTGCAATTTCCCTAATTTTAGCGGCAATATCATTGATCCCCTTGGCTACTAAAATTGGAGCAGTAGAACCATCTGTATCATATTTTAATGCGACGGCATAATGCTCAGGGTTCGTGATCACCACGTCGGCTTCAGGGACTTGTTGCATCATTTTTTTATTGATGATTTGATACATCATTTGACGCATTTGGGCTTTTACTTGGGGATTACCTTCTTGGTTTTTAAATTCTTCTTTGACTTCCTGCTTAGTCATTCGAAGCTGTTCTTTGTAATGCCACAGCTGGTATGGTGCATCTAAAGCTGCAATCGGGACCATGGCACAAACGATAAACAAAATGGTCCAAAACATCAAATGAACCGCTTCTTTAACTGCGTAGGTCACTTCCATAGTCGTCAAAGCTAAAATCTCTTCAATACGACCAGAAATCAAAAAATAGCAAAATGATCCGATGAGGATAATTTTAAGGATCCCTTTGACTAGTTCCACCACGCTATTGATACTAAAGACGCGCTTAATCCCTGAAAGAGGATTTAGCTTATTGAATTTAGGCATCATAGCCTCTTGGCTAAAGTTAAAGCCTCCTACCCCTATATTACCAATAAGAGCAAACACCATAACTATGGCAAACATCGAAACTAAAGGCAAAGCCACCGCTAAAAAATCATCTTTTAGCAAGCGCTCCATCGTTCCAGGATCTAAAATATCAGCCCGCGAGATAATGAAGCTTTTATGGACTACCGTCACCAAGGCTTCGTAAAGCCAACCTGATACGGCCCATAAACCGCACACCCCAGAGAGCAAGACTGCCAAGGTCCCAAGTTCTTTCGAACGGGCCACTTGACCTTTCTTTCGCGAGTCCTCAAGACGTTTGCCTGTGGGTTGCTCTGTCTTCTCCTGCCCATCTGACTCAGCCATGCGTTCTACATCCTCTTAGGTTGATTAACCATTAAAGTTCAGCATCAGCTTGGTTACCATTTAACTCAAGCCATTCACGACGATCGGCAGCTCGCTTTTTGGATAACAACATATCCATAATGGATAGAGCATGCTTTTTATTATCATCATTTAACGTTAGTTGGACTAAACGGCGCGTAGCCGGATTCATGGTGGTTTCCTTAAGCTGTTCAGGGTTCATTTCACCTAACCCTTTGAAGCGAGTCACTTCATAGTTCAAACGCTTACGGGATAAACTAGCAATAATTTTGTCACGTTCTTCCTCATCAAGAGCATAGAACGTTTTTTGTTTACTGCTTACCCTGTACAAAGGTGGCATAGCTACATACAAATGCCCAGCTTCCACTACTTTCTTAAAATGCTTCGTAAATAGCGCGCAAATAAGAGTCCCAATATGTAAACCATCAGAGTCTGCATCGGCTAAAATACAAACTTTACCGTAGCGCATGCCTGATAAATCATCAGAATCTGGTTCAAGCCCTACCGCCACCGCAATGTCATGAATACATTGAGATTCAAACAATTCGTCAGTATCTTTTTCCCAAGTATTTAGGATCTTGCCTCTTAACGGCAATACGGCTTGATAGTCACGGTCGCGTGCGCTGTTAGCCGAACCACCTGCCGAATCCCCTTCCACCAAAAACAATTCTGAACGCATAGGTTCGCCACATGTGCAATCCTTTAACTTACCTGGTAAAGTCGGACCAGAAGTTGCCTTTTTACGCACCACGGTGCGAGAGGAACGTAAACGTTTATTAGCCGCTTCTAAGCACAATTCGGCGATCTGTTTAGCTTCTTCGATATTAGCGTTAAGCCATAAACTAAAGCTATCGCGCGCCGCATTGGCAACAAACATCGCACAATCGCGTGATGAAAGCTTTTCTTTAGTTTGCCCTGAAAACTGTGGTTCAGGCATTTTTACAGACAGCACATAACAGCACTTATCCCAAACGTCATCAGGAATTAAAGATACGTTTCTTGGTAGTAAATTATGAATGCGACAAAAATCGCGCATTGCATCAGTCAAACCTTGGCGTAAACCATTAACATGAGTCCCACCTTGAGGCGTAGGTATCAAATTTACAAAAGATTCATTCAAGGAAACTCGAGCAGTTTGTTCCCACACGACCGCCCATTCAACCATGGAGCCATCGCCTTCAAATTTGCCGGTAAAAGGAGTAGCAGGAAGCATTTCAGTATCAGTAAGTACTGTACTAATATAATCCCCAAGATCCCCTTTATAGCACCAAGAATCACTTTCTCCGGTATTTAAATCCTTAAAAGTAATGGTCAAACCAGAACAAAGCACGGCTTTGGCTTTTAACAGGTGCACTAAAGATTTAACGGCAAAGGTAGGGCTATCAAAATATTTAGGGTTAGGCCAAAAGTGGATCCGCGTCCCAGTATTGCGGCGTCCAACTTCTCCTATTTCGTGCAATTCTTCAACTTTAACCCCATCAGCATACCCAATGGCGTAAACCTTGCCCCCACGTTTAATTTCCGCTTCAAGTTTGGTGGATAAAGCATTAACCACACTCACCCCAACCCCATGCAAACCACCTGAGAAAGCATAGTTCTTATTGGAGAATTTACCCCCAGCATGTAACTTCCCAAAAATAAGCTCAACCGCTGGAACTTTTTCCACAGAATGGATATCGACCGGCATCCCACGACCATTATCTGCTACTTCCAAAGACTGATCTTTGTGGAGAATAACTTCAATTTTATCCGCATAACCGGCCAACGCTTCATCCACGCTGTTATCGATAACTTCCATCCCTAAATGGTTAGGTCTCGTGGTATCAGTGTACATTCCAGGACGTCTTCTGACCGGCTCTAAACCTTCGAGTACCTCAATGGAATCACCATTGTAAACATTACTGTCTGCTGAATCTGCCATACTTTTCCTACTACACTTTATAACTTAATCGTCAGAGCAAATCTGTCTAATTTCTGCTTAACTATGTTTTTGAGTTTTTTAATTGATTGGGGGCTAGAATACTCATCACTAGAGCCACAAAGGGGTCTATTTATTCAAGTTATTCAACGCAAAATCTTTATAGCTTGGCGCCTTTAAGCCAAAACTTGATGAATTTTTTTAGGTTCAATCAAGTCTAGTTATGGGCAAATTATACCAAATCACGCCACATTTCGCTTAGCGATAGCGTTTTCTTTAGAGGTTATTGCTAATAGGTCAGCATTTCACTGCCATTTTCTATAGCGGCCACGGGGAGGGTTTTAAGTAGTGAGTTCGTTAAAAACACTTTTGAGGCTTGAAATAGAACCTCCGGCTTAAAATATCCTTCACACACTTGTTGCCCATTTTGCTGCGCTTTTTTTATAACTTCGGCCCGCATAATTCCAGGTAAAATGCCTGTATCTAAGGCCGGGGTATACAAAACTCCATCTCGCTCCCAAAAAATATTAGACACCGTGCCTTCTGCTACTTCGCCTCGCTCATTTAAGTACACCGACTCAAATAATCCACTAGCCCGAACTTGGTGTAGCTCTAACATATTTTCCATATTAGAGAGAGTTTTAAACTTAAGCAAACGGTTATGAGAACACCTGATGCCGGCCGCTATTTTGATCTTAACCCCTTGTTCATATAGCGTTGACGCATAATGGCGCTCGTCATGGTTAAAGTAAAGTGTACCCGTGTCAAAACCACTAGCTGCATAAACGATTTTAAGGGCCCCTGAAGTTAATTTATGGCTCACAATAAAGTTAAAGACCGCCTTCTTGAGCAAATCTAAATCAAGCTTAGGCGCTTGTGGAAAAAACGTACGCACGCCTGCTTCTAGCCTCTTTAAATGCGCCTCTAAAAATTCTGGATAACCAAGTGACGGTAATTGTTGTTTTATATTTTCTGCCACCTTAGTGCTAGTAATTACCTGACGCCAATCTTCATCAAAGATATCCCCATAGGCATAAAGTTTCGAAGTAGCCACAGGAGAATTGTCCCCCGAAGAAGGCATCAATACTAGCTTGATAGTTTCAAACACCCCCAAACCTTGCGCAAAGGCTAATTCATCAGTTAAAGCATCACGCGTAAAAGTGCCACTTATTGGATCTAGTCGATACATGACAATGCCTCCCATAACGCTTTACCTTTAAGTAAAGATTCGGCGTATTCGCTTTTAGGGTCTGAATCCCACACAATGCCCCCACCTGCACTATACCAAGCGCGAGTGCCTTTACAAATAACCGTCCGAATGACGATATTAAACTTCGCAGTCCCTGAAATGCTAATAAAACCAATGCTTCCAGTATACAATTCTCTTGGCACTTGTTCTAAGGCTGCAATGCACTCCATCGCTGCAAGTTTGGGCGCGCCAGTTATGGAACCTCCCGGAAACACCGCTTCTAAAATTTGCGTCCATGTTAATCCCAAGTTTAATACCCCGCGCACTTCTGATACTAAATGATACAAAGTTGGGTAAGCTTCAATTTTAAAAAGCTCCGGCACTTTTACGGAACCAAAAGTGGAAATCCGCCCTAAATCGTTGCGCTCTAAGTCTACGATCATTAGTAATTCAGAACGATCCTTGGCGCTTTGGGCAAGCTCTTGCGCCAACACTCGGTCTTGCGCCTCATTTAAAGTGCGTTTAATAGTGCCTTTTATAGGCCGAGTAACAATTTCACGCTCAGCTGCACTTTGCATTAGTACGTTAGAAACTGTAGGCTCACTTGATTGTGCTGGTTCTATTGGAGCCACTTTTATGAAGCACTCAGGAGACGATGAAACAATATGCGTATCACCCATATTCATAAAAGCTGCATAAGGCGCTGGGTTACGTTTTTCTAGGCGTTTAAAAAGTGCAAACGGAGTTTGATGTAACGGCGCTGTAAAACGTTGGGTATAGTTTATTTGGTATACTTGCCCCCGTCGAATGGCCTCGTGCACTGCTTCAAGACCAGTTAAATATCCATGCTCACTTATCGAAGTATGAAGTTGTGCTTTAGTAGCTGATGTGGTCTCTAAAACCGAAATATCCTTTGAAAGTTGAGATTTTTTGAGCTCTGTTTCCTGGATTAGTTGAGTTAAATATTTAAGATATGTTTCAAGCTTGGTCTCGCTTCGGCAAGAAAGAGCCGTTAAACTTCCATCAAGTTTATCGTAAACCACAGCTTCTGGATAAAACACAAAGTAGAGTAATGGGAGCCCTATGTAATCATCCCCTTTAAAATAGGTCGGGATTTTTTTAGGTAGATGCTGTTGCCTATCATAACTAATAAAGCCAGCCCAACCGCCTGCAAACGTCTGTACCGCTTCAGCTTTACCATCTCCTTCAATGATCTTATCTTCATTATATGAGGCTAAGATTTCATCGAGGACCTTAAAACCGTCAGGTCTAGTTTGGACCTCATTAGTTTCAAGATTAGTCAAAGTCGCCCCGCCACCTCGTTCTTCAGTTAGTTTCAATGTTCCTTGGCAAAGAAATAAAGAAAAGCGATTTTCTTGAGATACCGCCACTTCTTGGCTTGCCAAAATAATGCTATCTTCTTTGGTGGCTACCGCTTCTTTAAGCCCCTCTAGCGCCAATAACTTGGTTACATCGCGAGAAAAAATTTTAAGCATGTGTCCACCTATGCATAATCTTGACAAAGTTAGCTAGCAATTCTAAACCACCTTGAGTTTTAATGGCTTCCGGATGAAACTGCACCCCATAAATAGGTAGCGTTTTATGCTTTACCCCCATAATAACTAACGAGGTATTCGTTTGGGCGGTAACTTCTAAACAAGCAGGCACTTGCGTAACCATTAGTGAATGGTATCTAGTCACCTCAAGCGGACAAGGTAAACCTTGGAATAAATCT
Source organism: uncultured Succinivibrionaceae bacterium (assembly GCA_900539665.1). Lineage (GTDB taxonomy): Bacteria > Pseudomonadota > Gammaproteobacteria > Enterobacterales > Succinivibrionaceae > WG-1. Next base: position 635 of record UQCV01000043.1, on the reverse strand, counting down.
TTTTCGTTATGAGTAATGGTAGAGATTTTGCCATGCATCGGAGCCGGCGCTTTATCCACAACTCCCCCAAAGGCTTGAGCAATTATTTGATGCCCTAAACATACTCCAAGTATTGGTACCTTACTGGCAAAATATTGCACCATCTCTAACGAATAACCCGCATCTTGAGGCCGCCCAGGACCTGGAGAAATCAATAGACCTTCAATCGGCAATTGAGCGAGTTCCGTAGGTTTTAATTCATCATTTCTAAAGATCTTAAACTCAACCCCTAAAATCCCTAAATATTGAATGAGGTTATAAGTAAATGAATCGTAATTATCAATAACAGCTAACATAGTTTAAAGGTGGATAAAGCCACCCTCCGTCAAGCAAAACGCCAAAGATTCAAGCCACTCTAACGATTGCAACTCCTAAAAATGCGTTCATCTTAACAGAGTACACCAGCTTTTACTCTGAAGAAATATTTTATCTAAAATCTCCAAGAAGACTCCTTCCTCTTTAGGTGGGAGATGAATTGTTTTTTTTGCTCTTACTTCTTTTGAGCTTAAATATATAATATAATTAAGTATAAAAAAGGAGTTGAAGCTCTATCAAACTTCAAAAGGTTATATACTTAATGCAGATGTAAATGGAGC
>UQCV01000042.1 GCA_900539665.1 uncultured Succinivibrionaceae bacterium | reverse complement strand
GACATTAGGATGGGGACATGGTATTAAACTCCTATATTTTCGTGCGTAACTGCTATCGCCTAAATGATTAATTGGTAAATTTTGCTTCTTTTAGGTAAAATTTACGTTACACATAATGATTAAAATACAAACAACTGAGGTACGCTGTGAACAAAAAACTCCCGTTAATCGCTGGATTGCTGATTTCTTCAGCCCTATGTAATGTCCCTGCTTCGGCCCTTGAAATCACCGAAAACGAAGGACAAGCTAATGCTGAGACTGTAGTACTCCCTCCTTCAGCCCCAGCCACGGCTAGCGCTGATAAAACTACCCCAACTGCTCCAGTTGCCTCCAAAGCTACCTCAAAAGCTCTAAGCGAAGCTAATGACAAGACCAAAAATAAATCAGATTCAGCCTCAAGTGCAGCTACAGTAGATCCTAAAACTCCAGTAGCATCTGAAGTTACACCCCCTGTTTCCGCTGATAAGAAAGTATTTATCACTGACAACGCCTATGTTTGGATGACTCGTGGTCCAGGCAAGCAGTATCGCCTCACCGGCACTGCACGCGCAGGTGACGAAGTTACTATTTTAAATACTCAAAATGGTTACCATCAAATCCGTCTTCCATCAGGCAAGGTAGGTTGGATTCCTAAGAGTGAAGTTCAACATGAAACTAGTTTCCGTGCCGAAGTAACAATGCTTCGCTCTGAAAACGAAGCTTTAAAATATAAACTTGCTAACATCGATAGCGAAACAGCAAGAGAACTAAAAGCGGCTAAATCTGAACTTTCTTCACTACGTCAAGAACGCGATGAATTAGCGAAAAAACAAGCAGCTGATTCTGCTAAACTCGCAAAAATCCAAGAACGCAATGAAGAACTTGAAAGCAAACTTGAAACCAAAGCTCAAGATATGCAATTAAGATGGTGGAAAGAAGGTGGGTTAATCGCCGGTATTGGGGCCTTAGCAGGCGTCATCCTAGTATATCTTCCCCGCCCACGTAGAAGACGTGAAGATTACTATTAATTTTTGAGGCTAAATCTATAAATTGGTAGTTTGGACTTTAGCTTGCCAAGATGATAGCTTTTACCTACATGCTTTAGTTTATGACTTACACCAAATAACCTAAATATTAGGTTTTACCTTGGGATAAGTTTATTTAAAACGACATCATATAAGCATATATCAACCGTAGCTTAAGCCTGTAGCTTAAAATTTTTAGCTTAAAAAGCCCGCAAGTAAAATGCGGGCTTTTAACGTTTATGGGGCTAAATTTTTAGTAAACCTAAAGTCTCACTTTAGCTTAGCCCTAGGTTAAGTCCTTAAGCTCTTAGGAATTCTCCCCCACATAAATAGCCAAAGAAAATGGTAAGCTTAGAGCTTAGAGCTTAGAGCTTAGAGCTTATTAACAGTTTGCACTAAGTCATAAGCTTCAGCTAAAGTATCAATTACCGCATCAGCCCCGTGAGCTAAAAATACTTCTCACGCCTTTTGCCAAGTTGCCTCTTGGTCCTCAGCACTTAAACTTTCATATTGGGTTTTAGTAAGCCCTAAAACTGAACTACCAACGCCCAAAAAAACACTGTAAACTCCAGCCTTTTTACCTTCTAAAATGTCAGATACGGTATCACCAATTTTTATGACTGCACGTGCATCATCAACCTTAAGGCGTTTCATGTTTTCAAAATCATATATGGATAAGGATGACCTAAACCACCGAGCATATCAGGAGTTACCATTCTATATGGACTCTATCTTCTTAGGTTTAAGGCCCGCATAATGCCAAAACACAACCTAACTTATTTTCCTTGATAGTCATCGAGTTGTTTATGCGTAAATTCAACCCCACCGACAGAAAACACCACGCCGTCTCGGGTTATTTTGACAACTCGTAAAGCGCCAAGCTCTCCGCCTTCACGCATGGTTTTACCATTTAATACGATGCTTCTTTTATATGGATCTGACGAGAAGTTGTGCGAGCTATACACAAATGACGGCACTTGACGTTTAATTTGAGGTGGTAAGTCCCACACACTAAGCTCGGTTTTTGGTGGTTTGTTTTCTTTAGCCGTTATAATTTTAGCCGGCCGCCCACCTGTATCTTTAACCGCTTGGTTAAAGAGTTCCTCAACGCTCTTATGACGAACATTAGGAGTAGTTTCTTGACCTTTAGAAAAGTTTTCAGGATTAGAAGCATAATCATTTGTTGAGACTTCAAGCCCCTTAGGCTCGGTGGCCACTGAACTTGAGTCTTCTAACATCTGTTTTGTCCTAAAGCTACCACCAATTTGCGACACGTACTTAATCTTATATTCATGTACTTGTGATTCACCCACAAATGGATAAACCATCTTGTCGTTAGCTTGAGCCTCTAAAGCTAACGTTTTTTGTTTAATAATTTGCATTAACCGTGCTTTTTCCGTGGCAGCTAACGCTTTAACCTCACGATTACCACTCGAAATAGTCACGACCAAACTAATAATCGCAGGAATAAGTAAACAAGCGATATAAGTCGCTAATGTCTTAATTTTTTGGCTAGAGCCTTTAGAAGTCTTGCCGGAGTTGGGACCGAGGTTTTCAGCTTCATAATACAATGACATTATTAAATCCTACCTTGCGCTCTTGAAATTACTCTCTTGAAATTACTTTCTTGAACTTAGGTAGCTAAACCTAAAAAACAAACTTAGTTTCAAGTTTAGCCGCTTCATAATTGTTTTTTACAGTAATTCTTCAAGCGTAATTGAATCTTGACTTGATGATAAACCACCAGAGCTTTCCTGCCCTTTAGTGGTTCTATCAGTACGCTTAGAAGCTTTGGAAGTTTCTTGAGTTTGTAAGTTTCGATTTGGCGGTTCTACTTGCGCTAAACGCCCATTGACCCTTACCCCACCTTCTACGTAGCCTTCACCTTCGTTAAGAGTTCCCCCACTATTAACGATATTGGTAGCCACAGGCTTATCAATTACTTCGTATTTTTTAGTGGGCATCGGATGCTCAAAGCTTTGGTCATCATTAGCCTCATTAGCATCTAAGCCTACATTGTCGAATTCTTCAGTGTTAGTTGCCCCCAAACCATCGAGTGTTTCTGCCGAAACCGAAGAGTCTTCCACTTCAGCCTGTTGGTTTAAAGCTTGTTTTTTGCCGGAAAACACCTGTTTATTTAAAGCATTCTTGGCGCCTAATAAGTTAAGGTTAGCATCCCCAAATGGTTTAATGTTATCACGCTTAATCCCATGGCCCGTATCAGCAAAGGGTAATAAAACCCAGAGTGTATCCACCCCGGCAATCCCGTCAACCATAAGGCCATTATTAGCTTGTACTTCCCGCACCTTTTGGGCAATGGCACTATTCCAGCCGTTAAAACTCAAAGAGCTATCCATAAAGTACCCCGCTAACATTTGCGAGAGCAAGGTTTGGCTTTCTTTATTACTAGTGGACTTAACCATTTCTTCGCCTCCTGGTAAAGGCCAAAGCAAACGGTAATCACCTTCCATTGAACTTTCAACCCAAGCGCGTTCCACCACCCATTCACGCCCATTAAGAACTAACACGGCGTAAGTTTTACTTAACCCGGTCAACACAGCATAAAAAGGTGTTAGATTGCTATCCATTAATTGAATCACTACAGGCACATTGTAGCGTTCTAACTCCGCGAGGCTCCCGCGCGCCGCTAAACATCTATACCCATTTCTAGCTAGCATCCGACAAGATTCTTCGATACTGCCCCCTTGAGCCGTCGAATTATCCACAAAGCCCCATTCGCGAACTAAATTACTCCAAGCTGATTCTTCTAAGGTGCTATTTAACACATCAGCTTCGTAACGCGCTTGCTCACGTTTTAACACTACATTTTTTTCTCCGGGATTGAGTGAATCTAAATATTCATTTTTAGCCGCTACGAGCTCAGGATCTTGCTTTAATAATTTTACTACTTTAGTGCGTAGTGACTCATCGTCCATAGTGTTGCAAACCCAACCTAAGCCGACCCCTAATACAAGTCCACTTACCCCTAAAGCCACATACTTACCTAAAGAAGAAAGTAATAAGAGACTACTTAATTTTTTCTTAGTAACTGTCGATAAGCTTTCGAGCCCTAAAACCTCTTGCGCTGCTTGCTTAACGTGTTTGGCTTCTACTGTATGCGATCTGTCCACAAAAGCGGCTAATAACGCCCGATCTGCAATCACATTTATAATGCGCGGAATCCCTTTAGAATAACTATAAAGCTTAGCTACCGCTCCATTTGTAAAAATTACTTGTAAGCAACCAGCTGATTGCAAACGAAAGCGTACATACGAATCAACTTCCATGACGGTAAGAGGTAGCAAATGGAAGCGCGCCGTAATACGCTGGGCCAACTGACGTAAATGTTGTTGTTTAAGCTTTTGAGCTAATTCAGGTTGCCCAACTAATACAACTTGTAATAACTTAGTGTTGTTGGTTTCAAAATTAGTCAGCAAGCGTACTTGCTCTAAGACTTCATCACTTAAGTGCTGCGCTTCATCAATTAAAAGCACGGTTCTTTGGTTATTATGCGCGCAGCTTAGTAAAAAATTATTAATTTGTTCTAGCAGTTCACGTTTAGATGCCCCTTTGGCCAATTGAAGCCCAAAGCCTTGGCAAATAGCTTCGAGCATTTCATTGACACTCAAATCGGGATTATAGATCGCAGCGTATCTAATTTCCGGAGGTAGGCTTTGAATAAGCGTACGCACGATTACCGTTTTACCCGTGCCAACTTCCCCTGTAAACAATACAAAGCCCCCAGATTCTCTGGTGCCATGTTTAAGGCTAGCTAAAGCCTCACGGTGATGTCGACTAAGATAAAAAAACTTAGGGTTGGGTGAAATGCTAAACGGAGCTTCACTCAAACCGAAGAATTCCTTGTACATACTACTATCCACATTTAATATAAATAAAGGAGTCGTCAAAACTTCTAGTTAAAGACGTAATAGGATACATTTTAACACGTTCCACTAATTCTTTTTTAAGTGCTTTTAAGAAGAAGGCAAAAGGTAAAGCTACCACACAATATTAAAAAGGCTTTTAAGCTCGTGCCTAACCTAAGGTTATCCTCCCAAGCTTTTCATAATAAATCATAGCTTTAGTTTTGGCTAAAAGGCCCGAAACTTGAAATAAGTTTTAAAATTAGTTAAAGTTGAGCCAATTATCACAAGGGTTTTCCCCCCAATAATTGTCTATTTAAAAGCATATTTTAGCGCATATCAAACCCACACCAGCCGGAGGCCTTATGAATATTTACCTAGTTGGAGGAGCAGTCCGCGATCAACTTTTAGGCATTAAAGGAAGCGATCGCGATTATTGCGTTACCGGCGCCACTCCCCAAGAAATGCTCGATTTAGGCTTTCACTGCGTGGGGCAAGATTTTCCGGTTTTCTTACACCCTAAAACCGGAGAAGAATATGCTTTAGCGCGCACTGAACGCAAAAAAGGCCATGGCTATAAAGGGTTTGAATGCCACTTTAGCCCCGAAGTCACCTTAGAAGAAGATTTAGCGCGTCGTGATCTGACCATAAATTCTATTGCGCAAGACGCGAACGGCCAACTCTATGATCCTTACGGTGGTGTGGCCGACCTAGAACAAAGAATTTTACGCCACACTAGTTGCGCATTTGTGGAAGACCCCTTACGAGTTTTACGCCTCGCGCGCTTTTATGCCCGTTTTGCCTATCTTGACTTTAAGGTTGCCCCCGAAACCCAAGAATTATGCGCTCAAATTGCCGCTTCAGGAGAACTTGAACACTTAACTCCAGAACGCATTTGGACCGAAACAGAAAAAGCCCTCAATACTAAAAATCCAGAATGTTACTTTTTATTCTTAAAAGAAACTGATGCCTTAAAACATATTTTTCCACAACTCGACGCTTTAAGTTTAGTCCCAGAAGATCCTAAATATCATCCTGAAGGCAATGTTTTTGCGCATTCTATCTTAACGCTAAAGGAAGTAGCCAAACTTACTACACGCCCTGATGTGCGCTTAGCTATGTTACTCCACGATCTAGGTAAACTTGAAACCAAAGTCGACGCTAAGCCTAAACCTCATTTTGGGCATCGTAACTGCGCCACTGCCCATATCAAAGCTCTCGCTAACCAAATCAGAATGCCTAAGGCCTACGAAAAATTAGCCCTAGCCATTGCCTTTAGCCATCGTTACGTGCAACTTTTAACGGCCGAGCCCCAAGAATTAGAAGAAATCTTTACTAAATGTGGTGGTTATCAGGAACCCTTTCGCATTGCCCTGCTCACGCTATGCTTAGTCGCTGACTATCGTGGAACCCTAGCCCCAAAGCCACAATGTTTTATGGCCCCATATTTTATGCAATATATATTTGACCGAGCCCTTAAAATAAAGGCAGAACAAGCTATAAACGAAGGATATAAAGGACCCGATATCGGTAAGAGAATGACTGAGCTACGACGGGAAGCAATTGCGAAAGCTCAGCATGAGCTAATTAAAATTTATGGCCACACCGTGATGTAGATGCGACCTTGGGTGTGGGCTTAATTTAAAACCCCACACCCAATTAAGGCGACTAAAAACAGTCCTAAAAGTACGCGGTATATGACATAAGGCAAAATGCCAAATTTGTTTAAAAAGTCCATAAAGAACTTAATCACCAAATAAGACACCACAAAAGAAACAAACGCCCCGATAAGAGAATCGCTTAGTGTTGCGGTCCCGGGCGCATCCCCTTTTATGAGTTTTACAAATTCAAGCCCCCCAGATAACACGATTACCGGAATGGACAATAAAAAACTAAAACATGCAGCTCCGCGGCGTGACATCCCCACAAAGAAACCAGCAGTCAAGGTAATACCGGAACGAGAAGTCCCCGGAATTAAAGCTAACGCTTGAGCTACCCCAATCCAAAGCACTTGACGCCAAGTCATGTTGGCAGTTTCTACACAGCCTTCTTCCATAGTTTCAACTTGATGAGCATTTTTTCTGAGGCGATCTGAAACATATTCCGCAATAAGCAACAACCCCGCAAAAAACAAGGTCGTAAAAGCAATAACTTGATAACCTCTTAGGTACTGTTCAATCAAATCATCGAACAACAAACCGGCTAACCCACAAGGTATAGTCGCCACGGCCATAAATAAGAGAATACGGCAATTGCCATCAAAACTCCCTTTACGCCGTAAAAAATTGAGCACCGAAATACAGATATCACCGACTAGATTTCTAAAATAAATAAGTACTGCGAGTAAAGAACCAATATGTAAAGCCACATCAAAAGCCAAACCTTGATCCGGCCAATTTAGTAACTCTCCTGGTAATATGAGGTGAGCTGAACTTGAAACCGGGATAAACTCAGTCAGCCCCTGAATAATAGCTAACACTATTACTTGAATAATAGACATAAAGATGTTCCTTAACACAATTTAACGCATAGTGTGCCAATGTAACGCCATCATACTAGAGTAACGAATTTTTACTAAAGTACCATCATAGCAAACATTAGTCACCTCTACGAAAGTTAAACCACATGGTTTTTGTAGTTCGTAATTTGGTTTATAAATATCAATTTTAAAACTAAAACCTTGGATTTGAAGCTTGAAAGTTTAAAGTGCGCTCTTGTTTTAAGCTTAACTCTACAATCGAAAGTTAACTCTGCAACCAAAGTAAACCTTATAACCAAAGTCAACTCAAAGCTCTAGCCCAATACCCTTGACTAACTCCCCCTAACCCTATCTAGTTTAGATTCAAAATTAAATGTTCTCCCATAAAAGGCACTGCTTTAAGTTCCTTTAAGGGTAAAGTTGATTGAGTCGCTAATGCTTCATAAGTTAAATCACTACCTGGCAATAACTCTAACGGCGCAATTTCCGCGAGCGGACGCAACACAAAATCATATTTATGAATGTCACTACGTGGTAGTTCAGGGTCACTTGAAATCACTTCATCGTAAGTTAAGATATCAATATCAAGCAAACGCAAGGAACACTTTTCTCCACTTGGGCTTATCCAAAGTTCCCGCCCTAAAGAACTTTCAAGAGCTTTTAATCGAGCTTTAAGTTCTAATAATTCTAAAGCTGTTTCCCCTGCCAGCACCGAGTTATAAAACTGAGGCCCTCGGGCATGACCACGGGGTGCACTTACATAAATTTTTGAAGCTTTAGTGATCGTAACAAATTCTTGCAACTTTAAATAAGCATGGGTAAAAGCCAAACGTCGACAAATGTTAGAGCCTACAGCCAAAAAAATCTTATGCATTTTGAACCTCAGGATTAGCTCTCGTAACTTTAATCCCACAATAATGAGCTTTAGTAAGAATATCTGGTTTCTTTAAGGTTAGCACTATCTGGCGAAGAGTTGGGCCATAACGCTTAAACAAACCATCTATCATCAAACGGGCTAAATACTCTAAAGTTCCAGCTTTAGTTTCTTGGGCTAAGTTTGCTAAAAACTCCGCTGCGTCTGCGTAGCTAATACTTTGGGATAAATCAAAGTCTGTTAAGGGGAGATTCGGCGCGCAATAAAACTCAAAAGATAATAATAAGGTTTGCGGAGTAATGCGCTCTTGAGGCAAAATCCCAATAATACATGTAATTTTATAGTCATTAAGTAAGATGACATCACTATCGTTAACCCCACAAGGACTAACCTTTAATAATTCATCCGTAGCTTTAGAAGTTACAATAGACACTATTTGGTTGCTCCTTGAGCCTGCGCCTCACTTTTGGTATTAGCATCAGCGGAAACGGATTTTGTCTTTAAAGTATCAAGTGGCCATCTTGGTTTTACTTCAACTTCAAGGTTAGCTCTCGTGCCTAGTTTAAACCGGAACATCCCAGCATACGCAATCATGGCGCCATTATCGGTACAAAATTCAATTCGTGGGTAGAAAATCTTTCCCCCTAAAGAATGCATGAATTCCGCCATTGATGCTCTTAAACGTTTATTAGCACTCACCCCACCGGCTACTACTAATTGTTTATAACCAAGTTTCTTTAAGGCGCGACGTACCTTGATCATTAAAGTATCAACCACAGCTTCTTCAAAAGCTAAAGCAATATTAGCTTTAGTTTGTTCATCCGCATCCCCATCACAGTTAGCAATAGTGTTGGCTGCAAAGGTCTTTAACCCGGAAAATGAAAAATCGTAATTAGGGCTATCAGCCATTGGTCTTGGGAAATGGTAAACCCCACTTACGCCCTTAGTTGCAAGTTTGGATAACAACGGACCACCTGGGTAAGCTATACCAAGTAATTTAGCAGTTTTATCAAAAGCTTCCCCCGCTGCATCATCAACAGATTGGCCAATAATGTTATAGTCACCTGGAGCCTTGACATCGATAATCATGGTGTGCCCACCAGAAACTAACAGCGCTAAATAAGGAAATTCTGGTTTGTCTTCTTCAAGCATCGGCGCTAATAAATGCCCTTCCATGTGGTTTACCGGAACTGCTGGTACGCCCCAAGCATAAGCTAAACTACGCCCTACGGTGGCCCCCACCATTAAAGCCCCAACCAAACCAGGGCCCGCAGTATAGCAAACTGCATCTATATCTTCTGAAGTACTGTGAGCCGAAGCTAGAGCTTGGCGCACCAAACCAGAACACATTCTAATATGATCACGACTTGCAAGTTCAGGCACCACCCCGCCGTATTCAGCGTGGACCTTAATTTGAGTAAATAGTTCGTGACTTAAGAGTCCAAGCTTATCATCGTAAACCGCTACCCCGGTTTCATCACAAGAACTTTCAATTCCTAAAACGCGCATACCTTGATCCTACCGAACTATAATGAAAGCCTAAAAATTACCATATTACTATTATAGCGCAAAGCCAAAACTCATAAACATAACTCGTACTTATAAGCATCGGTCGTTATTTAAAAAGTCTTAAAACCCAACTCATACTTTAAACCAATAGAAAAACACTTTTATCCTTACATAGACTTAGCTAACTACGTAAGCTAATGAGGCGCTAAAAAACGTGTTAGTTGTTTATTTTAGCTACTTTCACATTTAGATTCAGCCATTTTTACGAGTTTTACTCGCCTGAAAAAACTTGCAACAAAGTTAATCAAAGCAAGCACTCAAAAACGAAAAAAACGACCTACCTAAGCGCCGTAACCAAGCCAAACAATCTAGGAACCCCCACAACTGCGACTTAATAAATGGTTCTATTCTTCCTGCGCCTATTATCTATTTATATAGCATGGATAAATCCTTTTACTTGTCCCGCGGTTTAAGCTTTAAACTTTACTTAATGTTTAGTGGCATTACGTTTAGCTATACACATTTAGCTATAAACGTTAAATACAGTCATTAGATAAGAAGCTAAAAACTCTTTTTACAATTATGGCTAAGGCCATTTTTAATGAAACTTACATGAAATTTAGCGTAAGCGACATTTTTAACTCAAATCCCCCTAGCTACCCCCCTTAGCTAGAATTAAATTTGCTATCGCCCCAAACTCCCCCAAAGAACAAATATTTAGCTCAAACATTGTTACTTTCAGATTTAAAAACAACTTATTAACAAGTTTTAGACCAAATATACACAGGTTTAAAAAAACTCAACCCCCGTATTATCAACCTTTAACCCAACTTATCCACAAATAACCCTCAAAACAGAGAAAATGTCTGGCGCATTTTCCGCTTTTGCAAAAACTAAATAATAAAGTGATTTACAAAAAGGTCAAAAAGTATTAAAATCCACGCAAATTTTTTGAATTTTTCGTCACGTTGAGAAATTCAAGTAACTAAATCATTTAACACAGAGGTGAGTGGCACATGCCAGTAATTAAAGTACGTGAAAACGAACCATTCGACGTAGCACTTCGTCGTTTCAAACGTTCATGCGAAAAAGCAGGTATCTTAGCAGATGTACGTAGTCGTGAATTTTATGAAAAACCAACTACCGTTCGTAAACGCGCTAAGGCTTCAGCTGTTAAGCGTCACGCTAAGAAGTTAGCTCGCGAAAACGCACGTCACAGCCGTTTATACTAATCAACGGTTTTAGAAACTTACTTTTATAGGTCTTAGAGAAATGTCATTACGTGAAGATTTAAACAGCAAGATTAAAGCGGCGATGATCGCAAAAGACAAGCCACGCCTTGCTGCCCTTCGTTTACTGCTCTCTGAGGTTAAAAAAGTCGAAGTTGACCAGCGTATCACACTTGACGACAGTCAGATCATCGCTATTGTTTCCAAAATGGTTAAACAACGCGAAGATTCAGCTGCACAGTATGCTAGTGCCGGCCGTCCTGAACTTGCAGAAGAAGAAACTTTTGAAGCTTCTGTACTCCAGGAATTCATGCCAACTCCTTTGTCTGACGCTGAAGTAGCAGACCTTGTAAAGAAAGCAATCGCTGAAACCGGCGCTGCTTCTATGCAAGATATGTCAAAGGTAATGGCTTTCCTTAAACCGCAAGTTGCTGGTCGTACCGATATGGGTAAGCTCAGCAAGCTCGTAAGAGAAGCGCTCTAGGAAAGGCTTTTTAGCATCAAGAGATAATACCGAAACCGGCCCGCGTGGCCGGTTTTCTTTTTGGTTACACGCTTTTTAGTATTAACTTATTTGCAAGCTCTTCTTAACTACCTAAGTTACTCTTCCCCTTTACGCCCCATCCCCTTTTTACGCTCCATCACCTTGTACGCTCCATCACCTTGTACGCTCCATCACCTTGTACGCTCCATCACCTTGTACGCTCCATCACCTTGTACGCTCCATCACCTTGTACGCTCTATCACCTATTACGCCCTATCTTCCCTCAAATCACCATTTACTTTAAAATATCATTTAATCATCCATCTTTGACGCAAAATAAAAAGGCCTTGGTTAACCCAAAGCCTAATCTAATTGTAGCTTCTAATTTTGTAATAGCTTTAAATACTTTGAGCTTTAGCCCGTGCTAAATTTAATCCCTAACCTAATACTTACGTCCTAATTTTTTGTAGGCTGAAACGAGATTACGACCCCGTTTTAATTTCATTAGCGCTTGCCCTGTTTCGTTTTTTTCAAGCATAAAGAAGTCGATCAAGCCCCTTAAACGCTGCACTTGGGCGTACACTTGCTCTACGTTTGTGATTTGAGTCAATTCACCTATTGCCACTAAATCATGCACGACTAAAGCGAGCTTTTGGTTACACTTTTCGCAGTCCTTAATAACCTCTAATATTTCCGCATTAAGCGCCATTAAAGTCTCACGATCACTAGAATCAACTTTAGCGTGCTTAGCTTTAAGTTCCGCAATTTTTTGGAGGCGAGACTCTAAATAGGTCAAGCAGTTATCAAGCTCTGAATTCATAGTAGGTTCACTCATCACAGTTCCTCACAACTTTTGCTTAGCCTGTAAAATTAAAAATTGGCTTTAAATTAGCTTGTTAATTACTTATGCTCTTGCGCTTCACGCTTAGCTTCTTCTTGATTAAGACGGCTTCTTTCAGCGTAAGCTTTGTCTTTTTCAGATTGTGGGATTTTATCCCAAGCCATTTTCACTGGTGCTAACAACTTAATAACTTCATCAAGTGGAGCCGTATCTAGTGATAGAGAAGCATCTAACAAACGTTGTTTGCAATATTCATATAAGTCATAGAAAGTCTGAGAAACATCACCTAGGCTCATATCAAGCCCAGTTTGTAGCCCTGTTAAAATTGCCACGGCTTTATTAATCTTGTCGGACTTTACTTCAAGGTCTTTACGTTCAATTGCCCCTTTAGCTTGAGCAATACGTTCAAATAACCCTTCATACATCATAGAAACAATGCGGTGTGGATCAGCCACTGAAAGTTCTGCTTCCAAATTAGTGGTCTTATAAGCCTTTAAATTTCTGCCATACATAGCTTTGAATTCCTTTTTGTACTCCGAGGCTTGCGCCTCGCCCAATCTTCACGGTGTGTCTTTACATTTAATTTGTTTTTTTTAGAAAGTTTTCTAGAAAGAACTTTAGCACAATTTTTTTTAACACAGTATGACTGCTTTCATAGGTTGTGCACTTTGCATAAAAAAACCGCAGTTCCTAAGTAATTTTCTTAAGAACCACGGCTTTTTTAGGTTGAGCTTAGGTTTAGCCTGCCGTCATTACATGGGAAAAAACCACCTATAATCAGCGCTCAAATTATGATTTTGAGCTACTAGTTGATGACATAGCACTTGTTAAGTAAGAAAGAGAGGTATTCATACTTGCAATCATAGAGTCCAAAGAACCGTATTTAGCACGTAAGCTTTCTTCATACTTTTCAAGGTAAGTAGCAGCTGCATCTTCCTTATTGGTATAGTCCTTAATGGTTGAATTTAAGCTATCTTCACGTAATGCTAAGATCCCACCACTCTTAGTGTAGCTATTAAGCCCATTACTTAACTGCTTACACAAACCATCGTCCCCACTAAAAGCCGCTACTACTTGTTCATAATTGTTTTTTAGAGCATTTTCGAACTTGGTGCTATCTAAGGATAAATTACCATCATTATCCATCTTCACCCCCATTTCGAAAATACTACCCATTTCCGGATTACCGGTAGTAAATGATGAAATCAAACCACTCATCATCTGCTTAATCACGTCACAAGTGCTATCACCTGCCAAATAGCCACCGTCATCGTTTGAGGCGCCATCGGTATAGGTATTGCGCTTTGAGAGGTTATCAAGGTTAGTTCTTAAAGAGTTATAGGTATTTAAGAAATCTTCAACCATACTCTTTAAAGCCCCAGTATCGGTACTTACAGTTAAAGAATTGGACTTATAACCGGTAGAAGTAGTGCCGTCACTATTAGTAATAGTTTCAGTATCAGATAAACGATTAACTGTTATAGATAAGCCTTTAATCTTGTCGTCAAAGACATTGGTATCAGAAGTAAGTGTAACCCCATCAACGTCAATTTTGGCATCTTGCCCTACATGCACCACGTCCATGGCCCCAGTCTTTTGGACATTACCATCAGCATCTTTAGTGTGACCTGCAGTAAAAGCATTAAGCTTATCACTACCAGTTGCGGTTACAGAAAAGTTACTAAACTTATCCCCGGTTTGGCCTGAATCGAGCATAAAACGGGAAGTACCGTCTGCAAGCGTCATGATGTTAGCGCTCACCCCGAAGTTTTCAGCACTAGAGTTAATTTTTTTACGGAGGCTTTCTAGGGTATCTTCCTCATCAACCTCTACAGTAAAGGTTTTAGCGTCGTCGCCTTCCCCAATACTAAAGGTCAAACTACCAGCTCCTAAAGCTGCAGTTGAGTCAGCAACGGCAGTTGAATAACTAGTAGTAGAAGCAAGCTGAGTTACAGTTACATTGTAACTACCGTTAGAAGCATCATCTTTAGTACTACACGTAAAGACCGGATCATCAGTGCTCTGCTTAATCGTTACAGAACGCTTGTTGAAGGCATTTTCTGAAGTCATCTTATCAAGCATGTCTTTAAAAGTACTAAGATTGCTTTTTAACTTACCAACCCCAGTAAGTTCAATCTGAGCATCTTCCTTTTTAGTAGTATACCTTGAGGCATACTGCGCTTTTTTGGCTTTCACACTCGCGGTAATGATGCTTTCAAAGTCAATACCGGATGCTGCACCTGCTGATGTAATTGTAGAACCCATAATTACCTCCTCGCCTTATCCTTAAGCATCATTATCTAAGAAAATGCCCTTAAAGTCTTCCGATGACACGCCCTGCATTTCAGAACGGGTCTCGCAAATTCTCTTGGCCCGCTTGATAAATTCTTCAGTCGGGATCTGTCTTATAACTTCATCCGTATTCTTGTCGGTCACAGTGACAATAGTCCGGTTTAAGTCTTTTTCAATCGAAAAGCTTAACCCAAAGCCACGAGTAAGCTCTGAGAACTTATCCGCAAAACGAGCTGCATCTTCCTCTTCACTGGCTTTTTTCTTAGCCAATTCCGCTTCGTTGGCGGCCATTTGGGCAGCTGATTGAGTTCTACCTTCTTCTTTTACTTTTTTACCGGCAACATTATCCTTATCATTAACCGCCTGGGCTTGACTAGCTACTTCTGAAGCCTTAGTGGTTTTGCTATTACCTAATGTTGCAGCCAAAGCGTCAACATCTTTGGCTACTTGACTATTTTGTGGTCTAGTCTGAGCTGCATAATCTGCAGAGGTGCTTACAACTTGAATCATAATCCCTCTCCTTTTCTCTCGGCGTTTCTATTTTCTTCTTCAAGCTCTGGTAAAATTTTAAAGCTTCTTAAAGCTCCACTTGAAAAGTTAATAGGTTAATAATTGTTTTATCTTTTAGTTATATTTTAAGTTTAAGTCTTTGGTTTAAAGCTTTTTAAAAAAGCTTTAACAACCGCCAAAACAGGGCCAACTTATTGTATTTTGGTGGTGCCGTAGCTAAACCTAGCCTTTAAAACCACCACCTCAAATTTTAGGGCCTAGTTTTAATTTTCACTACCATTATCGACCGCAAAACTAAATTCTTAAGACCTTAAGAAAATTTTTTTTAATTTTATAATTAAAGTGTGACCATGTTCACAAGAGCCCACGTAAACCCCTAAAATTTTAGCTTTCGTTTTAACTTCAGTTTTAGCTTTCGTTTTAGCCTTCATTTTAACTGAACTCGGCAAGAAGTCCCCCTCCTCTAAGGTGGTGAGATGAATTGCCGAATTCTAATTGACAGCTTTCTAAACATTATGCTACAAACATAAGAAATGAATTTATGCAGTTAGTAACTGCATAAATTCAAAACATAGAACCGTGGGATACACGGGGTTAGCTCGTTGATACTGTACTCATTAGAGTGCTTGAGCGAGAACTGAACCTATCTTATCGGTGGGAAGTCCTACCTCTATAGGTGGGGAAGGATGTCACCTAGAGTTGTACTTTTAATTTTCAAGGCAAAGCCATGCCTCAAACTTTCCTCTAAGAACCTTTAACTGGCAAACTTATGCCGGTCTAGGCTTTGGGCTAACCAAGACTTTTAAAAACTTAGAAGCTTCACATAAACGACAAACGGCTAGGTTTTAACTAGCCGTTTTATTTAACATTTGGATTAGTTGGCCTAAGCCTAAGGTTTTAAATTGTTTTAAAAAGTTCTAAATGGCGTAAATTGGCCTTTTAGGTAAACGCTGCTCCTATCTTAAATGTAATCAAACAAACTAGAACCATTTACCATACTAAATGTCTTTTGCGCCATTGATAAAGCATTTTGTTCTTTTAAAAGATTGGAAGCTGCTTCATACACATCGACTTCACTGATATTAGCTCGTGCTTCTTGCTTAATTACGTTTAAAGATTCATTTGAATTGATCACACTTTCAATATTCTTTAATCGGCCCCCAACATGCCCTAGGGTTACGTTGATATTTTCTTTAGCATTAGACACACTAACCTGCCCTTGCGCTAAAATTTGACTTCTTTCTTTCACCGTCAAATTTGGGTCTCTTAATGCAGTAATCAAACTTTGTAAAGTATTTAAAACGTTATCATTTTGTGGTGGATCAAGGGTGATATCGCAATTAGTTACCCCTTGGTTTAAGGTAATATCAAGCCCATTAAAAATAATGGTGCCCCCAGCTTCCATTTCACCTTCTTGCACTACTTTACCACCGTGGGTTATTTGATAAGTACCGTTAGCATCATCATACGCCACACTATAGGTATTATCCCCACCTACTACGTAGTTAGTGTTTACAAAGTTATCAAAGGTCGATAAAGCAGAGTAACCAAGCTCGGCGCCAGTAGTGCTAGCTGTACGGCACAATGGACTCTGCTCAAAAATTTTCAACCCACTATCAGAGGTGGTAACTTTTACAGATGGAGATACTTTAACCTGTCTGTATCCCGCATCAGCTTGACATTCATAAGTCCCATCACTAGTCTTTACCATAGTTGGCTGCATAGACTGATTACCACTAAAGATATATTCACCTTCAGAGGTTTTAGTGTTGGTTAAGTCAAAGACTAAAGACAAGCTTTCTTCAAGCGCTGTTGCTACCGCATCAAGGTTATATTCATCGTAGGTGCCGTTTACAGAGCTTTGCAATGATACGACGCAAGAAGATAAGCTTTCATAAATACTAGTCAAGGCCGTTTCTTCAAGCCCTAAGGCATCAGAAGCCAAGCCTGCATTAACCGAATACTGGGTATAGGTCGAGATTTCCGCATCAAAGCGAAGTTTATTCCCCATCCCAGTTGGATCTTCAGCCGCAGTAGTAAACTTCATCCCAGAATTATACTGTTCTGAAGCTTTATCAAGTTTAGTATTTGTGCTCTGCAGATAAGATAGACTGCGTTCAAAGCTAAGTGAAGTTGAAATACGCATATTAGCTACTCCTTTCTACCGCCCCTGGGGCGGTAGATAAGTCTACCTTAACCAAGAGCACTCATTAGTGAATCAAAAACCGACTGTGCAGCTGTAATGATCCGGGCTGAAGCCTGATAACTCTGTTGGAACCGAACTAAATTAGAAGCTTCTTCATTTAATTCAACGCCCTTAGAGCTTTGGCTCAGCGCTTCACTTTGACTCTGTTTAGCTTTAGCTGCAGTGTGGTTAATATCAGACACCTTGATTTCAGTCCCGATATAACTAACTACAGATGAGTAAGCATCACTAAAAGTCTTAGATACGTTACCATTTACAATCTGCTTTTGTTCGATGTTCTGCAACAAAATCCCGTTGGAGTTATCAGCGGAACCATTAAGATTCAATTCGATATTAAATTCGTCCCCAGTCTTTACGGTCCCAGAAAGATTTAATTCAAACCCTGGATTTTTAGCAACATCAGCATACAAAAGACTACCATCATCCGCTTTTAAATTGGCAAGTAGGTTTTGCCCTCTAGTACTTGCATCAGCCGTGCCAAGTTTTGTTTCAACCCCATTATTTACCGCAAAAACTTCATAATCACCGTTTTTATTAATCCGAACCAACGAAGGTGCATCTGGATTTAAAGCCACAGTCCCATGATCTGCATCCACATTAAAAGCAGAACCTTTAGC
Source organism: uncultured Succinivibrionaceae bacterium (assembly GCA_900539665.1). GTDB lineage: Bacteria > Pseudomonadota > Gammaproteobacteria > Enterobacterales > Succinivibrionaceae > WG-1. The sequence continues at coordinate 2,793 of UQCV01000042.1, read as the reverse complement.
GGTACTTGTGACCCCAACTAGGTTTAAGCTAGCATTACCCATATTTTGCGCATTTTGGTTACAACGAATAACACTCGCAAACGCAAAATCTTCCGGACAAGTTACAGCTGATTCAATAGTAAAACCAACAGTCAAAGTAGGTTGAACTAAAAACACATCTCCTGCCGTAGGAACGTCATTTAAGGTTAAGTTAAAGCCAAAATCTTCCCCTAATGTCAATTTTCCGCCGGTGGCGGTATAGATACCCTTACTTACTTTGTTGTCACCTACCATCTCAAAAACTTCGAACTCAGTAGCAGCGTCATCTTTAGCGACAACCATATAATCATTGCCCGTAAGCTTTGAAGCTTCACCTTGGGCAAACTGCATAGTCATAGTAGAAGTTCTAGAGTCACTATTTACCACAATATCTTTAAGGGTAAATAAATCGCCACCTACTTTATTGGTTAAGGTAAGACCACTTCTATTTTGGCAGTTAAGTGCATCCGCTAAGGCCACAGTCATCTTTCCAACTTCGCGTTGTGCATTCTTTAAGCCTTCACAAGCATCAAAGTAACCACCAATAGAACCACCAACATCCTGCTTTAAAGTAGTCTTAGAGTTGCCATAGGTAAACTTAAGTTCATAGCTTGATTCGTCAAGCTGACTTGGTTCAGCAAAGAGTTTAGCGCAACCATCCCCTAAAACCAAAGTCTGACCAGAAGCCATATTAACGTACAAAGAACCGTTTGGCTGGGCAACAGTCTTAATATCAAGATAAGTAGAGAGCTCAGTAATCATACGGTCTCTTTCATCTTGCATTTGGAGGTAAGAAGAAGAATCGGCGCCACGACTAGCAGAGCTAATAAGCTGACCATTCATCTTATAGATACCGTCGAGCAATTGGTTAACCTTGTCCACGGCTTCAACAATCTTATTATTAGCAGTGCGATATTCAGTTTGGATGTTAGAACTAATAGTATTGATACGCTGCACTGTAAGTTCAACTGAACTTTGAAGTTCATTACGGTTAGCAACTGAAGTTGGGTTATTGTTGGCAGACTGAATATTCCCAAAGAGTTCAGTAACAACCGGTGAAAGGCCGGTAGAAGAATCTGACAAAATCTTGTCTACGTTTGATAAACCTTCAGTTAACGCAGAGTAATAGCTAACCGAAGCATTATCACGTAAAAGTTCACGTTCAGCGTAGTTGTCGAGTACGCGCCGAGTTTGCACGTAACCACAACCTTGGTTGATTACATTGGTGTAAATAATGTTTTCCTGACGGCTATAACCCGCAGTGTTTACATTACTAATATTATTAGAGGTAGTTTGAAGCAACTGCTGCTGCGCCAAAACCCCACTAGTACCAATCTTAAGTAAGTCTGCCATAATTTACTCCTAAAGCTTGCCGTCTGCGTATCGATAAGACGAAAAAGCGTCATTTCTAACAATGCTTTTTAGCTTTAATGCATAATTCGGGTCAGTTGCGTAGCCTGCACGCTGAATTTCTTCAAAATATCGATCCGGATCACGGTTTTGCGCCACAGCCTTAGCATAACGATCATTAGAAGTAACCAAACGAGCGTAATCTTCAAAACTTGCTTCTGCATCCTTATAGCTTCTGAAGTACGCATTTTCTGTAACCATACGGCCTTTAACAAATTCTGAGGTGGTTTCCAAAGCCGCTTCACCTTGCCAAGAACCACCGGCTTTAATCCCAAAGAAATTGTTCCCTTTACCCACATGTTGACCCCAACCGGTTTCGAGAGCAGCCTGAGCCACAATAACCAAAGGATTAAGACCAAACTTTTGAGCTACCTTGCGAGCCACCGGCATAAATTTCTGAACGAACGAAACGGCTGGACTTGAACCATCTGTGCCACTAGTTTGAACATTTTCGTAAGCCGAAACTTTACGCACAGTAGCATTGAGTTGAGACACGTTAGTATCAGCTTCTTGAGCATCATTAGATGAATTAGAAAGCTTACGGGCCATTAAGTCATTAAAGTATGAAGAATCATGACCAACGTTTGCTGCAGAACTGAAATCAGCTTGAGCCTTGAGACCTTCGCGTTCTGGTAAAGCCATAAGTCCTGCCTTGGTATCACCAGGCATAGTTAAACCGTTTTCTGATTGCGGTTCATATAAACGGTTTTCAAGGGCGGCAATAATTTCTTTCCCTTCATCCCCCATAGCGCCTGCAAACTGCTTAACCAGCAAATGAGTAATAGAGGAAGAACTGCCTTCAGTGCTTTTAGCCATGCTAGTAATCATCTGCTCATCGAGCATTGATTGAAAAAAAGAACTTTCACGACTATTTAATGGAGAATCAGGGCAAATAGTCTCATTAGTAGCACGCATTTCCTTAAGCCAAAACTGATTTAAGATTGACTCAAACTGTTGGGCAGCTGCTACTAAGGCATTTTTCTTATCATTGATGTCACCGCGCGACATCTGACGAAGCTTATCAAGCCCTTGTACGTTTTGTACAAGACCAAGATCAACACTAGTGTTATCCATCGCTATCTCCTAAACATCATGGCAAAAAATTGACAAAAAGCAGTAAAAAAAACTTTCAAGGAGTTAGTAGCAAGCTTTGTGCCAAATATGCTTTTTACTTGTTTATTGTGTAAAAGCCTAAAGCCATAGAAGAAATAGGATTAAGTTAAGAGCGTAGTAAGCTGAAAAATGAAAATGAAAAAGAGAAGGAAGCAGAAATTGGGCGCCCAATATTTATTAGGCCCCAAACGACAAAGCCCTCTAGCTTTTGCTAGAGGGCTTCTTTATATAATTCCGGTAATGACCTACTCT
>UQCV01000041.1 GCA_900539665.1 uncultured Succinivibrionaceae bacterium | reverse complement strand
GAAAAAGACTTTAGTAGGTGGAGTTACCGCCGAATTTATGCGCGTGGATCCCCATAGTTTGAACGAAGATTTAGCAATAAATCAAGTAAAAGCGATGGCTTATGAAGCGTGAATTTAGTAAAAGGGTGAGTAAGCCTACAAAACTGTAGCTTATAAACTTTTTATAGATCTAAAATAACGGTATAGGTGGGATTTACTCATAAAAATCAAGGAGACTTAAGGCTTTAAAGCACAAAGTTTTTTCCCTTTTTGTTTGGTTTTATACGAAATTTAGCGAAATGTAGGTTAAGGTCAGTTAAAGTTCTTTTTATTGTGATCGTTGTTGCATATTTATCCAAAAAATTAGGTGATAATTTTTCTTGAAAAAATTTGACGGATATTTTTTGATTATTTAGTAATCAGTTAAAAGCTGCCTTAAAAATGAATTTCTTAGGTGACTCTAGCAGGTAAAGCCGGTTTTAAACGTTACAAAAAAATATGAATATCTGTGCTTGATTACTATTAAATAAAGCAGGAGTATGCCATGACGGCCATTACCAGGGAAACCAAGCTCGCCATGTTGTCTAATTTGTCGGTGCGTTTACATAACGCTCTTATTGCAGCCGACATCCTCACGGTGGAAGATTTACTGAGCTACACGAGCGTTGAACTGGAACACATACCTAATATAGGCAAAAAAACTTTTACCGAAGTTCGAGAACTTGTGCGTGAATTACAGCGGTGTCTTACCGATGGTGGGGTCGGAGCGACTCAATACCTCCCGCAGACTCCGGCTGAAATTTGTAAACCCCGTAACGTTGGGGAAAGTGTAAGCTTGCGTGAACGCCGTAATGCAGAGCAAGCTAATCAATGGGATAATTATAAATTTTGGTTAGTGTCAGCTGGCGCTGAGCTTTCATCACGCGCCCATCGCTCTTTAAATGAGGGGGGTATGCTTACTTTAGGCGATGTCGCAGCTCTAACTAAAGACCAGGTTTTAGCGTTACCTCATGTCGGTAATCGTACGGCTGAAGAAATTCTAGATTTTGTGCAGTACATTAGGACGCATACTGACGACATTATAAAAGAACTTGGAGCCGGAAGCGATGGTTCGTACTTTATCCTGAAGCGGGCGGACTATTCGGCAATCGGTTTAGATGTTGACCATTACACCATTACGCTTTTTAAACGTAACGGCTTTTGCTACAAAGATTTAAATTTAAGTGAACTAGGGTTGTCGGCTCGAGCCATAAATACTTGTAATGAACGTGGGATTACGCTTTTATCGGAATTACTAGGTTATACGCAAGATGATTTTGCACAGTGGGGTAAGCTTGGGACTAAAACCATTACGGAAATTTTAGACCTCATTAGTAATTCAGTTGAAACTCATTACCTGGCGCCTACCATTTTAAATAAGATTAACCTTGAGCTTCTTGAGTACGAACATCGCTATGCGACCGAGCTACAGCTTATTGCACGTGGCATTATCCAGCGTTTAAGTTTCTTACTTCGTGATACTCCTGAAAACAGTCGTAACATCGTGTTAGTAGCTGGTTGTTTCTTAAAGGAACGCCCGGAACCTGATTTTGATCCTGAAAGTCTACGCCAAGGACCTGAGTCTATAGAAGCTCGGGCCGCCATAATGGTACGTGAACTTCTAGCTATGACTGATTTTGTTGACTTTTTAGTTAGCGCGTTACAAATCGAACCTTTAATTCTCTCAACGGTCGTTGATATTGTCGATCGCGAATGCTGGGGGATGACCTTAGAGGATTTAGCTAAAAAGAGTCCGCGCGCTTTACAGGGCACGTGTGCTTGGAGCCGCGCCATCAATGAATTTAGACATTTAGGCCCGGCTTACGTTGTGGTTGAAAAGAAAGCTGATGGGACTGAAGTATGCCGTTTAGCGCGTGATTCAATCTTTGAGCTGATTGAAAATATCGTGGATGCTAAACACCGTGAAATGCTTAAACGCCGTTTAGATGGGGATACCCTTGATGAAATCGGGCGTACTTATGGCGTTTCACGTGAACGTATTCGTCAAATTGTGCAACTTGAGTTTTCTCATATGCCTCCATGTCGCCAAGACCGCTATGTGAAGGTATTTTCTACTTACGATTTTAAGAATGAAGAATTTTGCCAAGTTTTTCAGGAAACGCCCGAAGTTTATAATTACCTCGATTTTAGATATGGCCGTGGTGAATTGCCACTTCGCGACTTCTTAGCGGATGATTCTATTTCTGTTGAAGTCAGAAAACGGGCGGAAGAAATCGTATACCGTAACTACGTCATCATGCCTGATGGGGTCCGTATTGAATGTATTAGACCTAAGGTTGTAATTTGGGCGTTACGTCATTACGCCGTGGAAGAATGTACTTATGAAGACTTTTTGGAACAATACTCTAAGCTCTTAGATGAATTAGGGTTAGGGACCAACGAAGCTTTAGTGATTAAGCATTCGCAGCGTTATGAAAACAATATTAGTAGTTTCTCTTGCGTTTTGTGGAAGACGGGGCGTTTACTGCGTTACTATAACTACGGGGCGTATGATTTTACGGAACTTTTGACGTCTCTAAATCTTGAGCAATACCATGATGTAGAGTACTCCACCGAACGTTTCTTCTTAGATAACACCGACCTTATGGCCCGTTACGATATCAGAGATAAAAACGAATTACATAACCTGTTACGTAAGATTTACGAAGCGCAAGGTAATACCTATATTAGGTTTAGACGCATGCCGACGGTAGAGTTTGGGCAGGTTGATAGAGATCTCCAAGTGTACCGTATGCTCGAACAGTTAGCGCCAGTTTCGGCGGATGATTTTGCCAGTTTTTATAACGCGGAATATGGTTTTGATATTCAGGCGATAAAAGCAAACTATCTCTTTGGTATTTCAAAGTACTTACACGACGGCTTATACCAATTAGACCAAGAATCTTTGCCACCAGAGCAGTTAGCTGTCTTAAAACGCTTGCTTAAGGCCGATTGTTACGATATCGACGAAGTCCGTAAGATTTACCTTAAGGCGTTCCCAAAGGGGCAAGCGGAAGACATCAATACTTTAGTGTTGCGTGAATTAGGCTTTAAGGTCTACATCTCTTATATTATCCGTAACTCTTACCAGAGTATTACCGATTACTTTAAGAAGCTTACCGATTGTGAAACTATCGATATCACGAGCGTGCAAGAAAAGATTCTCCTAGGTAACATTGCGGAACTTAGAAACTTAAGAGCCAGTTACCGCTTGATTCAGTATGCAGAAAAGTGTTATGCCGGCCCACGTTATTTGTTACCACGTGGCTTAACCGCTGAATACATCGAAGGCTGGATAAATAATGTCGCTGATTCATTAGAAGAAGGTGAAGTCTTTACGGTGGCGTCATTACGTCGTAGTGGGAGACTGCATCCGTTTGATAATGTGGAATTTGGCGACATGTTCTACGTATCAATTCTTAAGGAAACGCCTAAGTTTGGGCATGCCGGGATCGGAGGAGACTGTTTCTTCCGTTATGGTGGTGGTCCGCGTTTTAGTATGAGTGATGCCGTGCGTTACGTCGTAGAAGCTCATAACGGAATTGCCCTTAATGAGTTAAGTGATTTGATTGAATCATCATATTTAATCAAGATTGATAAGTACCGTTTGGCGGTGCTCGCAAAGAGTGCGGGCTTATATGTAAGCCGTTTGACTAAGCAAGTTTATATGGAACGCCCAGAAGAGGAAGAAGTATAAGTTTTTAAGGCTAAAAATAAAACCTTATTTAGGAGTTTGGGCAAGTTCTTTAATGGTACTTAGGAAATTCTTGGAAACTCTTAGGAAATTATGTCGGAAAAAGGCTAGATTTTTAATCCAGCCTTTTTGTTTATCTCATAGATGTGCGGTTAAACGTTAAGCTTGTGGTTGGGCAGGGCGCAACATGTCCTAGATCGCCAATGGAGCCTAAAAGCTTTAAAACTTAAGCCTAGCCTTGGACATTTGCTTCGACTTAAGCCTTGTGCGCATCTGGGCGACTACGTCTTTGCGCAATCGGAGCTAAATGGCCTGGGGTTGGAATATTGGGGCGCGGCTCGGGGGCTTCGCGACTTATGGTATAAATGGTGTTCATAATATGTGTCTCCTGAGTGGCAGTCAGTTAGGTGAGCGTTAAGGCTACTTGGTCCAACTTTGGTTCTCGGTTGGCTGTTGTCCTGGTATCAATGGTTTGATACCGTTGCTTGAGGAGAGGTAACCTGGTAAAGACAGCTTAGGGACCTTATGACTGTTGGTTAATTTGGGTTTAAGTTAAATGGTTGAACTAATTTACAAATGGCGTTAACAAGAGTTAATTACACCATTCATGTTTGGCTAGCTAAGCTAGCTTCTCTTTTTTACTTTATTTCTATTAAAATACTGCCTGCTAATTAGCAGGCAGCGCATTACTAAATTACTTAATTGCTTACTTTACATAAGAAAAGTGGTACCTGCGGGTGACCGGGGCGACGGCTGTAGCGCAGAATTCTTCATGTGAGAATAACTTTTTCATAATCGTATCTCCTAAGGTCTGCATTTCATAAGTGAATTTAATCACTTGGCTGTCTAATTTGGTAAGCCGGCTTTATTCCGGCTTACCGGGCTTTAATGCACGCTCGTGCGAAGCTATTTCTTACCCGATGTAGGAAAAGTGGTACTTACGGGTAACAGGAGCGAGGCGAGTAGCGTCATCATCGTGCTTAAAAAATACATTTTTCATGATTGTATCTCCTAAATTTACCTTAAACCATGAATCGTAACTAAAGGCTTAATACCAGTTGGTAGGGCTTTAGTGTTGATTCTACCTTTTCCGGATAACCGCTTGGGTTTACTTAACCTTACGTTGTTACTTCACGTAAGAGAAGTAATACTTACGGGTTACCGGAGCAAGTGAACGTTCTTCCTCACTTCTTAAAAATAAGTTTTTCATATTTTTTCTCCGTTGTTACTTAAGCGCCGAGGCTCTTAAGTCAGAATTCTTAAATCGTTTCTTGGGCTCGCCGTGGTGTTTTGGCGCTCTTAAACTAAACTTACTTAACGTAAGAGAAGTTGTATTTACGAGTTACCGGGGCGAGGTTGTCAGCGTTAAATTCATTTCTTAAAAATAACTTTTTCATCTTCGTATCTCCGTAGGCTAGGCCTTGTGGTTTGGTTTGGGATTTATCCCAGGTTCTTCGCTGAACCTTTGGTTAGGTTTTTAAGCTTTAATCTTAGGTAAACTTTTAACCTTGGTTCAACTTGTTATTTAACGTAAGAGAAGTTGTACTTACGAGTAACTGGTGCAACTGTTTCAGTGTTAAATTCGTTTCTTAAAAATAACTTTTTCATAATCTTTCTCCTAAGTTAGAGCTTTGGGTTTTGCTACTTGTTTAATCTAAGTTAGAGCTTAGCTAGGTTATTACTTAACGTAAGTGAAGTAATACTTACGAGTAACTGGAGCTAAGGTGGTGCTTTCTTCGCTTCTTAAAAATAACTTTTTCATTTTAGTTACCTCTTAAATTTCATTTCTTATCATTTGGTCTTGCGACCTTAAGTTAGCTTGGATTTGAATTTTTTGGTTCTCATCTCTGCTTCCTTGATTACCATATTAGTGATTTTTGTCACGCATAGCAAGCGAAAAATATAAAAATATTACAAAATTATGTCATGAAAATATTTTCAAATTCTTGAAACTGTTTTCTTGCGTTGTGAAAATATTTTCAAATTGGTCTTTTGTTGTCCCAAACAGGGTTAAAAACATGGGGTATGTCACAAATTTATGGGGTTTAGGTCTCTGAAGGCTTTTTGAATATAAAATTTGGGTATATTTGAGTGTTGTAAAAACTGTAATAAAATTACATGAAATGTAACTCGTGGTTACAAAACTTCAATTTTAAAGGTTATTGGGGTGGAGCTTGGGAATGGTGAAATAAGTAAAAAGGAAAAGGACGAAGCAGACAAGGAGGAAGATGAATAGGTCTTATGTTTAACGACAGGGGGCGGTGGGTTTAACGATGAGGTTAATGTTTAATGGTAGATTTAATAACGGAGTTTCGTTCTTTAGAATTTTTACCTCAATCAAGGACAACCTAACACCTCATATCCTATATTAATAGATAAGATAAAAAGCGAAGTTGTATCTAGGTTAAATTACGGTAAGACTTAAAGAAGTAAGAGGAATAATGCGGCTACAATGAGGTATTCTATTAATATGGTAATGACGGCAGGAAAACAATTTAGGAATTACTGTCTGGCTTGGTAATGGGGGCGTTGGTTTTAGGAATAAGAGGCGGTTTATTAAATTAAGGTTCAGATTGTGAGAGGATTTATAAAATTTTAGAAACTTTGTCTATAACTCACAAAATTATATGTAAGTTCAAAGCGTAAAGGTTTTGCTTGGTATTAGTATGGTACTATATTCCATGTGTGTTGCCTTTTTTTGACCAAAAGTTTTGATGCTATATCAAAACTTAGTTCAAAGTGATAAGATGGCTATACATTCATAGATAAACTATCTATCACCACAGCTAAGATATTAGCATGAAATGAGTTGTCAGCTCTTTCATACATTGATGACCAAGCCTTCACATGGTAGTGATTGTTTAAGCCTTGTAGCTAAACTCCTAAGGATAGGGATAAAACGTTGGTTTTGTTTTGGCGTGGAATGGATTATTATGATTAGGAATGAATTAAAGGCGTAATTTAAGTTAGCTACCTAATAAAACAAAAAGAAAAGTAGCATTGGTTAAGAGTAATAAATTGCGGACAGACTCAAGTTCTCACGTATTTGTTGTTTGTCCAAAAACTAAAATAAAGAACAACAGCCAGCTTAAATGTGATGTAAGAGCTTACACTACAAACTTATAAAACTTTAAAGTATCAAGCTTTACAATGAAAAAGCGCCAGCAAAAGAGGTAAGATTACATGGTGACAGATTCTATATCAAAAGTAACCCATGAGGTCGTTTACCGGATTGCCGAAGTAGAAGATACAATTTCATCCTTAGACGGTTTCGGCTACTTTGTTTATTACCCTGAGCCTGATGTCATTTGGGCTCCGCCATCAAAGGCTATATATAATGCTGATTGCCATTACCAAAGTCGTGATCAAGCGTTAATGCGTTATGCCTCCAAAGATACTATTCCTAAACTCGAGCAACTCTTTAAACGAATTAAAGCTGGTGAAAAAAAAGCAGAAGGTGAGTTTTTATCTAATATCTCTCAGCGCTCCTATCGCATGAGCCTTTCTACGGTCAAAACTGATGCTAATGGTAACCCTCTTGCCGTTGTTGGGCATGTAAGTCTACTCGATCTCAATGATCTTCAAAATAAAACTGCCCAAGCAGAAATGAACTATTTACGTGTAGCTTCAGAAATTGCGGCCGGAATCTCAACTCTCTTTTATGCTATTTACTACATTTGGGTTAGGCAAGGAACCTACATTTGCTATCAAGAACACCTCAACAATATTGAAGAACATTTAGGCAAAAGTGGTAATTGTGTCGATGCTTGGCATAAATACATTGAATATTGTGTAGTACCAGAAGATCGGGAGCGGATGCATAAGTTTACCGATTTTAAGACTCTTACTAGTAGACTAACTCATGTACCAAGTATTTCTTGTACTTTCAAACGTGTGGACGCCGGTTGGGCGCGGGCGATGTTTGTAGTGGTCCGTCGTGATGACAATGGTCACCCTGAAAATCTACTCTACGTCGTAACTGATGTTAATTCAGAAGTTGAGGCTAAACAAAAGTATAAGGAAGCTAAACGTAATTCTTTACATGATGGACTTACTCTAATTAAAAATCGCCTAGCTTTTGAAGAAGAAGCTGAAAAAGGTGGTTTTTTAGCACCAGGAAGTGCTTTGGTGCTCATAGATATCGACCGCTTTAAAGATATTAATGACGTTTTTGGTCATGTTTTTGGGGATAAAGTACTCGTTAGAGTAGCTAAAGAACTAACCATAGTCTTTGGCGAAGAAAACGTCTTTAGATTCGGTGGGGATGAATTTGTCGTCTTTTTACCGACCTTTAAAACCCGAGAATGGGAACTTTTTTGTAATTTAGTCCATGAAATTCATGTGCGTTTAAACCAACATTCAGAAAGTGGTTCAAGTGTAACTCTTTCTTATGGGGTTGCTTTAGCTGATACTTCTTTAGTGCAGACCTTAAAGTTAGCTGATTTAGCCCTTTATGAAACCAAACATCGAAGTCGTAGTGGTTGCGCTTACTACAATAGAGCAAATGGTAAGATTGAATGCTGGACCGATAATATCCATGGCGCCGACATGTTCCGTCTCATGCAGCAACAAGATATAGCTTCTTGGAGTTTAGCAATAACTCCTAAAGGCAAGCGTATTCTTATTGGCGACAGCATGATGAATGAAAAACTTGGTTTGCCAGTTAATAACACGCCTGAACAAATTTGGGATTTTGTGCGGTCCAGACTTTGCGGTAAATCTGTCTTTGCGATGGAACATTTCATAAGTGATATGAAACTTGGGCGCTTAGCTGAAGTTACTTTGCAATGGGAACATCCATTTAAGGGTAAAATCTCCATTAGATGGGGTGGAATGCTCGACAAATCGGTTCGTCAAGGTCATGAAAGTTCTATTTTTAAAGGCTACGTTTATTTGCTCGATGGCGTGCATATTATTTCAGGTTATGACGACACCTCGGGGATTAGAGCGGCGTTAGGTGAACAATATTTTTGTAATTACTATATTTGCTTACCGGAACAATCTTTTTTAACGTACAAAGAACAAGAGGACATGAAAATTTCCTCTGCAGCTACCGGAATCTCTGATCTAATGCATCATTTTGTGAAAGATTTAGTGGCGCCTGAAAGCCAAGCGGACATGACTAAGTTTTTAGCGCAAGATACTTTGGAAGAGCGTTTAAGTAAATCTGACTATATCGACCAAGAATTTTTATGTACTAATGATGCTTTGGGGTGGTGTCAAGCGCGCTTCATTGTGGTGGAGCGCAATACTGAAGGCAAGATTCTAAGCTATTGTTTGGTGGCAGAATCTGTGGCGGAAAGCCATGCACGTCGCATACAAGAACAGCAGGAACATTTACGTCGAACCCTTGTTCTTGAAAAAATGGTTGCCATGTTATCTAAAGGGACCTTGCTTGCAATGGGGTTCAGAGAACCCGATGGACGTTTAATTTTTAGAGAAAGCCGCATCGGTTATAGCCTCGGTGAGTTATCACGTGAAGAGTTCATTGCGCGCGAAGCTTCATTTATCGATGAACGGGATCGAGAAAAGTTTATGTCCCATATGGGCATGAGTAACCAGTTAAATGAAATTAAGACTCAAGGTTACTTTAGCTATTCAACTATGATGCGCCGTGAAGATAAGGTTTGTCGCATCGTGAATTATCACGTGTGCCGGATTAGCGAAGACTCTGATCGCCTCATGTTCTTGATAGAAGATATCACTAGACCTTCATCTCAAGATCCAGTTTCTGGGGTGTTAAATCGTGAAGGCTTCATGTTAAATAGTGACGAGATTATTGGGCGCGTGAAAGCAGGTGAGGACCTGTGTTTAGTTGACTTTAATATCTGTAACTTCCGGGGTATTAATACCGTTTACGGTTATGAAAGCGGGGACCGCGTTTTACGTGGGGCGGCGGAACATTTAAAGCAATCAGCGGTTGAGCCAATCCTCATTTGTCGTAATAAAGATGATAGATTTTTCTGTGTCGTTAAAACCCCAAAAACCACCCCGGAAATCCTCAATCAGTGTCGTAATTTCCAAATTCGCCTTTGCGATGGGATGCATGATATCGAGTTTTTCTGTGGGGTTAGCCATATTGATGCCGATGTTCCATCCTTAGCTGTTTGTGCGGACCATGCCATGGCAGCGGTACAACGCGTGAAAGATGAAAACATTAGAAGTGGGATCTGCGTATTTAACGACGAAATGGAAAAGCGCTATCGTGACCGGGTCTATGTACTTGAAAATCTTGATGCCGCGATTAACGAACATCAGTTCGTAGTGATGTATCAGCCGATCTATGATTCCTATACTAAACAACCGGTTTCTGCCGAAGCTTTGGTAAGATGGCATAACCCAGCTCAAGGGATGGTGTCTCCTGGTGTCTTTGTACCGGCGCTTGAACAGTCCGGGCTTATGTATCGCGTGGACCATTACGTACAGCAACAAGTATTAGAGTTTTTATTAAAACGCTTAAGAAGTGGCAAGCGCGTAGTGCCTATCGCAGTCAACGTTTCTCGGGCGGACTTGTTTAATGAAGAGTTTATTCGTAAAACGCAAGAACTCTTACAAACTCCTGGTTTTGTGCCTTCACTTTTACGCTTTGAAGTTACTGAATCTTGTTTTGCGGAATTACCGCAAGCTGGGGTTAAATTCTTAGATGAACTCCGTAAACTTGGCTGCCGGATCTTAATTGATGATTTTGGGATTGGGGTTTCGGCGTTACGTACAGTAGCAGAAGACGACTACGATATCTTAAAAATCGATAAGTCATTTATCGATTGTATAGGCGTATCAAGCAAGGTTGAAACGATTATTGCTTCAATCATTGGTTTAGGTCATAGCTTAGGCTTAGGGGTAACTGCCGAAGGGGTGGAACAAGAAAGCCAATACGAATATTTGCGCGACATTGGGTGTAATTATATTCAGGGTTATTTCTTCTCTAAACCGGTTTCAGAAGATGCTTTTGCCACTATTTTAGATAATATCGATGATGGCAAGGTAACGACAGGGCCGATTATTTTAGAAGCTAATGCTCAGGCTAAAATTGCCTAAGACTAAACCTAAAACTAAATAAGAAAAACTCGTAAAAACTTCGTAAGAAAGCCCAATAGAATGATGCTATTGGGCTTTGTTTTTTTTGTTGTTTTAGTTTTCGTTGTTTTTTGTTAGGTGGTTTAGCTAAGGTTTAACCAAGTTAAACTTTAGTAGTTAAACAAAATCCAAGTCAAAGAAGCTGAACCGATAATGAGCCATAAGATTACCCCTTGCACTAATACGCGCGGGCCCGTCTTTTTGAGTTTGGCTAGTGTAATGCCAGAGCCAATAAGGAACAAAGCCCCAACGATAGTACGTTTAGCGATTTCTGAAATAAAGTGATAAATTTCAGCGGAGTTGATAAAGCCAAAATCGAATTTTACGTAGCTCGTGATAAGCACCGCAATAATATACATCACGATAAAAAGTGGAACTCTGATTTTACGGGCGGAACCACTAAAGATCATGGTGGAGATAAGCGCTACAGGAACGATAAAGAGAGCACGGGCCAATTTTACCGTGGTGGCAATCTCTAAAGCTTTTTCACTATAGGAAGCGGCAGCCCCAACTACGGAAGATGTATCGTGGATGGCAACAGCGCTCCAAAGCCCAAACTCTAAATCACTCATATTTAATAAGTGCCCGATAAGAGGGAATAAGAGCAAGGCAATGGCGTTTAAGGTAAAAACAGTGGCTAAAGCTAAGCTAATTTGTTCATCTTTAGCGTTGATAGCAGGAGCTACAGCCGCAATAGCGCTCCCACCACAGATGGCGGTGCCTGAACTTACTAAGTAAGCGAGCTTTTTATCGAGTTTTAAGCATTTGCCGATAATAACCCCAAAAACTAAGGTGCAGGCGATAGAACCGATGACTAGGCCGATCCCGTGTTCGCAGGCGTTTAAGGCGGTTTCTACGGTGATGCCACAACCTAAGCCCACAATAGACCATGACAACATCGATTTAGTGATAGGGCCAAGCTTAATTTTAGTTGGTACTAAACCAACAGCTGCAACGATAAAGCCACCTAAAAGCGCTGCCCACGATGGGACGAATGGACATAAACACAAAATAAATAGTATTACGAAAATCCATAGACAGGCGTTGCTATCCTTAAAAGCGATAGTTGGGGGATTGGGGGTGACGGTTGTCATATTAAAACCTTGGTTAATGAAAATATTTAGTCCAAACTCTGTCAAAAATCAAAAGTTGCTACAGCCTAAAGCTATGAACTTTTAAAACCTGGAGAAATTTGCCATGAAGCTATAATTCTAAAACTTTAAAAGTGCAAGTTAAACGCCGGTAGCGGGGCCTTAGAGAGTAGTTAATTTCTAGCATGTTTGGATCTATCGAGACCTTATTTTAAAAGATCAAGCTAGATTAAACAAGTTTTACCAAAACATGTCAAACCTTCACTGCCTGACAGAGGGGTGATAAAATTATATTTACGACTTTAAGGATGGTAAAAATTTTGAGCGTAAAAACTTGTGCTTCTTGTTTATTAACCATCTTTTTAGTTAAGAATAACTTACGCCTTACTTGGGCGTAATAAAATTTTTGAGTTAAAGTTAAAAATGAGTTTGTATTTTGCATACGGCCGTGAAGCGGTTGAACATCTCCAAAAAAAGGATCAGAAACTCGCCCTTGTGATTGAGCGAGTGGGTCATATCAACCGTAAAGTCGATGAAGATCTATATTCATCTGTAGTGCACCACATTATTGGTCAACAAATTTCTAGTCGAGCGCAGCAATCTATTTGGGAGCGCTTAATAGCTTTAGTTGGGGCCGTAAAAGCGGAAACCATTTTGCCTTTAGGACGAGAAAACCTCCAAAAGATTGGTATTACCTTTAAAAAAGCAGATTACATTTTAGCTTTTACGCAAAAGGTGGTCGCCAAAGAAGTAGACCTTGAAGCGTTACCTCAGAAAACCGATGAAGAAATTTTAAGAATCTTATCATCATTAGATGGAATTGGAGAATGGACTGCACAAATGATCATGCTCTTTTGTATGAATCGCATGAATGTTTTTCCATTTAAAGATTTAGCGGTCATTCGTGGTATGCGCATGGTTTATCGCCACCGTAAAATAGACAGGACCTTATTTAAAAAATATGAAAAACGCTTGGCGCCTTATTGTTCGGTGGCAAGTTTGTACTTTTGGGCGGTAGCAGGGGGTGCAATACCGGAACTTACAGATCCGGCGCCAACTATTAAAAAGGACAAGAAGAATCCCAAAACTAAAGAGGATCCCCAAAAGCCTAACGCTTCAAAATCCCAAAAATCTGTTAAAACTAAAGAAGCTACTCAAAATCTAGCTACGGCTTAAGAATGTATTTTTAAAGCCATTCTAAATTACCATTCTAATATGCCAAATATTAGAAACAAGAAATGGAAGATATGACCTATGGCTTTATTTATCGGAGTCTATTATGCATTACACCAGTGAATACGATTCACCTTTAGGAAAAATTCTCTTAGCGTGTGATGATGTTGGTCTTACAGGGGTTTGGTTTGAGGGGCAAAAGTATTTTGCTTTTAATCTTGATAAAGAGCATCAGCCTCAAGATAACCAAATCTTTACCACCACCAAAAAATGGTTAGATATCTATTTTTCAGGGCAGGAGCCTGATTTTTTGCCGCCATTACACTTGGTTGGTACTAAGTTTAGAACTGAAGTTTGGAAGATTTTGTTGAGGATACCTTATGGGCAAACAATGACCTATGGGCAAATTGCCAAACTTATGGCCACTAAACATGGCCTAAAAACCATGTCCGCCCAAGCTGTTGGTGGGGCTGTTGGGCACAATGATATTTCTATTATTATCCCTTGCCACCGCGTGGTTGGAACCAATAGCTCCTTAACAGGCTACGCCGGTGGAATTGATCGCAAGGTAAAACTATTCCAATTAGAACATATGGATTTAAATAAGTTTATCGTGCCCACTAAAGGTACGGCTATATAGCAAGTGGTTACTTGCTTAGATTATATAAAAGGAGCAATGTTAGTTGCTCCTTTTTCATATTTTATCTTGTTCTATTGGTCTTATTTTTTCTTATCTTGTCTTTTCTAACCTTATTTGGTCGGGGTTTCCAGGGGGCTTTGGGTTGTTTGGCTAGAGTTTTGGTAGGCTTAAAACTTTTGCCTTTAGCCTTTTAGCTTTTACAAATCAGTAGTAGCCTGCACGTTTAAAAGCTCCCGCGCATTAGCAAGCGCCGTTTCCGAGATATTAGAACCCCCAAGTAAGCGGGCAATTTCGTACATCCGTCCTTCAGCATCGAGTTTACGAATGGAACTTGAGGTGATGTCGTGATCGTCAGTTTTTAACACTTCAAACTGGTGATGAGCCGAAGCTGCTACTTGTGGCAAGTGGGTTACGGTAATAACTTGCGAATCTAACCCAAGCTTACGCAGCAAGGAGCCGGTCACGGCGGCGGTGTGGCCACTAATACCAGTATCAATTTCATCGAAGATCAAAGTTGGAGCTGAGATCTTGTTGGCGGTAAGAACTAAGATGGCAAGGGCAATACGCGAAATTTCCCCGCCAGAAGCTGTGCGAGAAATAAGATCAGGTTCCATCCCTAAGTTAGCGCTAAATAAGAAGGTTACGGCATCAAGACCATTGTCTTGAGGTTGAGTTTCGCTAAACTCAAGCTTAAAGACGGCATTAGGCATGGAGAGTTTGCGGAGCATAGAAGCTACTTCGGTAGCAAATTCATCAGCTGCTTCATGGCGTTTTTGGCTTAATTCTAAGGCTTTGGCGGTGAAAGCGGTTTTGGCAATTCTAACGCTTTCAGTGCACGCTTCAATTTCATCTTTAAGGGAAGTGTAGGTTCCGGCCTGTGTTTGGAGCTTATCTAAGGTTAAATAGAGTTCTTGTGGTGGCACGGAATATTTACGCGCTAGGGTAGTATATTGTTCTAGACGTTCATTAAGCCAAGCGGCACGTTCAGGATCTAGTTCCAAGGAATCACTGTAGTGTTCTAATTCTGAGGCGGTGTCTTCAATGGTAAGACGGGCGCCTTCTAAAGTGTCGGCAATGCTTTTTAAAGAGGAATCCATCTGAAGCAGAGTGTTGAGCTTATTTTGGACGTTATTAAGGCCGGCCATAAGACCGTCTTCCGCATTTAAACGGCCAGTAAGTTCAGTGGCACCATCGATAAGAGTACTAATATGGTTGAGCTTATCGGCTTCATCAGAAACTGCCTGGTATTCACCTTCTTTAGGGGCAAATTTTTCGAGCTCAGCGATTTGATAGTGCAGAAGTTTATATTCAGCAAGACCGGCATTTTGACGCTCGGCTAAGACACATAATTCCTTTTTTAGGGAGCTATATGTATGAAAAAGGGAGCCGGTTTCACTAACAAGCGGGCCTAAAGAGGCAAAAGCGTCTAAGTAGGCGATTTGATGTTCCGGTCTTAGTAACAATTGCCCATCATGCTGTCCGTGAATGTTGACTAACATGGAGGCTAGTTCTCTTAACACGGTGATGTTTACTGTTCTATCATTTATATAAGCCCGAGAACGACCATCTTTAGAGATGCTACGGCGAATAATGCATAGATCGTTATCATCGTCGGAAGCTAATAAATCTTTTTCTCGCAAAAAGGCTAAAGCCCGCGGTACGTCAGCTAAGCTAAAAACGGCGCAGATGGAAGCAGCATTAGCGCCTGTTCTTACGCTACGTGCATCGGCGCGACCGCCTAAAGCTAATTCTAAAGCGTCAATAGCAATTGACTTACCAGCGCCAGTTTCCCCGGTGATAGCACTCATACCTCTTTCGAGTCGGAGTTCAGTTTTTTGGACAACAGCATAGTTTTCAACAGTGAGGGATTCAAGCATGAAAAATACTCCGCAGTTCTTGCGACGACGCCCTAAGGAATGTAGTAGGGTTGTTAGAAATTTATGGTGCTATTTTACACCATTGTTTTGGTTTCTACCTTTTCAAATAGAACAGCTTGCCAAGTGGCTCTAATTTTTATCTTTAATTTTATCATACTTAGATCATGAGAATAAAGCAAAAATGAATGAAGTAGATAAGTAGGGGTGGAAAGGAAGAGGGAAATAGGAAAAGTAAGGGAAGATGAAAATAAAGGGAAAACGAAGGAAAAAACAAGAGAAAATGAGGGAAGAAAAATGGTGAGTAAAAGGTGGTTTTAGAAAGTCTAAAGTAAACCAAAATGGGATAAACCTCCTCTAGAAAATTTACGTCTTTAACGAGGCTAAAAGTACAAAATTTTTGCGTTTTATGGCGACTCTTACCGTGATGCAATCAATAAAGGGTGATGAAAAAAAACAAGGTTTAAATTAGTAAAATCTTAACTTAGGGCCTAAAGATAACCTCAAAAACTTTTAAAAAAACTCAAAAATCGTAGAACCAAAGTAAAGAAACAAACGCTAAAAAGCCACTAAAAACTCCCTAAAAACGATGATTAAAAAATATTAATGTGCAAAAAAAGCCAAATCTAGGGGGTAACTTTAGTAGTCATTTGAATTCTTGGGTTTGATAGCGCTTAAAATGGTAAAAATAAATTAATCATAAAAAAGCATCTGAGATAAATAAAATTGTAACAACTCAAAAAATCGCAAGATAATAATTAAAAGCATGATAATACAAAGGTTACATAATACATTAACCGTAAATAAAGCGGTTTATAAAATGATTAATGTTAAAGAGTTTACTTAGGCTGTAAAAAATATTAACGTTGATTTCGTAGCTCTGGAGCTAAAGTTTTTTCTATAAAAATTGTCAAAATATATTAATATATCTCTATTAATCATTAAAACCGCAATGTAAAAAATAATTCCTTTTGAAAGTTTAAAGGAGTGTGGCTTGAGTGTTTTTTAAATTAATAGTGAATGTGCGTAGTCATATGACGTTATCGTTTATAAGAGTAAAAGTGTCTTGGGATAACTTGTGAAACCAGTTCCCTTTTTGGCCCCTAGCTCAATTTACCAAAACCCAAAAATTATCTTAAATGGACTTTAGTTTTAATGAGAAGCATGCGCTTTATTGACTTTAATTAGGGGGACGGAAATGATAAAAGAGAGGGTAAAATTAGAGCCAAAAATCCCCTTGGTTTCAAGAAATATCGAGATGATTAAAAAGACTATAAACTTCGTTTTAAAAGATAAATAATAAACTGGGGCTTAAGGTATAAAAACCGCCCTAAAGCGGTCAGAACGAGGGCGTAAAAGTGGACCTTAAAGGTCAAGCTATGAGAAAAATAAGAGAAAAAGGCTTCTTAGTGAAGCCTTTAGGTTAAGTTGTTACCTTAGAATTTTAGCGCCAAAATCTAGTTTAGAGCGTAAAGTTTCGAAGTAATCATAAGATAGCGGATGGCAGATCTTTAAAATCAGCGGGCTCTTTTTGATTACCACTTTGGAGGTTTCACGCGCTTCAATATGGACTTGACCATCACAGCTTACAGAAATGTTTTCAGGGTTGCGGGTCAAATTAAAAGTCATGGCAATGTTACAATCGGCTCTAAAAATCAAAGGGCGACAATTTAAAGATTGCGGGAACATTGGAACTAAGCAAATAACGTCAAGCGAAGGCTCAATAATAGGGCCACCAGCTGAAAGATTATAAGCAGTGGAGCCTGTCGGCGTGCTAATGATAAAGCCATCGGCTTTTTGGCTATACATAACGCTATCGTTGACTGCGATAGTAAAGTTCATCATATGCGCAGTTTGATCGCCATGGATGACAATTTCGTTAAGCGCAAGGCCGCTACCGATTTGTTTACCGTGTTCTTCAACATAAACCGCTAACATAAAGCGTTCTTCTAAGGTGTATTCACCGTTTAAAACAGGAATAATTTTGTATCTTAGTTCATGAGGGTTGATATCAGTTAAGAAACCTAAGTGACCACGATTAATCCCAAGCACGGGAATGCCTGCACTTGCGAGCATTCTAGAAGCCCCAAGCATCGAACCATCGCCACCTACGACAATAACTAAATCTGCTTTGCCGGCCATTTCGGTATGGTGCAAAACCGGTAATCCACCATGAAGACACGGATCTGACTCGGCCGCTAAATATGTCTGTATGCGTTGTTCAGCTAAAAGTCCTTTGAGCTCTTGAATAGTATCATATGCTCCTGGAGTAGCATTACGGCAACATAGCACTACACTTGATATTTTTTTGGCCACGGTTATTCCTTATGGTGAATTTAATATTTAAGGCACTTCAAGTTTAAAAAACAAAAACACGTTGCTTCATAACAGTACTAACGGCATTAAGTTTCACCAAAAACTGAGGTGTTTTAAGTTAGAGTTTTATGTTGCTTCTAAGCTTGAACCGTTGAAGTTTTAACATATTTGGATGTTAGGTTGGTTCATGCTTAGTTTTTTAGCTTTATGGGTAAGTTTTAAACTTGGTTTAAAATGCCTTTCATTATACGGGAGGCAGATTGTTCTTGCACGGATTAATCTAAGTTGAGTCCTATTCATGAGAAATGAGGCTAAGTTTGGGACGATTTGGTTTCTAAAGCAGAAAGTAGGCAGTGCTTAATTCATTGATGTAGTGCATGTAACCACGTTGTATCAAATGAAAACATTTACATTCATATTTAAACTTTATGTGCTCTACTAAAATTCGTGTAAAATTTTTCTATTTTGTAAAAAAAATGTTGTAAACTATAAATGACGTGAGAGTTCTGTCTTTGTTATGTAGCAAGATTTAACTAAATTCAAGGTCTTAAAAACCAAGGTCTTATTAAGATATAGTTTCTTGGTTGGGTTTTAATCTAAGTAACATAACAAAAGCAGTCAAAGTTTAAGTGACGTCTAAACTAGAATTCTATCCTAATACCTAATAGTAATGGATACAAATAGCTTTAACTTAATAACAAACATTTGTTTACTTGTTAATGTTTAACGTTTTGTACGTTTCGTTTAGTTCATTTGGAATGTCAAAGCTAGTTAAGAGTAAAATTCACTTTCCTCGAAAGCTTAACTCTTTAATTCTTGCGCTAACTGATTAATACAAAAATATATAATAAAAACTAATTTGAAGTTTTCATCGTCGGTAGATGTACTGTTTACAGTATGTTTAAGGACAATGTAAGGCCAAGAGTCGTTTATTTTGGAAACTTTTTAATTAGATCGATAAAAGAACGAAAATCGGGTTATAAACATGAAATTTTGCAAAGTTATTGGAATTTCACTCTTGTCTGCGGCCGTTTTAACCGGTTGCTTTAGCAAATCCTTTGAAGATGGGGAAAAAGCTTTTAGCGAGAGTGATTTTCAAAGTGCTAAAGAAATCTGGATCGATGTGGCTAATAAGCAGTCTGACGATAATTCTATGTATGGCCTTTACCGGATTTATTTACGCCATCCTGAAGTAGTTCCTTACGAAGAAGCAATTGGTTGGTTACAGCGAGCAGCTGATGCCGGTCGCCCTGACGCTGAGTACGAATATGGTATCTTTTTAGCTGAACACGGTCGTTACGAATTAGCTTACGCTTACCTTGATAAAGCAGCCATTTGGAAGGAAGAACGTGCGCTTAGATATCTTGAAGTATATGACCAGATTCGCTATGAACAAATTAAAGCTGAAGCAGGCGATGCTCATGCTATGTATGAATATGCTGTGTGGCTTTTAAATCGTAAAGATGAAAAATCTATTGAATTAGGTTACGAATGGGCCCGTAAGTCAGCTATGGCAGGGGATGCAGATGGTCAAGCTTTGTATGGCACTTTGTACTTTAACAAGCAAGATTACAATGTAGCCCGTACTTGGTTTGATAAATCCATGCTTCAAGGTAATGCCACAGCTGATTATTACCTTGGTATTATGAAGATCAAAGGTCTGGGGACTACTCGTCGTGTAGCTCAAGGGATCGAACATTTAAGGAAAGCAGCTCAAAATGGTAGTGGCATGGCTTACTTTGAACTCGGTCGCATGTACCAAAACGGTGACGAAAACGCCGGTATTAAGCCTGATTTAAAACTTGCGGTTGAGTATATTGGTAAAGCTGCAGCGCAAAACATGATTGAAGCTCAGTTTATGCTCGCGACTTTCTATGAAAATGGGATTGGCGTGCCAGTTGATTACCGTCGTGCCATGGCGCTTTATCGCTTAGCAGCTCTTCATGATCATAACGAAGCTGAATCAAAACTGGGTAAGCTTTATGTACTTAAAGGTAATGAAGCAGAAAAGAAAGAAGGTGTTAAATGGCTGAATAAAGCAATCAAAGACTTCGATAGCGCTGATGCTAAAACTTATCTAGCCTATGCGTACAGCAAGGGGTTCGGCGTTAAGCAAAATGATGAAAAAGCTTTTTTCTGGTACCGTGAAGCAGCTGACGTTGATGTTGCAGTGGCCCAATTTAATCTAGGGGTCATGATTGCCAACGGGCGTGGTGAAGAACGCAACATGATAAAGGCTGCGTATTGGGTTGAACAAGCTGCCTACAACAACCTTAATGATGCTATTATTGCGTACGCTTTGATGTATCAATATGGGGTTGGGGTTGATAAAGATAAGAGTAAAGCTAAGTTTTGGTTTGATAAGGTAAAGGGTTACGATACTCCACAAATCAGAAAGTCTATCACTCAGCTTTTAGGGCTTGATGCTGATAGCCAAGCTAAGAAGTAGATGTTAGCTAAAACCTGTTGGCTAGAGTCAAAAATAGATATGGACGCAAATTTAGAAAATTAAATCCAAATTTTTGTCGAAAACCAAAGTCTAATATGTAATCATTAGCGCGGTTACTAAAACAAACAAGTGGCAGTCATAAACGTTCATAAATGTTGTGCACTGCCACTAAAGCGATGTATGGCGAGCCTTACATCGTTTTTTTTGGTTTAAGGCGACAAAAGAAACGCCGAAGTTGTAAAGGATGGAACTGACAATGGCTTTAAAGACGGTGAAATTTTTAGGTACGACGCTTACGGCGCTTGCGTTAGCTACAGCCCTAAATGGCTGTGCTTCAGTCAGTGGGCAAACGACTTTAGAACGTGATTACGATTTTACTCGCATGCAAAACATGACCATGGTTTTTTACCGCGAGTTTTTGTCTAATGAAAAAATCACCAACAACTTTAAAAAAGAATTACGTAACAGTGAATGTGTTATGCGTTCGCTAACTCGAGCTATACCTGGAGCATATGCGGGGTTACGTACGGAATGGACTGTCGATGTGCTACGCGAATGTAGCTTTAACGCGGCGGTGTTAAATACAGGGACTTTAGTTCTTAGTAATTGCACGGCTGGCCTTGTTACCTCACAAGACGAATTAGCTTATTTAGTTTCCGTGGCGTTTGCGCACTCCCTGCTTGAGCATGACAATGAACGCGTCTCTATCTTATTAAAAGGTAAAAAGTTCACTGATGACGAGTTAAAGACCTATATTCGGTCAGATGAAGGCTATCAAGCCTTTATGCAAGCTTTAGGGCTTGAAGTTAGATCTGTAGCGCCAATTCCATACACTAAAGAACAAGTGCGGGCAGCTGATGAGCTTGCAATCGCTACCATGAGTGCTGCGGGCTTTAATCCATCAGCATCTTTAGTCATTTGGCAAAACTTAAAGACCGTTAATAATGCGCGGGCGCAAAACTATGTTTTACTCCATCCGCATGATGAACAAGACATGCAGGCTTTATCTGATCTCGTACAAAAGTATATGCCTAATTACCGTAAGGCTCGTACCGAGTATGGGAGGGTTCCTTTGTGTCGATAGTTATTCGTATAGCGGAAGCAGGAGACGTCGGTCGGATAGCTGCGATGCAATTTCGTTCAGAAAGTGAAGTTGAATTTGTCGACATGCCTTATCACATTCGCACGATGATATCCCTTTCGGTTATTGGGCTAGAATCGGTGTGGGCTGAACGTGTTTGTGCAGATGATTTTAAAGCGATTATTGCCATCGATGATGACAGCTCTTTTGTCTGCGGGGTTATTGGACTCTCAGTGTATAAGGGCATAGGGTATATAAGATCGCTTTATATCGACCCCGGTTACTTGCGCTTAGGAATTGGGACAGCTTTGATGAAAGCCGGACTTAATTACTTATTGAAAGAAGGTTGCACCATCTTTAGGCTTGAAGTATTACAAAACAATGTGCCGGCTATGATGCTGTACCGTAAGTTTAACTTTAAGTTTAAACGATTCTTCTTTCCCGAGGAATTAGGGGGCACAGCCCAAGCTTTATTCCCTAACAATGAATATCGAATCCGCCAAATGCAAACAGATTTGGCTGGTTTACGGATGCCAGAGTCATCTGATTAATTGAGTTGTTAGGAGTGGAAAGGCTTATTAACCTGTTCTTTTCTTTGCTTTTTAGTGCTTTTAACTGAACTCGGCAAGAAATCCCCCACCTCTAAGGTGGTGAGATGAATTGCCGAAATCTACTTGACAGCTTTCTAAACATTATATTTAATATAAAAATGAATTTATGCGGTTGCTAACTGTATAAATTCAAAACACAGAACCGTGGGACACACGGGGTTAGCTCGTTGATACTGTACTCATTAGAGTGCTT